>JANNUE010000440.1:0-23074 GCA_031394895.1 Betaproteobacteria bacterium
GCTGGAGCAGGCCGACCGCGCCATTCTGTTCAAAACCGGCACCAAGGAAATCGGCGCGCGTTTTGGCGTCATGCCCAACTTCATGGCCAAGCCGCACCAGCAGTTGCCGGGCTGCAGCGGGCATATTCACCAGAGCCTGTCGGACGGCAAGAACAATCTGTTCTTTGATGCCAAGAGTCCGCGCAAGATGAGCAAACTGTTCGAGAGCTATCTGGCCGGGCAGGTAGCGTGCATGATGGAGTTCGGAGCGATGATCTGGCCCACCATCAATAGCTACAAGCGTCTGGTCGATGGCTTTTGGGCGCCGGTCAAACCAACCTGGGGCATCGACAACCGCACTGCCAGCTTTCGCGTGATGACGGCCAGCGCCAAGGCGACGCGACTGGAAACGCGCTGCCCGGGCGCCGACGTCAACCCGTATCTGGCGATGGCGGCCGTGATTGCGGCCGGGCTGGACGGCGTCGAAAAAGGTCTGAAGCTGAGCGCGCCGCCCATCACCGGCACCAACAAGGGCGGCGAGCACATTGCGCGCGCGCCGCGCACGTTGATCGAGACCACGCGCATCTTTGAGAAGTCGGGCATCGCGCGCGACTGGCTGGGCGACGGCTTTGTCGAGCACTTTGCCGCAACCCGCGACTGGGAATGGCGCCAGTGGCTCGACGCCGTCACCGACTGGGAAATGAAACGCTATTTTGAAATCATCTGAAGCAAGCCACATCATGAACATCACTTCCTTCTCGTTCCCGACTGCGATCAAATTCGGCGCCGGCGCGCGCACGCTGGTCAAGCAGCATTTGCTCGACCAGGGGTGCAAGCGCCCGCTGCTGGTCACCGACAAAGCACTGGCCGCGCTGCCGGTGCTGGCCGAATTCATGAGCCATCTGGGCGGGCTCGATGTGGCCGTGTTCAGCGGCGTTTTTGGCAACCCGACCTGTAGCCAGGTAATGGACGGCGCGGCTGCCTTTAAGGCGCATCAGGCCGACTGCATCATCGGTTTTGGCGGCGGCGCGGCGCTCGACGTCGCCAAGGTGGTTGGCCTGGCGGCCACCCACGCTGGCGACATTCTGGAGTACGTCTGGGATCATCCACAGGTGCGCCCGATAGAGCACGAGCTACCCTACTTTGTGGCACTACCAACCACGTCAGGCACCGGCTCGGAAGTCGGGCGCTCCAGCGTCGTCAGCGAAAACGACACGCACTTGAAGCGAGTCGTGTTCAGCCCCAAAATTCTGGCCAGAATGGTGTTTGCCGACCCGGAGCTGACACTCGGATTGCCAGCCGCCATGACGGCAGCCACCGGCATGGACGCGCTGACGCACAACATCGAGAGTTACCTGTCGCCGGCCTACCATCCGCTATGCGACGGCATCGCATTGGAGGGCACGCGCATTGCAGCGGGCGCGCTGTGGACTGCGGTCCATCGACTCGGCGACCGGCAGGCCAGAAGCGACATGATGATGGCCTCGATGATGGGCGCGATTGCGTTCCAGAAGGACCTGGGCGCGGTGCACTCGTGTGCCCATGCGCTGGGCGCTGTCTGCGACCTGCACCACGGCCTGGCCAACGCGCTGATGATTGACAGCGTGATGGCGTGGAACCTGGAAGCGGCGCTGCCCAAGTTTGACGAACTGGCGCACGTCTGCAAGGTGGAGGGCGGCGCGCACTCCTTCGTGCCGTGGCTGCGCCAGCTCAAGATCAGTATCGGCATCAGCGGAGGCCTCAGGGCCCACGGCGTGCAGTTGGAGCAGTTGCCGCGGCTGGTGCAGATTGCCACGGCCGACATCTGCCACCAGACCAATCCGCGAGCGTGCACATCGGCCGACTTTGCGGCGCTCTTCATGGCTGCGATGTAAGTGATGGCAGAGCACAAAGAGCGCCTGAAGATCGGCATCAGCGCCTGCTTTTTGCACCCGGACCCGGCGCGCAGCACGTTTGCCAGCAAGACGCTGCAATACGTGGAGCAGTCGATGGCGCACTGGGTGATGGCCGGCGGCGCGTTGCTGGTGATGATTCCGTCGCCGGCCGGAGACACGTTCCGGGGCGAGGTTCATTTTGACGACTATGCCCGCTGGCTCGACGGCCTGCTGCTGCATGGCGGTGCCGACGTCTGGCCCGGCAGCTATGGCGAAGCGCCGCTTGAGCAGCGCTGGAGCGGCGACCGCATCCGCGACGAATACGAGCTGGCGCTGCTGCGCGCCTTCATCAGCGCGGGCAAGCCGGTGTTTGGCGTCCGTCGCGGCCTGCAACTAATCAACGCGGCGTTTGGCGGCACGCTGTACCAAGACATTGCAACGCAACAGCCGCAGGCGCTGGTGCACCGCGACGCTGCGGTCTATGACCGCAATTTTCACGCGCTTGAAATTGTGCCTAACACCCGGCTCGCCGAACTGCTGGCCGATGCGCAAGGGCGCAAGATCAACAGCATCCATCACCAGGGCGTGAAAGAGCTGGCGAACGGTTTTGTGGTTGAGGCGCGCTGCCCGGATGACGGCATGATTGAGGCCATCCGCCACACCGGGGCGCCCTGGGTGGCGGCGGTGCAGTGGCACCCCGAGTTCCATCGCAGCGAGCTCGGCACGCTGGACGACACGGCGCTGCTGACAGACTTCTTAGCGGCGGCGCAAGCCGCCAGAACGACCACAGGAAAAGCACCATGAAGCAACTCGCGATTCGCAACCCCGCCAGTGGCGCACTGATCACCCAGGTCGATGCCGACGACGCGGCCTCGGTGGCAAACAAGGCGCACGCCGCACGCGCCGCGCAACCCGGCTGGCAGGCCACACCGCTGGCCGAGCGCCAGGCCTGCATCAGCCGCTTTCGCGCCGCCGTGCTGGCCCAGCTCGAAGTGCTGGCCGCGACCATGAGCAGTGAAACCGGCAAGCCGATCAAGATGTCGCGCAACGAACTCAATGGACTGCTGCCGCGCATCGACTTCTTCCTGGGCGAAGTGGACACCCAGGTGCGCACCGAAACCGTCTTCGGTGACGCCGGCATGACCGAGCAGATCGAGCACCTGCCGCTCGGCGTGGTGGCCAATATCTCGGCCTGGAACTACCCATGGTTTGTCGGCGGCAATGTGTTCATCCCGGCGCTGCTGACCGGCAATACGGTGCTCTACAAGCCGTCCGAATACGCCACGCTGACCGGGCTGGCAATGGCGCAACTGCTGCACGACGCCGGTGTGCCCAAAGATGTGTTCATTGCCGTTGTCGGCGCCGGCGAGGTTGGCGCCGCGCTGCTGGCGCAGAAAATTGACGGCCTGTTTTTCACTGGCTCGCACAGCACCGGCGCGAAGATTGCGCAGGCACTGGGGCCGCGGCTGGTCAAGCTGCAACTCGAACTCGGCGGCAAGGACCCGACCTACGTCTGCGACGACGCCAATCCGCAAACGGCGGCCGAGTCGCTGGCCGACGGCGCCATGTACAACACCGGCCAGAGCTGCTGCTCGGTCGAGCGCATCTATGTGCACGAAAAGATTCACGACGCCTTTGTTGCAGCGTTTGTCGATACGGTGCGCGGCTTCAAGGTCGGCGACCCGATGTTGGATGACACCTACATCGGCGCCATGACGCGCGCCGCGCAGCTCGACGTGCTCGATGCCCAGGTGGCCGACGCAAAAGCCAAAGGCGCCACGCTGCTGCACGGCGGCATGCGCCTCCCCGGCCCCGGCAACTGGTACGCGCCGACGGTTTTCACGAACGTGAACCACAGCATGGAGCTGATGCGCGAAGAAAGCTTTGGCCCGATCATCGGCATCCAGAAAGTGTCTGGCGACGTCGAGGCGCTGCAACTCATGAACGACACGCGCTACGGCCTGACGGCCGGTGTTTACAGCCCGGACGAGGCGCGCGCCAAGGCGCTGCTGGCGCAGGTCAACGCCGGCAGCGTCTATTGGAACTGCTGCGACCGCGTCAGCCCGCGCTTACCGTGGAGCGGCTATGGCGACTCGGGCATTGGGTTGACGCTGTCCAGCTACGGCATTCAGACCTTCACGCGGCCCAAAGCCTGGCATTTGCGCCAGCCTTAAAGATGTTGGAAATTGCAAAATACCATCAGGTCGTCATTGCGAGGAGCGCAGCGACGTGGCAATCCACGTACGTCTGGATTGCCACGCTTCGCTCGCAATGACGAAACCAGGTGCGTTTAAATCTTCCACCGCACCGAGGTTTGCGCACTGAAAGCCACATGAAACTGACGCTTTTTGACCTGGACCACACCTTGCTGGACGGCGACAGCGACGTGCTGTGGTGCGACTTCCTGATTGCGCAGGGTGTGTTCGAGCGCCACAGTTTTGCACCGCGCAATGCCGACATGCAGGCGCGCTACCGTGACGGCAGCGTGGGACTGCAGGAGTTTGCCAACTTCTACGTCGGCACACTGGCCGGGCGCACGCGTGCCGAATGGGAACCGTTGCGCCAGGAGTTTTTGATCAGCGCCATCGTGCCTCGCATCGGCCAGGCCGCGCTGGATCTGGTGCGCCGCCATCAGGACGCCGGCGACCTGGTGGTGCTGACCACCGCCACCAACCGCTTCATCACCGAACTGACGGCGATCTACCTGGGCATCGAACACCTGATTGCGACCGAGCCGCAGATGCAAGGCGAGCGCTTCAACGGCGCCACCAGCGGCACGCTGAACATGCGCGAAGGCAAGGTGGAGCGGCTGCACGACTGGCTGCATGCCATCGGCCACAAGCTGAAGAAGTTTGACAGCAGCGCCTACAGCGACTCAATCAACGACCTGCCGCTGCTCAAAGCCGTGCAACACCCGGTGGCCGTCAACCCGGACGCGCAGTTGCGCGCCAGGGCGCTGGCCAAGGGGTGGGTGATTTTGCAGTTGGGGCGTTGAGAGCAAACCACCAATGCAGGAGCAATTCGGTGCGACGCTCAGTGCAGTTCGTAGGTCGGATTAGCGCAGCGTAATCCGACATGATCGCGCTGATTGTCGGCTTACGCCCTTCGGGCTAAGCCGACCTACAAGCTGTTGGCGGCCACGCCGCAAACCACCAATGCAGGTAGCACTCCGGTGCGGCGCTTGGTGCAGTTCGTAGGTCGGATTAGCGCAGCGTAATCCGACATGATCGCGCTGATTGTCGGCTTGCGCCCCTCGGGCTAAGCCGACCTACAAGCTGTTGGCGGCCACGCCGCAAACCACCAATGCAGGTAGCACTCCGGTGCGGCGCTCAGTGCAGCTCGCTACTCCGTATGACGCGCCACCGCCCCCTCAATGCATCGACGCGCAGCCGCCCGAGTTCCCCGCGTGCGGGCAACCACCGCATGCGCTGGGCGCTGACGGGGCGGCGGACGTGGCGGTGGTGGCGAACACCGACAGCAGTTTCTCCAGCTCAGTCGAATGGCAGGCGCTGCACTCGGGCACGGTGTTGGAGCGCACCAGCGCTTCGAACTTGTGGCCGCAGTCGCGGCAGGCGTATTCATAAATCGGCATCTTGATTCCTCATCTGCGGCCAATTATCCCTCTGGCGCGGGCTGCCACTGTTTGACCAGGCGCATCAGTTTCATCGCGTCGCGTCCGAGCATTGCGCTGGTTGTCAAAAAGCCGGCCATCAGGGCACCGCCAACGCCGGCCGAGACCACGTCCTGCCCGGTCAGATAAAGCCCCTTCACCGGCGTGATCGGGTGCAGCCAGTCCTGCCGGAAGCGCTGCACATCATGGTCGAGGCCATAAATCTCGCCGCGCTCACTGCCCTCAAACCAGGCGGTGCTCAGTGGCGTTGACAGTTCGGCGAACACCAGCGCTTCGCGCAGTTGCGGCATCTGTTCGAACAGCGCGTCAAGCAACCGCTGTTGCAGTTTCGCCTTCAGCTCCTCATAGTCGGCGCCGCGCTTGTGCCAGCGGCTGCCGGCCCATTGCTCGAACCTGTCCCAGGAACCGAGTGTCAACACCTCGACCGTGCTTTTGTCGGGGTAGCGGCTGTCCCAGTCCGGGTCTTTGGCCGACGGGAACGAGATGTAGAGCATCGGAAACGGCGCGTCCAGATCAGCCGCAAACCTGGCCACATTGCCCTCGTGATCGATCGACGGATAGATCCACAAATTGGTGCGCGGCAAACCCAGACTGGCGGCGCTGCCCTTGAAGCCGGCATACAGGCACAGATGCGCGCCCGACGGCCGCACCTTGGTCAGCTTTTTCGGGTAAGCAAAGCGCTCTTGCTCGGCCTTGGGCAGCAACTGCTCAAACGTGATCGTCGCGCCAGCGGCGCTGACCACGGCGTCGCTGCGCAAGGTGTCGCCGTTGGCCATGATGACGCCGCTGGCACGCCCGTTCTCGACCAGGATCTGCTGCACCCTGGCATGGGTAAAGACTTCGCCGCCGCCGGCGCGTATCCCCGGAACAATGCTGTCCGCAATGCGCCACGAGCCGCCGACCGGATAGTTGCCGCCGTTGAAATAGTGCTTGACGACCGACGCGTGCATCATGAACGACGCATCTTTGGGCACCAGACCGTAGTCGCCCCACTGGCCGGTCAGCACCGCAATCAGATCCTGGTTTTGCGTCAGGTCTTCCAGCACCGCGCGCACGCTTTGGAAACACTCCTTGGGCACCAACAGCGGACGCAGCGCGTGATAGGCCTTGCCGGCCAGCCGTGGCATGGCCTGCCCGGCATAGAACTTCTGCGCCGACTTGGCAACCCGCTCGACCAGCGCCAGGTAGTCGTCTATCGCCTGCGCCTCCTGTGGAAAATGGCTTTTGAGCGAGACCGCCAGGTTGTCGCGACCGGCCACCAGATCGACGACCCGGTTGCCGATGATGATGCGGTCGTACACCGCGTCCATTGGCGCCCACTTGAGCTGCCCGTCGGAGATGACGTCAAAGATGCGGCGCAGCGTGTTGTGCGGCTTGTGCACTTCGCCGATGTAGTGCACGCCGACGTCCCACTCAAAGCCCTTGCGCTGGTACGAGTGGGTGAAGCCGCCGGCCGTGTAATGCTGCTCCAACACGCAGACCTTGCGCCCGAGTCTGGCCAGCAGCGCGGCGCAGCACAGCCCGCCGATGCCGGAGCCGATCACGATCACGTCGTAGTGATTGGCGACACGCTCCGTTTGGTAGCGCAGACCGATGCGTTTCATGTGGTCACTCCTGCTGTTTCTGCAATTGAGCAGCTAACTCTGTAGCAGCCAAGAATAAACCAATGCCGCTGATGGCTCCCGCAGGAGCCTTGTCGAACGTGGTATGGGCCAGAGCTGCCTATCGCAGCGCCTGCGTTTGCATCCGCAGCCGCCGCGCCGCTTCTTCGGCCTGGGTGTCCTTGATCTCGCGCAGCACGGCGGCCACATCGGCTGGCGCGGCCTTGACGGCAAAACGGCCAGTCAGCACGCTGTCAAGCTGCAGCATGCCGCGCTGGTACAGGTCCCACATTTCTTCGCCGTAGCGGGTGGCCAGCAACTCGGGCGCGAAACCGCCAAAGAAGTCGCGCAGGTTGGCCACATCGCGCAGCAGCATGCGCTGCGCGTGGTTGTTGCCGGCGGCGTCCACCGCCTGCGGCAAATCGATAATCACCGGGCAGGGCTGGCCGTCGCTGCTGCCCAGCAGCACATTGAACTCCGACAGGTCGCCGTGCACCACGCCGGCGCACAGCATGCGAACCACCTCGGCGAGCAGCGTGGCGTGGTGCTGGCGCGCCTGCTCGGGGCTGAACGCCACGTCGTTCAGGCGCGGCGCGGCAGCGCCGTGCTCGTCGGTCACCAGTTCCATCAGCAGCACGCCGTCGCAAAAGTTGTACGGTTGCGGCACGCGCACGCCGGCCGCCGCCAGCCGGTACAGCGCGTCAACCTCGGCGCTTTGCCAGGCCGCTTCGGTCGCCTGGCGGCCATAGCGCGTGCCCTTGGCCATGGCGCGGGCCTGGCGCGTGTTCTTCACCTTGCGGTTTTCGGTGTAGTCCACCGCCTGGCGAAAACTGCGCTGGGTGGCGTCCTTGTAGATCTTGGCGCAGCGCGTCTGGTCGCCGCAGCGCACCACATAAACGGTGGCTTCCTTGCCGCTCATGAGTTGGCGCACGACCGTATCGATCAGGCCTTCTTCCAGCAGACTTTTCAGCCGTGGTGGTGTTTTCATCAGGGTTGACGCCTGCTCACAGCCAGCGCCCGCTGTGCGGCATCTGGATCGTCGTTTCGGCACTGCCGGTATCGACCAAGGCGCCGATCGCGATGCTGAACAGCGAGATGAAGATGCTGGCAAAGAACGCGGTCCAGAAACCGGACACCTTGAAGCCCTTCACCAGCCACGACACCAGTTGCATCATCAGCGCATTGATCACCAGCACAAACAGGCCAAAGGTAAGCAGCGTCAGCGGCAGCGTGAGCACAATGAGCAGCGGCTTGATGATGGCGTTGGCAAAACCGAGCAGCAACGCCGAGACGATCAACGACGCCGTAGTATCGAATTTGAGCCCGTTAAAAACGTGGCTGGCCACCCACAATGACAAGGCGGTGATGGCCCAGTGCAATAGAAGCGGCGTCAGATTGTCCAGCATGCAGGGGCCTTGTTCGGTGTGGGGGCTCGAGTATAAAGATATCGTCGCAGGCGACGGCTTTGCGCGCGATAAGGGACTGCCGAGGGGCGACCCTGCGCGATGACGAGCGTAAGCGCCGGGACCCATAGGCCGCGGCAAGTGCTGCGACGATTGCCTTCTACGCCAGCCGCAAAGACTATCTGTTCAACCCGGCCATATGCAGGACCCGGCACTTGCGTGCCAGGCCCCCGCGTCGCCGCACAAACCTATTTGGTCGCCACGGTTTCCAGCGGCACCCACTTGCCGTTCTTGACCTGGAAGAAGGTCACGGCGGCGGAGCGCAAATCGCCCTTCTCGTCAAACGCAATCGGGCCGGTGACGCCGGTGAAGTTGACCTTGCTCACCGCAGCGGCGATCTTGGCCGGGTCGGTCGAGTTAGCAGCCTTCATGGCGTTGATCAGCACGTTGGTTGCGTCGTAGGCGTAGGGCGCATACATCACGACCTCGCCGTACTTGGCCTTGAAGTTCTTCTGGAACGCCGGGCCGCCGGGCATTTTTTCCAGCGCCTGGCCGGAGTCGGAGGAGTACGAGCCTTCCGCCGCTTCCGCTCCTGCGAACTTGACAAACTCGTCGGCCGAAATGGACGAGCCAAACAGCGGCGCGGTCACGCCGAGTTCGCGCATCTGGCGGCGCATCGGGCCGGCCTGCGCGTTCACGCCACCGTAAAACACGGCGTCCACCTTGAGCCCCTTGATGGTGGTCAGAATGGCCTTGAAGTCGGTCGCCGTGGTGTTGGTGAACTCGCGCGTTGCCACCGTGCCACCGGCGGCGGCGACGGCTTTTGCCACCACGTCGGCCAGGCCTTGTCCAAAGGCGCCGCGGTCATCGACGATGGCCACTTTCTTGAAGCCCAGTTTCTTCACCAGGTAGTCGCCGGTTGCCGTGCCCACCTGCAGGTCGTCGCCAATCACGCGAAACGCAGTCTTGTAGCCTTGCCGGGTGTAGGTCGGGTTGGTGGCGGCCGGCGCCACCTGCGCGATGCCGGCGGCGTTGTAAACCTTGGAGCCCGGGATGGTGCCGCCCGATGTCAGATGGCCGACCACACCCATCACCTTCTTGTCAACCAGCCGGGTTGCGACGCTGACCGCCTGCTTCGGATCGGCCGCATCGTCTTCGACCACCAGTTCGATGCGCACCGCTTCGCCGCCGATCTTCAGCCCGGCCTTGTTGGCATCGTCAACCGCCAGCCGCACGCCGTATTCGTGGTCCTTGCCATAGGAGGCAACCGGGCCGGTCAGCGGCGCCGCGACGCCCATGTACACCACTTTTTGGGCTACCGCGCTCGTGCCAGATAGCGCAAAGCCCAGGCCCAGACCCGCAATCCAGGCGGTGCGTTTGAATGAACGGGGAATCATCTTCATGTTGTCTATCTCCATCGAAGTAAGGGGAAAACAATTCGCTCCAACATGCGTCCCCATTAAGCGCACATCAGCCTGACTCTACCCTGTGACTGCCAGCGCCAGCCGGTGTGGCGCGAAAACAGACAGTGGTGTATTATTCAAACGTAAATCCGCTACGGCGTCAACCGGGGAATTACCCTCAATGCCCGCGCTGGAACCGGTCCGACAATCCAACCTGCTTGCTTCCCCATAGAACAACTGCGCAACATCCCGATGGCCAATCTAATTCCCAAGATACCTGCCCAGACCTGGCTTGAGACAGCCAGGCGCACCTTGATCACCCAGGGCATTGCGGCGGTCAAGGTCGATCAGTTGGCCAAGCAGTTGAAAGTTTCGCGCGGCGGCTTCTATCACCACTTCAGCGGCCGCGACGATCTGCTGGAGCGACTGCTGGCCGAATGGCAAACGACCGTGGTCTTCGTGCCCGAGACTGCGCTGCCGCGCGACCCGGCCAGCGCGCTGCGCGCGCTCGATGAGCTGTTCGATCGTGTGATCAACGAAAAGGGCTACGACTCAGCCTTTGACTGGGCGGTGCGCAGTTGGTCGCATGCCGACGCGGACGTGGCGCGGGCGGTGGCGCGCTCGGATGCGCGGCGGATACGGACCCTGACCAAGATATTTCTGGCGCTCGGCTGTGATGCGCAAGAGGCCGCAGTGCGGGCCCGGGTGTTGTATTTCCATCAGATCGGCTATTACGCGATCGGCGTGCAGGAGAGCCACGCGTTGCGCTTGCGCCGGGCGCAGACCTACTTGCAGATTCTGTGCGGCGAAGCGCACCTGGCAAGAGCGCGCGCCTGGAAGCCGGCAAGGGCTGCGAGCCATAACGCCTGAGCGCATCCTCAAGCCAAAACAGTCACACCAACCCACCCGACCATCACCCATCGTGCGTAACCACTACTCCGCCTGGAATTTGCTTGCCGCCTCGCGTCGCGGCCATACCGACTGGGCGCCGGCCTGGCGTGATGCCGAACCGAAACCGCGCTACGACATGATCATCATCGGCGGCGGCGGCCACGGTCTGGCCAGCGCCTACTACCTGGCCAAAAACCACGGCATCACGAACGTGGCGGTGCTCGAGCAGGGCTGGATTGGCGGCGGCAACACCGGGCGCAACACGACGATTGTGCGCTCCAACTACCTGTACCCCGAGAGCGCGCGCCTGTACGACTTCTCGGTCAAGTTGTACGAGAACCTGTCGCAGGAGCTGAACTTCAACATCATGTTCAGTCAGCGCGGCATCATCACGCTGGCGCACTCCAGGCATGACCTGGATTCGCAGACGCGCTGGGCCAACGCGATGCGCTTCAACGGCATCGACGCCGACATGCTCGACGCGGCTCAGGTGCAGGCGATCGAGCCGCGTCTGAACTTCGGCGCCGACGCGCGCTTTCCTATTCTGGGCGGCTTCTTCCAGGGCCGCGCCGGCTCGGCGCGCCATGACGCAGTGGCCTGGGGTTATGCCCGCGCCGCCTCCAGGCTGGGCGTTGACATCATCCAGAATTGCGACGTCACCGGTTTCATCAAACAGGGCGAGCGCGTGGTCGGCGTGCAGACCAGTCGCGGTGAAATCCGCGCCGACAAGGTCGCTGCTGCGGTGGCTGGCAATAGCAGCCGACTGGCGGCGTTGGCGGGTTTTCGGCTGCCGGTGACCAGCTATGCGCTGCAGGCGATGGTGTCCGAGCCGGTCAAGCCGGTACTCAACACGGTGACGCTGTCGCCGGCGGTCGGCGCCTACTGGAGCCAGTCGGACAAGGGCGAAGTGGTGTTTGGCGGCGCGCTCGACCACTTTGCGTCGTACGCGCAGCGCGGCAGTTTTGCCATCAGCCAGCAGGTGCTGGCTGCCACACTGGAGATGCTGCCCAGCCTGGGGCGGTTGCGCCTGATGCGCCAGTGGTCCGGCACGGTCGATGTGGTGCATGACTCGAGCCCAATCATCGGCGCCACGCCGGTGCCGGGCCTGTTCATCAACTGCGGCTGGGGGACTGGCGGCTTCAAGTCGATTCCGGTCGGCGGCTGGACACTGGCGCATCTGCTGGCGACCGGGCGCAACCATGAACTGGCTGAGCCGTTTCAGCTGGCGCGCTTTCATACCGGTCGATTGATCGACGAAGCAGGCGCAGCCGGCATCGCACACTGAGATTCAAACCATGATGCAACTTCCCTGCCCCTGGTGCGGCGAGCGGCCCGAGAACGAATTCCACTGCGGTGGCAGCACCGCCATCCAGCGCCCGCCGCTCGACTGCAGCGACGCCACCTGGGGCGAATACCTGTTCTTTCGCGACAACCCGTGCGGCGATCATGCCGAGCGCTGGCGCCACACCTTTGGTTGCGGAATGTGGTTCAACCTGTTGCGCGACACCGTCAGCCACGAAGTGAAAGCGGTCTATGGCATCACCGATCCGATGCCCCGATCTGCCCAGGAGAAATCAACGTGAGCGGCTATCGTTTGCCGGCACCGCACGGCGCCTGGCTGGAGCGCACTCAGCCGCTCAGTTTCCAATTCAATGGCGAGCCTGTCGCCGCCTTTGCCGGCGACACGCTGGCCTCGGCCTTGCTGGCGCAGGGCACCAGCGTGGTCAGCCGCAGCTACAAGCTGCACCGACCGCGCGGCGTGTTTTCGTGCGGCGTGGAAGAGCCCAACGCCATCGCCGACATCGGTCTCGGCCACCAGCGCACACCGAACACGCGGCTGACCGACTGCGCGGCGCGCGACGCCCTAATTGTCAACAGCGGCAACTGCTGGCCCAGCCTTGAGTTCGATCTGGGCGCGTCGATTGCGGCACTGGCGCGCTTCATGCCGGTCGGCTTTTACTACAAGACTTTCATGTGGCCGAACTGGAAGCTGTTCGAGCCGACGATCCGCCAGCTGGCGTCGGGCAGCGTTGCCGCCGATGGTCCGGATCCGCAGCGCTACGACGAGCTGTCGGTGCAGGTCGATGTGCTGGTGGTCGGCGCCGGTGCTGCGGGCATGCAGGCCGCGCTGTCGGCGGCGCGCGCCGGCCGCCAGGTGCTGCTGCTGGAGTCCGAAGTGCACAGCGGCGGCTGGCTGGCAACGCAAACGCTGCAAAGTGGCCTGGGCGCCGCAGAGCGCGTTGCGCAACTGCGCTCGGAGCTGGCCGGTGCTGGCGTGACCGTGCAGACGCGCACCACCGCCGTGGCCTGCTACGACCACCAACTGGTCAGCGCCATCGAAAGTCTTGAATCGCAGCAGCCAGCCGGACCGGTGCGCGAGCGGCTGTGGAAGATCCGTGCCAGCCAGATCATTCTGGCCACCGGCTGCTTTGAGCGCCCGATGCTGTTCCCGAACAACGACGTGCCCGGCGTGATGCTGGCCGGTTCGGTGGAAAAGTACGCCAGCCATTACGGCGTGGCCTGCGGGCGGCGCGTCGTCATCGCCGCCGCCTGCGACAGCGCCTACGGCGTGGCCAGATCATTGCAGGGCGCCGGCATCGAAGTTGCCGCTATCGTGGAGCGACGCGCCCGCCGGGATGTGGCTGCAACAGCACTGAGCGGCGTTGAAGTGCACTATGCCAGCGTGTTGGTCGGTGTGGACGGCAACAGCGCCGTGCAGGGCGTGCGCGTTGCCGGGCTCGACGGCCAGGGCGCGCGCAGCATAGCCGCCGACCTGGTGGCCAGTGCCGGTGGTTTCACGCCCAACGTCAATCTTTACTCGCAGGCCGGCGGCGCGCTGCGCTGGGTTGATGAGTCTTCGATGTTTGTGCCCAGCCGGCAGCTCGCTGGTGTGGCGGTGGTGGGCGCAGCGGCGGGCGTGTTCGAGCTGGAACAGGCGCTCGATCACGCCGATCAGGTTGGTCGCACGGCACGCGGCGCCGCCAGTCCCGAGGCACCGGCTGGCGGCGCCGGGCAGGTCAGCGCCGACAACCGGCCAACTGCGGCCGCGCTGGCCACGCTCAAGGGCCGACCGGGCAAGATCTTTGTCGATTTGCAAAACGACGTGACCGCCGGCGACGTGGAACTGGCGGCGCGCGAGAACTACCGCTCGGTCGAGCATCTCAAGCGCTACACCGCGCTGGGCATGGCCACCGATCAGGGCAAGACCAGCAACGTCAATGGGCTGGTCGTGATGGGCGCGGCCAGCGAGCGCCGCCCGGAGCAGGTCGGCACCACCAAATTCCGGCCACCGTACAAGCCGGTCACGCTCAATGCAATGGTCGGCGGGCGCGCCGGCGCGCGCTACCGGCCGCTCAAAACCCTCAACGCTCGCGACTGGCATGTGGCGCGCGGTGCGCTGTTCGAGGAGTTTGGTGGCTGGGAACGCCCCGCTGCCTATCCGCAACCGGGTGAAACCCTGCTGCAGGCGGCCGAACGCGAGGCCAAGCATGTGCGCCAAAACGTCGGTTTGTTCGAAGGCTCGCCGCTGGGCAAGATTGAGATCTACGGACCCGACGCGGCTGACTTTCTGGACCTGATGTACGTTGGCACCATGTCCACGCTGCCGGTCGGCGGCGCGCGCTACGGCGCCTTGCTCAATGAGAACGGCGTCGTCATGGACGATGGAATCGTGGCGCGCCTGGGTCCGCAGCATTTCTGGGTCAACACCACGTCGGGCGGCGCCGAGCGCGTGGCGCTGGGATTTGAGGAGTGGCTGCAGTGCGAATACGTGAAGCACCGTGTGCTGGTCGTGCCGATCACCTCCCAATGGGGCAACGTCACGATCACCGGCCCGACCGCCTGGACGCTGCTCGAGCGCATCGGCATGGACCCCGCGCTGGGGCCAACCCGGATGAAGCACATGACCATGCGCGAAGTGCTGTTTGAAGGGCAGACACTGCGCGTGCTGCGCGCCAGCTTCAGCGGCGAATTGGGCTACGAAATCAATTTGCCGCCGTCGCAAACCCAGGCCATGCTGCAACGCCTGTGGGACGCAGGGCAGGAGCTCGACGTGTGTTGTTACGGCATCGAGGCGTTGATGATCATGCGGCTGGAAAAGGGCTATTTGCACGTCGGCGCCGACACCGACGGCACGACGCTGCCGCAGGATGTCGGACTGGCGCGCGCCGTGGACAAGAAGAAGGCCAACTTCGTCGGGCGGCGCAGCCTGAGCCGCCCGGCCGGCCAGGACGCCCAGCGCATGCAACTGGTCGGCCTGCAACCGCTGGACCGGCGCACCCGGCTGCCGGTCGGTGCGCACCTGTCAACAACGGCGCCACCGGCCACGGCGCAGGGCTTTGTCACCAGCAGCGCCTTTAGCCCGGCACTGGAGCAACCGGTGGCGATGGCCTTGCTGCAGCGCGGCTCACAGCGCATCGGCGAGCGGCTGCAGGCCTGGAGTCTGGGCACCATGATTGAAGTCGAGGTGGTGCAGCTGCCATTTTTTGATCCGGCTGGGGAGCGTCTGCATGGTTGAGTCACTACCGGTCCGGGACGCTTTGCCCGGCTTTCGGCGTTTGAGCGGTTTGACCGTCATCACGCTGCGTCACCTCGAAGGCGACACCAGCGCCCGCGCTGCGGCGCAGGCCCAGGGTTTGCCGTGGTGCGAGGCGCCCGGCGAACTGGCCGGCTCCGGGCCCTGGCTGGCCTGGCGCAGTCCGCGCGAGACGATTGCCTTGGGCTTTGAAAGTACGCTGCTGCCGACTTTGCTGCAGGCGCTCGCGCCGGGGCGCAGCGAGTCGGCCGTGGCGGTCGATCTGTCGCAGGCGTTGGCCGTGTTTGAATTGCAGGGCGCGCAAATCGACGAATGGCTGGCCCATCTGGTCGATGCGTCTTCGATCCCGCGCCAGGCCGGGCGCGCGGCGCGCTGCCGCATGATGGACGCTGCGGTCTTCCTGCTGCGCCTGCAAGCCGATCGATTGCTGCTGCTGGTCGATCGTCCGGTGGCCGCCTACGTGGAAAACTGGCTGGCTTATGCGCACGAAGGCGCGTTTGCAGGCAGCGCCTGAGCGCGTCACTGCCGGACAGCGTGCAGGTCTGATGCCAGGGCGCCTGCAAAAGGCAAGAACTGGTGGGACGGCTGTGGCACGCCGACACGCTTGCAGGAGCACTTCGGTGCGGCGCTCAGTGCAGCGTGGACTTGGGGTTTTGCCAAATAAAGGAGGAGCCGAAGGCGGGGGACATTTGCGGAACTGAGTGCCGCGCCGGAGTGCTCCGGGTTACAACAGATAGATCCGGGGCACAACCGGAGTGCTGCGGATGGCAGCGGAGTGCTCGGGGTTACTGCCGCAGTGCTCCGGCCACCCAGCGCCACATCTCTGAATTCATGAACGCCAAACCGTATTAGCCGGTTGCCGGCTCGGCCAGACGTTTGCGCAGCTCGGTCTTGAGCACTTTTCCGTAATTGTTCTTCGGCAACTCGGCGACAAACAGATAGCGTTTGGGGCGTTTGAAGCGTGCCATCTGCGCCAGGCAGTGCTGATCCAGTTGCTGTTCGGTCAGACTGGCACCAGGTTGTGCGACGACGAAGGCGACCACCACTTCACCCCACTCGGCATCGGGCGCGCCGACCACCGCGACCTCGGCCACGCCAGGTGATGTCAGCAAAAGCTCCTCGACTTCGCGCGGGTAGATGTTGGAGCCGCCGCTGATGATCAGGTCTTTGGAGCGGTCCTTCAGCGTCAGAAAGCCATCGGCGTCGAGGCTGCCTACATCGCCGGTGTAGAGCCAGCCGCTCCGCAGCGCGGCGGCGCTGGCGGGCGGATCGCGCCAGTAGCCGGCCATGACGCTGTCGCCCTTGACCAGCACTTCGCCAACCGCGCCTGTGGGCAGCGGCGCGCCGTGCGCATCGGCAATGCGCAGTTGCACGGGAGTCTGCGCGACGCCGACCGAGGCGATGCGCTCCAGATAGCGCGGGTGCTGGCTGTCTGACAGGTGCTGGCGCGACAGCGCGCTGGCGACCATCGGCGTCTCGCCCTGGCCGTAGATCTGCACAAAGCGCGGCCCCATCAGGCGCAGCGCGCGCACGATGTCGGCCACGTACATCGGAGCCCCGCCATAGACAATCGTCTTGAACGACCCTGCGGCATCAGCCGGCGTCAGGCCGGCCTCTTCACAGTAATCTACGAGGCGCTTGACGATGGTCGGCGCGGCAAAGGTGGACAGCGGGCCGAGCGCGCGACCGAGTGCAAACAGCTCGGCCGGATCGACGCCGCCGGATGTCGGCACCACATGGCGCGCGCCGGCCATCAGGTGCGGAATCGCGTACAGACCGGCGCCGTGCGACATCGGCGCGGCATAGACGATGGCGTCCCGCTGCGCCACGGCATCGACGTCGACGAAATAGGTCAACCCCATCGCCATCAGATTGCGCTGCGTAATCATCACGCCTTTCGGACGTCCGGTCGTGCCGCTGGTGTAGAACAGCCAGGCCAGTGAGTCGGGTGCGCGCTCGACGACGGGTGTCGCGAACACATCGGCGAACGGCGCCAGCAACGCGTCGGCTTCGGCGCTTTCCACATCGATCTGGCGCTGCAAGCCGGCCAGCATGGTCGGCGCGACGTCCGCCGTGACAAAGGCCCAGCGCGCCTGCGCGTTGTCGATGATCCATTCGACTTCGCGCGCATGCAGTTTGGCATTCACCGGCACCACCGCCAGACCGGCCCACCACGCGGCGAACAAGACCTCGAGGTAGCGCGGGTGGTTGCGCATAAACAGCACCACCCGCTCGCCTGGTTGCAGACCCGACTCGATCAAACGCTCGGCCAGTGCGGCACTGCGCTGCGCCCATTGCCCATAGGTGGCGTGCACCGCAGTGCCATGGTAGATGGCGTTGGCGTCAGGTTGCTGGCGCGCTTGGCGCAGCAGCAAGTGGGCCAGATTCATAACCCGGGGCCGGAAGGTTTGGCGGCTGGCGGGAGCACCCCGGATCAGCGCGGCGCGCGCGCCCCCCGGTTCGCCGCCGACTGCGCGAGGCGGGCGCGGCACTCGGGGTAAATGCGGGTTTCTTCGGCCTCGATATGACCCAGATACAGCGCCATGAAAACTTCCACGCCGTGCTGGAATTCGGCCTCGTCAAACCAGCCGTTACCCGAAGCCATGGCACGCAGTTGCGGACCGAGTTCAAGCCAGTTTTCTTCCAGCCAGCCGTGATCCTGCTGCAGGCTTCGCACCAGGGTGACGAGTTCCAGGTCGCTGCTGGCCAGCAGCAGCGGGAACACGTCTTTTTCTTCCTGCGCGTGATGCTGGCGTGAGGTGCTGGAAAAGAAGGCTTCAATGGCACCGGCCTGTTGCCGCGCCACGTCGTCAATGTCGGTCGCCGCGATTTGCTGCGCCAGCGCGGCCAGGTGCGCCAAATGCAGGCGGATCTGTTCATGACAGGCATCCAGCGCTTGGTAGGCAACGGGGGTGGAAGAAGGGGCGGCGCTCATGGGCATCTCCGTGTGAATGACGCAAAACATTGCAGGGCTGCAACAACAGCACACCAGCATGTTAGCGGAAAGAATTTTCTGGCTGGCGCCGGCGCCGCTACTGCTTCGGGCAAACCCCTAGTTGCATCGGGGTGGCTGTGTTGGTAGTATCCGGCGCTAGAAGTTGACTAAACGGTCAACTTTAATTTGCTACCCGCCACTCAAGGAGTTGCCCGCGTGTCTGTCTCAAATTCACCCGATGTTCGCCCTGGCCGCCTGAGTGTCGAGGAATACGCCCGGCGCTTCTCCGACATCAACCCGCGCATGACGCCGGGCCAGGCGGTGCTGGAAGCCGAGCGCTGCCTGTACTGCTTTGACGCACCGTGCGCCACCGCCTGCCCGACGCACATCGACGTGCCTTCCTTCATCCGGCGCATCGCCGACGGCAATCTGCGCGGCGCGGCGCGCGCCATTCTGGAGCCGAACCCGCTCGGCGGCATGTGCGCCAGGGTCTGCCCGACCGAGGTGTTGTGCGAGCAGGTCTGCGTGCGCAACACGCAAGAGGGCAAGCCGGTGGCGATTGGCCGGCTGCAGCGCCATGCGGTCGATGCCGTGCTGGCGCAACCGGCCGGCGCGCTGTTCACGCGCGCCGCGCCTAGCGGCAAGCGCATTGCGGTAGTCGGCGCAGGGCCGGCCGGGCTGGCCTGCGCCCACACGCTGGCGCGGCTCGGGCATCAGATCGTGCTGTTCGATGCACGACCCAAGGCCGGTGGGCTGAACGAATACGGGCTCGCCGCCTACAAGACGCCCGAGGGCTTCGCGCAGCATGAGCTGGCCTGGCTGTTGTCGATTGGCGGCATTGAGGTTCGCAACGACTGGAAGCTCGAGAGTACGGCACAGCTCGATGCCTTGCGGCGCGACCATGACGCCGTTTTCCTGGGTCTGGGACTGGCCGGAACGCCGAAGCTGGGCCTTGCCGGCGAGACGCTGGACGGCGTGCAGGACGCGGTGGACTTTATTGCCACCTTGCGCCAGGCCGGCGACCTGGCGACGCTGCCAATCGGGCGCCGCGTCGTCGTCATCGGCGGCGGCATGACGGCGATCGACGCGGCGGTGCAATCAAAACTGCTGGGCGCCCAGGTGGTGCAGCTGGTGTACCGGCGCGGGCCTGAGGCCATGCCGGCATCGCAAGCCGAACAGGACTGGGCGCAAACCAAGGGCGTGACGATTCGTCATTGGCTGGCACCCGTGGAAATACTGGGCAGCAGCGGCCACGCGTGTGGCGTGCGCTTCGAGCGTCAGGCGCTGGTCGATGGCCGCTTGAGCGGCAGCGGCGAATTTGAAGAGATCGAAGCCGACCAGGTGTTCAAGGCGATTGGCCAGCAGATGCTTGGCGCGCTGCTGGCCCAAGCCGGCGTAGCGCTCGAGGGCGGGCGCATCGCAACGCTGGACGACGGAGCGACCAGTCTGCCCGGTGTATGGGCCGGCGGCGACTGCCGCGTTGGCGGGCTGGATCTGACGGTGCAGGCGGTGGCCAACGGCAAGCAGTCGGCCGACGCCATTCACGCGGCGCTGAACGGCACCTGAGCGCTGCACTCCTTTGCATGAACTGCATGTCAAACGCAATATTTTCGTCTCTGCGAGGAGCATTCGCGACGCGGCAGTCCATGGATCGCCACGGCCTGCGGCCTCGCGATGACGGCAAAGGGTTTGTCATTGCGATTGCCACGTCACTTTCGCTCCTCGCAATGACAGCAGCGCGGCAATCAGGACTTCCGGGTGCATGGATTGCCACGTCGGCTGCGCCTCCTCGCAATGACGGGGAATGACTTTTAGACAGGAAGGTAGATCATGGCCAATTTAGCAATCAACTTTGCCGGCATTCAAAGCCCGAATCCGTTCTGGCTGGCGTCGGCGCCACCAACCGACAAGGCCTACAACGTGAACCGGGCGTTTGAAGCCGGTTGGGGCGGGGTGGTCTGGAAGACGCTGGGCGAAGCCGGCCCGGCGATCGTCAACGTCAACGGGCCACGCTACGGCGCGCTGCTGACGCCGGACCGGCACATGATCGGCTTCAACAACATTGAGCTGATCACCGACCGCGACCTGGAGGTCAACCTGCGCGAGATCCGCGAGGTCAAACGCGACTGGCCGGACCGGGCGCTGGTGGTGTCGCTGATGGTGCCGTGCGAAGAGGCCTCCTGGAAGACCATCCTGGCGCGCGTGGCCGACACCGGCGCCGACGGCGTCGAGCTCAACTTTGGCTGCCCGCACGGCATGAGCGAGCGCGGCATGGGTGCGGCGGTCGGCCAGGTGCCCGAGTACATCGAGATGGTGACAGCCTGGTGCAAGCAGTATTCCAAATTGCCGGTGATCGTCAAGCTGACACCCAACATCTCCGACATCCGGCAACCGGCGCGCGCGGCCAAACGTGGCGGCGCCGATGCGGTGTCTCTGATCAACACGATCAACTCGATCATTGGCGTCGATCCGGCCACGCTCACCATGTCGCCGTCCACCGGTGGGCACGGCTCGCACGGTGGTTACTGCGGCCCGGCGGTGAAGCCGATTGCACTCAATATGGTGGCCGAGATTGCGCGCGACGCGCAAACTGCCGGCCTGCCGATTTCGGGCATTGGCGGCATTGGCAACTGGCGCGACGCGCTGGACTTCATTGCGCTGGGCGCCGGCTCGGTGCAGGTGTGCACGGCCGCCATGGTGTACGGCTTCAAGATCGTGCAAGAAATGACCGACGGACTGTCCAACTACATGGACGACATGGGTTTGCAAAGCGTCGGCGAAATTGTTGGCCGGGCGCTGCCCAGCGTGTCCGAATGGCGCTACCTCAACCTCAATCACATCAGCAAGGCGGTCATCAACCAGAGCACCTGCATCCAGTGCGGACGCTGCCACATTGCCTGCGAAGACACTTCGCATCAGGCCATCAGCCAAACCAAAGATGGCAAACGCCACTTCGAGGTGAACGAAGCCGAATGCGTCGGCTGTAACCTATGCGTCACGATCTGCCCGGTGCCGGAGTGCATCATCTTGCGCGACCTTAAGCCCGGCGAGGTGGACTTGCGTACCGGCAAGACCGTCAGCGCCGAACATGCAGACTGGACCACGCACTCGAACAATCCAATGAGCAAAAAGGCGCCAACTTTGGCGTAACATGCGCAAGGCCAATAAATTGAAACAACAACTAACCGAGTGACGAGGTTTGGCGCAGGGACTGTCGCCAAGCCATGGAAGTTTTTTGACAACAACCAACTGGAGACAGGCATGAGTTCTTTAGCCAATGACAACCCCCTGATAAACGAGGACTTGCGTCCGACCACGGACGCCCAGCGCCACTGGAAGGCGAGCGACTACGCAGCGTTGTGGGTCGGCATGGTGGTGTGCGTTCCGACCTACACCATGGCCAGCAGCATGCTCGATCAGGGCTTCACCTGGCAAATGGCCATTTTGCTGGTGTTTCTGGCGAACTGCATCGTGCTGGTGCCGATGCTGCTGCTGGGTCGCGCCGGCAGCCGGTACGGCATTCCGTTTCCGGTGCTGGCGCGCGCCTCGTTCGGCGTGCTGGGCGCCAATCTGCCGGCCGTGATGCGCGGGCTTGTGGCCTGCGGCTGGTTTGCCATCAACACCTATTTTGGCGCCCTCGCCTTGCACGGATTTCTCAACGTGATGGGCATGGGACTGGCCGGACCGGCACCGGGCGAATTCATCAGTACCTCGCAGTTGGTCTGTTTCTACGCATTTTGGGCGTTGCACATCTACTTCATCTGGAATGGCATCGAATCGATTCGCAAGCTCGAAGTGATTGCAGCGCCGCTGATGATTCTGGCTTCCATCGCATTGGTCGTCTGGGCCTTCATGGCTGTGCCGTCGGGCAAGTTGCTGGAACTGCCGGCCAAGGTGATCGAAGGCGGACCCAAGACCTGGGCCGCATTGACCGGTCTGGTTGGCTTCTGGGCCACGCTGGCGCTCAATATCCCTGACTTCACGCGCTTTGCCAGGAGCAACCGCGATCAAGTGGTTGGACAAGCGATCGGCCTGCCGATTCCGATGGCCTTGTTTTCAATGGTCGGCATCATCGGCTTCTCGGTTTCGCAAATTCTGTATGGCAAGGCACAACTGTTCCCCGATGGCTTGCTGACGCAAATGGGCACCGTCGCATCGGCGCTTGGCCTGATCGTCATTCTGCTGGCGAATCTGACCACCAATGTGGCGGCCAATCTGGTGTCGCCGTCTTATGATTTCTCCAACCTGGCACCGGACAAGATCAGCTTTCGCACCGGTGGTTTGATCGCCGCCGTGATTGGTCTGTTGTTCATGCCCTGGAAGCTGCTGGCCACCTCCGGCGGTTATCTGTTTACCTGGCTCGGCGGTTACGGCACTCTGCTCGGCGCAGTGGCCGGCATTTTGATGGTGGACTACTACCTGGTGCGCAAGGGTGAACTCAAGGTGGACGATCTGTATGCTCGCGGCGGCGCCTACGAATACACCGGCGGCTGGAACATCCAGGCGCTAATTGCCTTTGCGCTCGGCGTGTTGCCCTGCCTGCCCGGCTATCTGGTGGTGTCCGGCGTGCTGGACAAAGCTTCGGTGAACGCCAGCCTGGTCAGCCTGTTTGACTTTGGCTGGTTCTTCAGCCTGGCAGTCGCCGGTACCTATTACTTCATTACCGCCAAGCGAACTTAAAACCTTGCGGAACAGACCGTAGGTCGGGTTAGCCCGCAGGGCGTAACCCGACATGATTGCGGTACTTGTCGGGTTACGCCTGCGGCTAACCCGACCTACGAAAGACTGATTAGGAGACCCACGATGAGCACCGTATTGATTCA
>JANNUE010000001.1:0-15128 GCA_031394895.1 Betaproteobacteria bacterium
CCGCACCTGAATGAACGCCCGACAGCGGCTATCGACACTGACATGACAACACGCAAAGGCATCATCCTCGCCGGAGGTTCGGGCACGCGGCTTCACCCCGCCACGCTGGCCATCAGCAAGCAATTGCTGCCGGTGTACGACAAGCCGATGATCTATTACCCCTTGAGCACGCTGATGCTGGCCGGCATGCGCGATATTCTGGTCATCAGCACGCCGCAGGATACGCCGCGCTTCCAGCAGTTGCTGGGTGACGGTTCGCAGTGGGGGCTGAATCTGCAGTATGCGGTGCAACCCAGTCCGGACGGGCTGGCGCAGGCCTTCATCATTGGCGACAAATTCCTTGGCAACGCGCCCAGCGCACTGGTACTGGGCGACAACATTTTCTACGGCCACGACTTTGTCCAGTTGCTGGCCGGCGCCGATGCAAAGACCGATGGCGCGACCGTGTTTGCCTATCACGTACAGGACCCGCAACGCTACGGTGTGGTGGCCTTTGACGCGCAAGGCCGGGCCAGCAGCATCGAAGAGAAGCCGCTCAAGCCGCAAAGCAACTACGCGGTGACCGGTCTGTATTTCTATGACGGCGATGTGGTCGACATTGCCAGGGCGGTCCAACCCAGCCAGCGCGGCGAACTGGAAATCACGACGGTCAATCAGGCGTACCTGGAGCAGGGCCGGCTCAACGTGCAGATCATGCAGCGCGGTTATGCCTGGCTCGACACCGGAACCCACGACAGCTTGCTGGAGGCCAGCCAGTTCATTGCGACACTGGAGCGGCGCCAGGGTCTGAAAGTTGCGTGCGTCGAAGAAATCGCCTGGCGCAACGGCTTTATTGACGACGCACAGTTGCAAAAGCTGGCCGCGCCGTTGAGCAAGAACGGCTACGGGCAGTACCTTGTGCGCATGCTGACCGAGCGTCACCAGCCGATCTGCTGAGTTTTCCGGCGCGCGCGGCGCGAGTTATGCAGAGCATCTCTTGCGTCATTTCTCCGACGTGCCGGTCTGTCATTAATTTCGGGTCAAAAATGATTTCGAAAACCCGGCAAATGAGATAATATGGCGATATTCAAAGATAACGAACCGGGTCGGTCCTGTCCAGACGGTTTTGGAAATATTCATTTCATTAACGAAGGGGTCCTGTATGAGTAATTTGATCGATATTCAAAACCAGATTGAGAAACTGCAAAAACAGGCCGGTGAAATCAAGTCCCGCGAATTTGACAAAACGGTGCAGGAGATCCTGGCCAAAATGAATGCCTTTGGCATCACTTTGAAGGATTTGCAGCCGTCCCGGTCGCGCGGCGCAAAGGCTAAAGCAAAGGCCGGCGCGGCTGGCAAGACCGCTAGCGCCAAGCGCCCGACGAAGAGCGCCAAGCCGGTTGCCGTGGTGGCGGCCAAATACCGGGGTCCGAACGGCGAAAGCTGGAGCGGCCGGGGTTTGACGCCGCGCTGGCTGGCGGCGCTGCTGGCGCAGGGGCGCAGCAAAGAAGAATTCAGCATCAAGAGTTAACTGTAACGTCTGGCGCCATATCGCATGACCGACGTTAGCAATATTGCCCCGCGTGAAAAAGCGGAGATTCTGGCGCAGGCGCTGCCCTATATACGCAAGTTTCATGGCAAGACCATGGTCATCAAGTTCGGTGGCAATGCGATGACCGATCCGGCGCTGCAGGCCGATTTCGCCGAAGACGTGGTGCTGCTCAAACTGGTTGGCATCAACCCGGTGGTGGTGCACGGCGGCGGACCGCAAATAGAAACCGCACTCAAACGCCTGGGCAAAAAGGGCGAGTTCATCCAGGGCATGCGCGTCACCGACGCCGAAACCATGGAAGTCGTTGAGTGGGTGCTGGCCGGCGAAGTGCAGCAGGATATTGTGGGCCTGATCAACCAGGCCGGCGGCAAGGCGGTTGGCCTGACCGGGCGTGATGGCGGCATGATTCGGGCGCAAAAACTCAAAATGCTCGACAACAACGACCCGAGCAAGGAACACGACGTGGGCCAGGTCGGCGACATCGTGAGCATCGACCCGAGCGTCGTCAAGGCGCTGCAGGACGACGCCTTCATCCCGGTTATCAGCCCGATCGGATTTGGGGAAAACAACGAGAGCTACAACATCAACGCCGACGTGGTCGCGGCCAAACTGGCGACGGTATTGAAAGCCGAAAAGCTGATGATGCTGACCAACATCAGCGGCGTGCTCGACAAGGCAGGCAATTTGCTGACCAATCTGAGTGCGCGCCAGATTGACGAACTGTTTGCCGACGGGACCATCAGCGGCGGCATGCTGCCCAAGATCAGTGGCGCACTCGATGCCGCCAAGAGCGGCGTCAATTCGGTGCACATCATCGACGGGCGGGTGCCGCACGTGCTGTTGCTGGAGATCCTGACGGACCAGGCTTTTGGAACGATGATTCGTTCCCATTGATGCAACTGCGCAGTACCACTGTGGCGCGCTGCCCCCGCGAAAACCCTAGGTGGGGCTATGCGAGAATGAAACGACAATTTCCCTAGCGCACCATGTCTGACGTCGAATCCAATTCCCCCCTGCTTGCAACAACTGCCGTGAATAGCGCAGTGGCCCCTGCGGTGCGCAAGCGGCCCAAGCCGGGTGAGCGCCGGGTGCAGATCCTGCGCGCGCTGGCGACCATGCTGGAGCAGCCCGGTGCCGAGCGCATCACGACCGCTGCACTGGCTGCCCGTCTTGACGTCAGCGAGGCGGCGCTGTATCGCCACTTTGCCAGCAAGGCGCAGATGTTTGAGGGCTTGATCGAGTTCATCGAGCAAACCGTGTTTTCGCTGATCAACCAGATCGCCGATCGCGAAAATGCGTCCGGCCCTGCCGGCGCCGCTGTCGATACAGGACCCGCCACGCGTCAAGCGGCCAAGGTGGTCACGATGGTGATGCAGTTCGCCGAGAAAAACCCCGGTATGACGCGCGTTATGGTCGGTGACGCGCTGGTCTTTGAGAATGAGCGCTTGCAGCAGCGCATGAACCAGTTCTTTGACAAGATCGAGTCCCACCTGAAACAGAGTTTGCGCTCTGCCGCTGAAGCGAGCGGCTCGGCCACACCGACGGTCGATACCCAGGTGCAGGCGTCGGTGCTGACGGCTTTCATGGTCGGGCGCTTGCAGCGTTTTGCGCGCTCAGGCTTCAAGCGGGCGCCGTCGGAACATCTCGAAGCCAGCCTGGCGCTGATCCTCTGACGGCGCGCAGTCTGCGGCAACCGCAGGCACCGCGCTGGCGCGCGCTGCGCATGCGGGTAAACCAATAGCTTTCTTAGTGTCGACTCTCTAGAACCGCCCCTTGACGGGAGGGGGTCATCAAAAATGACGCAAAATAGAACGATCGTTCTTTTTTGTGTCCGCCATGTCTGTTTCTTCTCTGCCTGTTCCCTTGCTACCCGCCAGTGTGCGTCCAGGCGTGCGTGCCGGCAAAGCGATGCACAAAGGACAACAAACCAAGCAGGCGATTGTTGACGCCGCACTCGGCCTGGCGACCCAGATCGGTCTCGAAGGTCTGAGCATCGGCGCGCTGGCCGAAGTTACGCAAATGAGCAAATCGGGTGTATTCGCGCATTTTGGTTCGCGTGAAGAGTTGCAGATTTCAGTCATACGCGAGTACTACACGCGTTTTTCCGACGAAGTTTTTTTCCTGGCGATGGATGAAGCCCGCGGCCTGCCGCGGGTGCGCGCGCTGTTTGCCAACTGGATGAAGCGGGTTGCCGTTGAAATCCAGTCCGGCTGCATTTTCATCAGCGGCGCGGTGGAGTTCGACGACAGGCCCGGCCCGGTGCGTGACGCGCTGGCGAGTTCCGTCAAAACCTGGCTGGCCGCGCTGTACCGTGCCGTCGTCCAGGCCAAAGGCGAAGGTCATCTCAACGACGACGCCGACGAAGAGCAAATGGCGTTCGAAATTCATGGTCTGATTTTGGCGCTGCACTATGAAGCGCGCTTCCTCAAGCATCCGGCTGCCATCCGCCACGCCAACACAGGTTTCGAAAATATTCTGGCGCGCTACGGCACAGCCGCCAGCGCCAAACCCACACGTTCCTCCAAATCAAACCCACGCTCCAAGGACTAAACAGCATGCCTACCTACACCCCACCCCTGCGCGACATGCAATTTGTGATGCACGAACTGCTTCATGTCGTGGAAGATTTCAAGCAGATTGCGGCCTATGCGGATATCGACGCCGACACCGTCAACGCAGTGCTGGAAGAGGGCGGAAAATTTGCCGCCGAAGTCACTTTCCCGCTCAATCTCAGTGGCGACAACGAGGGCTGCAGCTACGATTCTACGAGCCACGCGGTGAGCACGCCCAAGGGCTTCAAGGAGGCCTATGCCAAGTACATAGAAGGCGGATGGGCGGCGCTCGCCTGCGACCCCGAATTTGGCGGCCAGGGCTTGCCGCTGGTGGTCAATCAGTGCTTCTACGAAATGCTCAACAGCGCCAACCAGTCGTGGACCATGTACCCCGGTCTGACGCACGGAGCTTATGCCTCGCTGGTGACGCATGGCACCGATGAGCAAAAGCAGACCTATCTGCACAAGATGACCAGCGGCGAATGGACCGGCACGATGTGTCTGACCGAGGCGCACTGCGGCACCGACCTGGGCCTGATGCGTACCAAGGCCGAACCGCTACCCGACGGCACCTACAAACTCACCGGCAACAAGATCTTCATCAGCGCCGGCGAGCAGGACATGACTGACAACATCATCCATCTGGTGCTGGCGCGCCTGCCCGATGCGCCACCCGGCATCAAGGGCGTCAGTCTGTTTATCGTGCCGAAGTTCCTGGTCAACACCGACGGTTCGCTGGGCGCGCGCAACGACATTTACTGCGGCGGGCTGGAACACAAGATGGGCATCCATGGCAACTCCACCGCGCAGATCGTGCTCGATGGCGCCATCGGCACCATGGTCGGCCAGCCGAACAAGGGCATGAACGGCATGTTCGTGATGATGAACGCGGCGCGCCTGGGCGTCGGCAACCAGTCGCTGGGGCTGACCGAAGTCGCGTACCAGAACGCGCTGGCGTACGCCAAGGACCGCCTGCAAATGCGCTCGCTGACCGGCCCCAAGGCAAAAGACCTGGCGGCCGACCCGATCATCGTGCATCCCGATGTGCGCAAGATGCTGCTCACCGCCAAGGCCTATGCCGAGGGCGGCCGCGCGCTGCTTTGCTACTGCGCGATGCTGCTGGAAAAGGAGCACCGCCACCCGGACGAGAAGGTGCGCAAGGACTCCGGCGAACTGCTGGCGATGCTGACGCCGATTGTCAAGGCCTTCATCACCGACAACGGCTTCACGGCAACCTCGGCCTGCATGCAGGTGTTTGGCGGTCATGGCTACATCCACGAGTGGGGCATGGAGCAATTTGTGCGCGACGCCCGCATCAACATGATTTACGAGGGCACCAACACGGTTCAGTCGCTCGACCTGCTGGGGCGCAAGATCCTGGGCAACAACGGCGCCACGTTGCGCAAGTTTGGCAAGTTGGTGGCGCAACTGGTGGAAGAAGAAGGCGTCAATGAGAAGATGGCCGAGTTCATTACACCGATCGCCATTTTGGGCGAGCAGATGACCAAGTTCACGACCGAGATCGGCTTCAAGGGCTTTCAAAACGCCGATGAGGTCGGCGCTGCGGCGGTGGACTACCTGCGCGTCGCCGGGCACCTGGTGTACGGCTACTTCTGGGCCCGCATGGCGCAAGTGGCGCTGCGCCAGATTGCGGCTGGCAACACGGACAACTTCTATCTGGCGAAACTGCAGACGGCGCGTTTTTACTTCGCCAAACTGTTCCCGGAAACGGCTACATTGATGCGTACCGCACGCTCCGGCGCCAAGGTGCTGATGGACACCGATGCGGCTTTGGCCTGATCCATCGAAACAGTTCATTCATCGCAAAAGGAGTCCCCATGTCACGTTCCATACTGGCCGTAGTTCTGGCCACCGCATCTTGCATCGCCACCGCGCAGATGACGCCGGTCGGCTTGTGGAAAACCATCGACGATGATGGCAAGACCGAGAAGTCGCTGGTGCGCGTCAGCGACAAGGGCGGCGTGCTGTCGGGCGTGATCGAAAAAATCTTTGATCCGGCCAAGCAGGACTCCAAGTGCGACCTGTGCAGCGACGAACGCAAGGACAAACCGACGCTTGGAATGGAAATAGTCCGTGATGCGAAAAAGACCGAGGGGCGCGACGTCTGGGAGGGCGGCCACATTCTGGACCCGAACAGCGGTAAGGTTTACAAGCTCAAGATGACCCCGATCGAGGACGGGAAAAAACTCGAAGTGCGCGGCTTCATCGGTTTTGCCCTGCTGGGCCGGACGCAAACCTGGGTTCGCACCCAGTAATTCACTTTCAGGAATAAACATGTCTCGTTTTCAAGTCAACAAGGTTGCCGTGCTCGGCGCCGGCGTTATGGGCGCGCAAATTGCGGCCCATCTGGTCAACGTCAAGGTGCCAGTGGTGCTGTTCGATCTGGCGGCCAAAGAGGGGCCGAAGAACGGTATCGTCACGCGCGCGGTGGACGGTTTGAAGAAGCTCAAACCGTCGCCGCTCGGTGTGGCGGACGATGCCGCGCTGATTGGCCAGGCCAATTACGACGAGGACATGGAGCAGTTGCTGGGCTGCGACTTGATCATAGAGGCGATTTCCGAGCGCATGGACTGGAAGCACGACCTGTACAAGCGAGAATCGCCGTTCATCGCGCCGCACGCGATCGTCGCCAGCAACACCTCCGGCCTGTCCATTAGCCAGCTTGGACTGGCCTTGCCGGACGCCATCCGGCCGCGTTTTTGCGGCATCCATTTCTTCAACCCGCCGCGCTATATGAGCCTGGTCGAGCTGATCAACACGCCGACCACCGAGCCGCAAATACTCGACGATCTGGAAGCCTTCTGTACCAGCACACTGGGCAAGAGCGTGGTGCGCGCCAAGGACTCGCCGAACTTCATTGCGAACCGGGTCGGCATTGCCGGCATGCTCTCGACGATGAAAGAGGTAGCCAATTTCGGGCTCACCTATGAAGTCGTCGATGAACTCACCGGCAAGAAGATGGGTCGCGCCAGCTCTGGCACGTTCCGCACCGCCGATGTTGTCGGTCTGGACACGATGGCGCATGTGATCAAGACCTTGCAGGACACACTTAGTCTTGACGCCACCAAAGGGGCTGCCCAGTTCGATCCTTTCTATGAGAGTTTCGCCACGCCCGAGGTGCTCAAGACACTGCTGGAGATGGGCAACCTGGGGCAAAAGAGCAAGGCCGGGTTCTTCAAGAAAGTCGGGCGCGATATCCTGCGCTTCGATTTGGCCAGCAAGAGTTATGTTGCGGCCGACCAGAAGGCCGACGAGGTCTATGGCCGCATGCTGAAAAAGCCGCCAGGCGAGCGGCTCAAACTGCTGCGCGACAGCGAAGGTGCGCAGGGGCAATTCCTGTGGGCCATTTTGCGCAACAGCTTTCACTACGCCGCCGTGCATCTGGCGGCTATTGCCGACAACGCGCGCGACGTTGACTTCTGCCTGCGCTGGGGCTTTGGCATGAAGCAGGGCCCGTTCGAGCTGTGGCAGGAGGCTGGCTGGCTGACGGTGGCCAACATGATCAAGGAAGATATTGACGCCGGCAAGGCTTTGTGCCGCGCGCCGCTGCCGGACTGGGTGTTCAAGGGGCCGGTGGCCGACGCCGGTGGCGTGCATACCGAGCAGGGTTCCTGGAATCCGACCACGGGGCAATTCGTCATGCCGCGCAAGCTGCCGGTCTATGCGCGCCAGCATTTCCCCGAGAGCGTGCTCGGCGCCAAGGCGGCGCAAGCCGCGAGCGCCGGCAAGACCTTGTTTGAGGACGCGGCGATCCGTTTGTGGACACTGGACGACGAAGTCGTGATTGCCAGCATCAAAACCAAGATGCACGCGATCAGCCCGGGCGTCGTGGAAGGTCTGATGCAGGGGCTGGAACTGGCACAGGCCGGCTACAAGGGGCTGGTGATCTGGTCAAGCGACGAGATGTTCTCGGCCGGCGCCGATCTGCAGGCGATGCTGCCGGCGTTCATGATGGGAGGCGCGGCGGCGATTGACGGTGCCGAGGCCGAGATGCAGCAGGCGCTGCTCAGGCTGCGCTACTCAAATGTGCCGGTGGTGTCGGCCGTGCGCGGGCTGGCGCTGGGCGGCGGTTGCGAGCTCGCGGCCTACTCGTCGAAACGTGTGGCGGCGCTGGAGAGCTACATCGGCCTGGTCGAAGTCGGCGTCGGTCTGGTGCCGGGCTCCGGTGGCCTGACCTATATCGCACGGCGCGCGGCAGAAAACGCCGCCAGCTCCACGGGCAAGGACTTGTTGCCGTTTCTGACCGAGGGCTTTACTGCGGCCGCGATGGCCAAGGTCGGCACCAGTGCGCTGGAGTCGCGCAAGCTGGGCTATTTGCTTGACAGCGACGTGATCGTCGCACACAAGGACGAGCTGCTGTTTGTTGCGATCAACGAAGCCAGGGCGATGTTTGACTCGGGCTACCGCGCGCCGCACAAGCGGCTGTTTGCCGTGGCCGGGCGCAGCGGCGTCGCCACCATCAAGGGCTCGCTGGTGAATATGCGCGACGGCGGCTTCATCAGCGCACACGACTTCCACATTGCCGGCCTGATTGCCAACGTCGTGTGCGGCGGCGATGTCGACGCCGGCACACTGGTCAGCGAAGAATATTTGATGACGCTGGAGCGCAAGGCGTTTTGCCAACTGCTGGTCAATCCGAAAACGCAGGAACGCATCATGGGAATGATGTCAACAGGAAAGCCGGTTCGTAACTGATCAAGCTACTGCGCGGCTCTCATGCGTCGTTGGGCGGTGCTCGCAATCCTCACGTACAGGGAGTACGTTCCGGTTGCTGCGCTCCGTCCGCCTAGCCTGAGAACCGCTCGCTACGCTTGCTCAGTCACGAACCCATCATCATGAATCGAGTGATTTGAGGATCCATATGAAACAAATTCAAGAAGCCTATATTGTTGCCGCCACGCGCACGCCGATTGGCCGTTCGCAGCGCGGGTTTTTCCGCAACACGCGACCCGATGAACTGCTGGTGAAGGCGCTGCAGTCGGCGCTGGCGCAGGTGCCCAGTCTCGACCCGAAAACAATCGAAGACCTGATTTGCGGCTGCGCCATTCCCGAGGGTCAGCAGGGTCTGAACATTGCCCGTATCGGCGCCGTGCTGGCCGGCCTGCCCAATAGCGTCGGCGGCATCACGGTGAACCGCTTTTGCGCGTCCGGCCTGTCGGCCGTGCAAATGGCGGCCGACCGCATTCGCGTCGGCGAAGCCGATGTGATGATCGCCGCCGGTGTCGAGAGCATGAGCATGGTGTCGATGATGGGCAACGCGCCGTCGCTGTCGCCAAACATCTTCCTGAACGACGAGAACATCGGCATTGCCTACGGCATGGGGCTGACCGCCGAAAAGGTTGCCAACCAGTGGAAGATCAGCCGTGACGCGCAGGATGAGTTTGCCGTTGCGTCACACAAAAAGGCGCTGGCGGCGATGGCGGCCGGGCAGTTTGCCGACGAGATCACGCCGGTTGAAGTGACCGACCGTTCGCCCAATTTGCAGACCGGCGAGGTGATAGAGACCAAACGCGTGGTCAGTCTCGACGAGGGCGCGCGTGCCGACACCAGCATTGAAGGCCTGGCCAAGCTGAAGGCCGTATTTGCCGCGCGCGGCTCGGTCACCGCTGGCAACAGTTCGCAAACATCGGACGGCGCCGGTGCATTGATTCTGGTCAGCGAAAAAGCGCTCAAGCAGTTCGGCCTGAAGCCGCTGGCGCGCTTTGTCAGTTTCGCCGCCAAAGGCGTGCCGCCGCACATCATGGGCATCGGCCCGATCGAAGCCATTCCGGCGGCGCTGCGCTACGCTGGTTTGAAGCAGGATGACATTGACTGGATTGAGCTGAATGAAGCGTTTGCCGCGCAGTCATTGGCGGTGATCAACACGCTAAGGTTGAACCCGGCCAAGGTCAATCCGATGGGCGGCGCGATTGCGCTCGGCCATCCGCTCGGCGCCACCGGCGCCATCCGCTCGGCCACCGCGATCCACGCGCTGCATCGCAACAAGCTGCGCTACAGCATGGTTTCGATGTGCGTCGGCATGGGGCAAGGCGCGGCTGGCATTTTCGAGCGCGTCTGACGCCGTCACGCACCGGACAGCGCGCGCGCGGCGCAACAGGCACACTGCGGATATGAAGATTCATCCGCTTGACCTGGCGACCAGCCTGACGACAGTGTCGCCGGGTGTCTATACCGGTGCCACCTCGGCCGCTTACTGGAATTTTATCGGTCCATTCGGTGGCATCACGGCGGCGACCGCCTTGCAGGCAGTGTTGCTACACCCCGACCTGCTCGGGCAGCCGATCTCGCTGACGGTCAATTACGCCGGGCCGCTGCTGGCCGGGGCGTTTACCATAACTGCTACAGCGCGACGCACCAATCGCTCGACCCAGCATTGGCTGGTGGAGATGACGCAGCGCAACGCGCAGGGCGCCGACGAAGTGATGCTCACGGCCACCGCGATCACCGCCACGCGGCGCGCCACCTGGAGCAGCGACGACGCCTCGCTGCCCGACGTGCCGCCACCCGACAGCCTGCCAGTGGGCAAGCCTATGACCACGATGGAGTGGATCAAGCGCTTCGACATGCGTTTCATTGAGGGCAAATTGCCGACCGAGTGGGATGGCAAGGGGGACGCCAGCCTGACGCAGCTCTGGATGCGCGACAAGCCACGGCGCGTGCTGGACTTTTGTTCGCTGACCTCGATGGCCGACATCTTCTTTCCGCGCGTGTACTTGCGCCGTGCCTTGCGCGTTCCGGTCGGCACTGTGTCGATGACCATTTATTTCCATGCCGACGAGGAGCAGTTGACGAAGACCGGCACCGGTTTCCTGCTCGGTCAGGCGCGCGCCCAGGCGTTTCGCAACGGTTTTTTTGATCACACTGCACAATTGTGGAACGAGGCGGGCTTGTTGCTCGCGACGACGCATCAGATCGTCTACTTTAAGGAATGAATATGACCCCCACGCTCCGCACTGACGTGTCGTCGCTGCCCCCCGAGGGGGCCGAGCCCAGCTTGGGGCGGCCCGGCGCTGGGCTGCTGTCATGACCCCCACGCCTGTTGCTTTGGTGATTGGTGCCGGCGACGCCACTGGCGGCGCGATTGCGCGGCGCTTTGCGCGCGAAGGCTATGCGGCCTGCGTCACGCGGCGCAGCCTGGACAAGTTGCAGGAACTGCTGGCGGCGATCCGCGCCGATGGTGGCACGGCGCATGGCTTTGCCAGCGACGCGCGCAAGGAAGAAGAGGTGGTGGCGCTCATCGAACAAATCGAATCGACCATCGGACCCATCGAAGTTCTGGTGTTCAACATCGGCGCCAATGCGCCGAGCAGCATCCTGCAGGAAACCGCGCGCAAGTATTTCAAGATTTGGGAGATGGCCTGCTTTGGCGGCTTTTTGAATGGCCGCGAAGTGGCCAAGCGCATGGTTGGGCGCAGCAGTGGCGAACGGCGCCAAACCATCATCTTCACCGGCGCCACCGCGTCGCTGCGCGGCGCTGCCAATTTTGGCGCCTTCGCCGGCGCCAAGCATGCGCTGCGCGCGCTGGCGCAGAGCATGGCGCGCGAGCTGGGACCGCAGGGCATTCACGTCGCGCACGTGGTGATTGATGGCGCGATCGACACTGCTTTCATCCGCGACAATTTTCCGGAGCGTTACGCAATGAAAGAGCGCGATGGCATTTTGAACCCGGATCATATTGCCGACCAGTACTGGATGCTGCACTGCCAGCCGCGCGACGCCTGGACGCACGAGCTGGACCTGCGCCCCTGGCTCGAAAAGTTCTGAACAACAATTCCTTATCTGGAGACAACCATGAGCAAGACACTGGAGTATTACTTTGACTTCGGCAGCCCGGCCGCCTATCTGGCATCGACGCAACTGGCTGCGCTGGCGGCTGACACCGGTGCCACAGTTGTCTGGCGGCCGATGCTGCTGGGCGGGGTTTTTGTCGCCACCGGTAACGCGTCGCCGGCCAGTGTGCCGTCCAAGGGCAAGTACATCTTTCGCGACTTCGCGCGCTTTGCCCAGCGCTATGGCGTGGTGCTGAACACCAACCCGTTCTTCCCGATCAACACCATCACGCTGATGCGCATTGCGACCGGCTTGCAACTGCGCCAGGATCCGCACTTTCCGGACTATTGCCGAGCGATGTATCGTGCGATCTGGGTCGATGCGCAAAACATGAACGATCCGGCGACCGTGGCCAAGGTGCTGCAGGAATCCGGCTTTGACGCGGCGACGCTGATCGCCATCGCAGCCGAGCAGCCGGTCAAGGACAAGCTCAAGGCAGACACCGAAGCCGCCGTGGCACGCGGCGTGTTTGGCGCGCCCACGTTCTTTGTTGGCGAACAGATGTTCTGGGGTCAGGACCGGCTCGATTTTGTGCGCGAAGCGCTCGGCCGGACTGCAGCATGAATGAAGTACTGATAGACCGCAGCGACGGCGTCATGACGGTCACGCTGAATCGGCTCGCGAAAAAGAATTCCTTCACGCGCGACATGTACGCGACGGTGGCCAACGCGCTGGCCCAAGCCGAAGCCGACCCGGCGCTGCGCGCGCTGGTGCTGCAGGGGCACGAGACCATTTTCAGCGCCGGCAATGACATTGGCGACTTTTTGAATCGCGCACCCACGCAGGAGTCGCCGGCGTTTGTCTTTCTGCGCGCCATCAGCACTTTTTCCAAACCGTTGCTGGCGGCGGTGTGCGGGCCGGCGGTGGGAGTGGGCACGACGATGCTGTTTCACTGTGATCTGGTTTATGCCGGTGACAACGCGGCTTTCTCGATGCCGTTTGTCAATCTGGGGCTCTGTCCCGAAGCGGCGTCGAGCTATCTGGCGCCGCGTCTGATGGGCTACGGCCGTGCCGCCGAGGCGCTGCTGCTGGGCGAGCCTTTTCTGGCCGAGGCAGCGCTCGAGATGGGCTTGGTCAGCCGCATCGTGCCGCCCAGCGAGGCGGCGGCGCTGGCCCGCCAGCAGGCGCGCAAACTCGCAGCCAAGCCGCTGGCGGCGCTGATCGAGACCAAGCGCTTGATGAAGAAAAGTCAGGCCGGCGTGGTTGCCGAACGCATGGCTGAAGAGGGCGTCAGCTTTGCCCGCCTGCTGGCCGAGCCGGCGGCGCGTGAGGCGTTTACCGCGTTCATGGAAAAGCGTCGACCTGATTTCTCAAAGCTTTGATTCGGCGGCCCAGGCCGCGATGATGGCCCGGTGCTCCGCAATGTTGTTCAAGAAGGCGTCGCGCAACGCGCTGTCACTCAGCGTCGCGGCTGCCGCAAGTAATTCCGTGTGCACGCCGCGCAGCAACGCTGCGGCGCGCGGGTCGGCGGCAGCCGCCAGCGCCTGGTAGCAAGTCAGGCGGATCAGGTACGGCGCCTCGGTGCCTTCAAATTTGTCACCGGCGTCGAGCTGCGCCAGCAGCGGCTGCACCGCTTGCAGGGCCGCAGCACTGTCCCCCTGCGCCAGCGCGACGCGCGCCAGACCGGCGCTCGCGTCGTGTTGCGTCGCGCTATGCAGCGCCAGCGCCACTGCATGGGAGCGCGCAAAGCTGTTGTGCGCGGCTGCATGGCGCCCCAGGCCCAACTCGGCGTGGCCCAGCGAGCACAGCGCAATTGCCTCGAATTCGGGGCTCTGCACCGCTTGCGCCATCTCCTGTGCGGCCTGCGCGTGCGTCAGCGCCAGCGCCGCGTCGCCCTGTTGCAGCGCCAACGCCGACAGGTTGGTCAGCGTGTTGGGCAGTGTCGCGCGGTCCCCGACGGCGCGCGCCAGTCGCAGGCTGTCGTGCAGATGCCGGCCCGCCTGTTCCAGGTTGCCCAGGCGCAGCCAGCCGCTGCCCAAGTTGCCCAGTGCAATCGCTTCGTTGCGCCGGTTGCCGAGCTCGCGGTTGATCAGCAGGTCCTGCTGGTCGAGTTCGAGTGAGGTCAGCCGGTCCACCAGATCGTCCGCCATGAACGACAGGGCATTGAGAAATAGTGCCTCAAGCGGGCGTGCGCCCAGTTGCCGCGCCTTGGCCAGACCGTCGTGTGCCAGCGCCCGGGCCCGCGCGCCGTCGCCCGCATAACTCAGCGCCAGGGCGAGGCGCTGCTGGCCGCGCAAGCCGAGTAGCGCGTCGTTTGCGCGTTCGGCCAGCGCCATCGTCTGGCGCGCCGCGCTTTCCATGCCCGCGTAGTCACCGGTGCGCATCGCCAGGCTGGCGCGGCGCAGCGCCACTTCGGCACGGCGCTGATCGTCGTCCAGCGCATAGGCCAACTGCTGCAGTGTGTCGAGGTCTGTCTGCTGAGCGGCGCGTTGACCTTGCAGGTCGAGTGAGCGCTCGCGCACAGCGATGAGCCGCCAGCGCAACTGCCGATCACAGCGCAGTGCGTCATCGGCGGGGTCCGGCTCCGCTGCAGTGTCGATCAATGCCAGCGCCCTGGCGACATGGCCGGTGGCGGCATCGTGCGCATCGCGCTCGGCCGCGTGTTCGGCGGCACGCCCGAAGAACTCGCAGGCTTGCTGCGGGTTGCCGGCCTTGACGAAGTGTTCGGCGGTGGCGCCGAGAAAATCGCGCGAGCGCACGCCGCTCAAGCCCGACAGCCACTGCGCCGTCCTGGCATGCAGCTCGCGCCTTGCTGGTTTGAGCAGCGTGTCGTAGGTGACCTGATGCAGCATTTGCTGCGTGAAAGCGTATTCGCGCAGGTTCTTGACCTGACTGTCCAGACGGGCATCCTGCTGCGGAGCGATCAAAGCGTTGCGCACCAGGGCCGGCAAGCTGGCCGGTGCACTGGCGTCCAGCGCCGCCAGCGCCTGGTCCCAGAACACCATGCCGATCACGCTTGCCTGTTGCATCGCCAGCCGCTCGGCGGCCGGCAGCCCGTCGAGCCGCGCCTGCAACACGCCGGTGAGCGTGGCCGGCACCGGGGTGGCCAGCAGCCGCTCCATGTGCAGGGTCCAGCGCTCGGCCCCGGTCTCCAGCGCACCCTGGTCGACCAGCATCTTGACCAGTTCTTCCATGTAGAACGGGTTGCCTTCGGCGCGGCCGATGACCAGTTCGCGCAACGCCGCAGGAACCGC
>JANNUE010000019.1:0-10884 GCA_031394895.1 Betaproteobacteria bacterium
AAAAATGTCATTTGGCACGAAGCGCGGCGACAGGGCCGTCTTGATGACGTCCACCAGTTTGCTGCGCAACGCGGCGTCCAGCGTCAAGCCATCACGCAGCACGACAAACAGCGGCATGTAGCTGTCACGCCCCAGGTACTCGAGATCGACCACCAGCGAGTCCAGCACTTCGGGCAGGGCTTCGACGGCGCTGTAAAGTTCGCTTGTGCCCATGCGCAAGCCGTGGCGGTTGATGGTGGCGTCGCTGCGGCCATAGATGATGCAGCCACCATTGCGCCCGATCTTGAGCCAGTCGCCGTGGCGCCAGACATGCGGGTACATGTCAAAGTAACTCGACAGATAGCGCTGCTTGCCAACGTCGCCCCAAAAATACAGGGGCATGCTGGGAATCGGCTCGGTGCAAACCAGTTCACCCACTTCATCAACGACCGGTTCGCCCCGCTCGTTCCAGGCTTGGACCGAACAGCCCAGCAGCCGGCACTGCATTTCGCCCGCGACTTGCGGCAGTTCACGGTTACCGCCGATAAATGCGCCGCAGAAGTCGGTGCCGCCGGAGATATTGCACCACCAGATATCGCCCCCACGCTCGCCCACTTCGTGTGGCTCCCTGCCCCCCAAGGGGGCTAATTTCCCTTGGGGCGGCCCGGCGGAAAATTGCCCGGCAGCCACGTCTTTCAGTCTGCGAAACTGGTCAGTGCCCCACGCTTGCGCGTCGGCCCCGAGCGGCGATCCGGTGGTGCCCAGGGCGCGCACGGCGGACAGATCGCCGCACTGGCCCAGATCGACGCCGGCCTTCATGCAGTTGCTGAAAAACGCGGCACCTGCGCCAAAGAACGTCACGCCCAGCTCGGCCGCGAAGCGCCATAGCGTGGTCCAGTCGGGAGCAACTTTGTTGCCGGCGGCATCAACGCTGCTGCCGCCCGGATTGCCGTCAAAAATACAGCAAGTGGTGCCGCTGAGAAGACCGCTGAGTTGCGCGTTCCACATCACCCATCCGGTCGAGCTGTACCAGTGGTAGCGTTCACCGAACGAATTCGGCTCGTAGCTGCACCCGACGTCGTTATGCAGGCACTTGAGCGCCAACGCCACCAGCACGGTGCCGCCATGGCTGTGCACAATCGGTTTGGGCAACCCGGTGGTGCCGCTGGAATAGACAATCCACAACGGATGATCAAACGCCAGCCAGAGCGGCTCAAAGGCCCGTGTCGTCTCATCGTCGGCCGCAGTTGCCAGAGCGAGATCAACGCGGTCGGTAATGGTGTCCAGCGCTGTCAGCGCCAAGCCCAGATTGTTGTGCATGATCAGGTGCGTCACCGACGGCAACGCCGCACACAGTTCGGCCACGATCATCGTGCGGTCAAAATCGCGCCCGCCATAGGACACTCCATCACAGGCGATCAGCACCTTCGGCTCGATCTGCTTGAAGCGGTCCAGCACCGCATTGATGCCCATGTCCGGTGCGCAAATGCTCCACACGCCGCCGATGCTGGTGGTGGCCAGAAACGCCACCATGGCTTCGGCAATATTCGGCAAATAGGCCGCCACGCGGTCGCCCGGCTGCACGCCTTGTGCCTGCAGATGCAGCGCCAGCGCCGCGACTTGACGGCGCAGTTCCGGCCAGCTCATATGCCGCGCTGTTTGCCGGCCCAGGCTTTTTTCGTTATGGCTGATGATGGCCGCAAGGCCGGCGGCATGCGCCGCATCGACATGGCGCAATACCTGGCGTGCATAGTTGAACTGGGCGCCGACAAACCACCGGGTGTTGGGCATCGGCGCGCCGTCGCAGACCACGCTGTGCGGCGTCGGCGAGCGCAGGTCGAAGTAGTCCCAGATGCTTTGCCAGAAGGCATTCAGGTCCGAGGTTGACCAGCGCCAAAGCGCATCGTAGGAATCAAACTTAAGGCCACGATGCGTTCCCAGCCATTCCTGATAGAGACGAAGCTGGGGAATAAAGGGCGGCTTTGCGGGTTGTTTCATGGCGTCAAGGGTAAACCGGCCAACGCTATAAAAACTATAGCTGGTGACGCCAGTTTGACACGCGCCGACGGCCCCGCGTGTTTATAGTTGGCGCATTGGTCTGTTGGGAGCTTTGATGCGCATCTGGAAACAACCGGTCTCGGTGGAAACACTGACCGCCGTTCACGTCGGTACGACGGTCGCCTATCTGGGCATCGAGTTTTTGGAGGTCGGTGACGACTTCATCCGGGCCCGCGTTGCGGTTGACCATCGCACGCAACAGCCCTACGGCTTGCTGCATGGCGGCGTCAGTGTGGTGCTGGCCGAAACCCTGGGCTCCTGCGGTGCCGCCTATTCCAGCCCGCAAGGCTCTCGCGCCGTCGGACTGGACGTCAACGCCAACCACATCAAGGGTGCCACCAGCGGCTGGGTCACCGGCACGGCGCGCCCGGTTCACATGGGGCGCAGCACGCACGTCTGGCAAATCGAGCTGTGCAACGACACCGGCGAACTGACCTGCGTGTCGCGCATCACGATGGCGATCCTGGCGCCGCGTTAGACGCCCTCACTCAGCCGCGCCTCGCGCCAGGCGCTCGCTATGCCAGTACACGTCGTCGCCGGTGCTGCCATCGGTGCGATGGCGATTGAGCACCCGGGCCAGCACAAACATCAGGTCACTGAGCCGGTTCAGGTACTGGCGCGGCGCATCCTTGAGCGTCTCCTGAGTTTCCAGCGCCACCACGGCTCGTTCAGCACGGCGCGCGACCGTGCGGCAGACGTGGGCCAGCGCGGCGGCCCGGGTGCCGGCCGGCAGAATGAATTCCTGCAGGCGCGGCAATGCGGTGTTGTAGTCTGCCAGGGCCTCGTCCAACAGCAACAGCGCCTGCGGCTTGAGCAACTCGAAGCCTGGAATTGACAACTCGCCCCCAAGGTTGAAGAGCTGATGCTGAATCTCGACCAACAGCTCGCGCACCGGCGGCGGCATGTCTTCACACAGCAGCACGCCAATGTTGGAGTTGAGTTCATCGACCTCGCCCATGGCATGCACGCGCAAGCTATTCTTCGGCACGCGCGTGTTGTCGCCCAGCCCGGTGGTGCCGTTGTCGCCGGTACGGGTGGCAATCTGTGTCAGTCGTTGTCCCATGATGAAGTTCCTTGCTTTGGCCTATTGTTGCAGCAAAATACAACCCATGAACACAACCATGCTACCGACCCACGTGGTCACCGGCCACCAGCAGCGCAACATACCCCAGGCCTTGATCGACGCCCTGAAGGCGCGGTTTTTGGACCGCTGCTCCACCGCGATGGTGGTGCGCGAGCAGCACGGCCGCGATGAATCATCGTTTGACGCGCCACCGCCCGCCGCCGTCATTTTTGCCGAGAGCACGGCCGACGTGGCCGACGCCGTGAGACTGGCCAACGAGTTTCTGGTGCCGGTGATTGCGTTTGGCGTCGGCTCGTCGCTGGAGGGTCATTTGCTGGCGGTGCAAGGCGGCATCAGTCTGGATGTCAGTCGCATGAACCGGGTGCTCCGCGTCAACGCCGAAGACCTGACAGCTACTGTGCAAGCCGGCGTCACGCGCAAGCAGCTCAACGAAGCGGTCAAGGCTACCGGCCTGTTTTTCCCGATCGACCCGGGCGCCGACGCCACGATTGGCGGCATGAGCGCCACCCGTGCCAGCGGCACCAACGCGGTACGTTATGGCACGATGCGCGACAACGTGCTGGCGCTGCAGGTCGTCACCGCCAGCGGCGACGTCATACGCACCGGCACCCGCGCCAGGAAGAGCAGCGCCGGCTACGACCTGACGCGGCTGATGGTGGGAAGCGAAGGCACGCTGGGCGTGATCACCGAGGTGACGGTCAAGCTTTACCCGCTGCCGGAAGCCGTATCGGCAGCGATCTGCTCGTTCCCCAGCATTGAAGCTGCGGTTCACAGCACGATCCAGATTATCCAGATGGGCATACCGATTGCCCGCGTCGAGCTGATTGACGGCAACACCGTGCGCCTGGTCAACGCCTATGCGCACCTGAGCCTGCGTGAAGAGCCTTTGCTGCTGATGGAGTTTCACGGCTCGCCGGCGAGTGTCAAGGAACAGGCCGAACTGGTGCAGGAAATCACGGCTGAATTTGGCGGCAATGCATTTGAGTGGGCGACCACTCCGGAAGAGCGCACCCGGCTGTGGACCGCCCGGCACAACGCCTACTTTGCCGCGATCCAGTCCAAGCCAGGTTGCCGCGCCATTTCCACCGACACCTGCGTGCCGATCTCACGCCTGGCTGACTGCCTGCTGGACTCGGTGGCCGAGGCGGATGCCAGCGGCATACCCTACTTCCTTGTGGGCCATGTCGGCGACGGCAACTTTCACTTTGGCTACCTGATTGACCCGAATAAACCGCAGGAACGCGAAGTCGCGGAGAAGCTGAATCATTCACTGGTGACACGCGCGCTGCGGCTGGAAGGCACTTGTACCGGCGAGCATGGCATCGGCCTGCACAAGATGGATTTTCTGGTTGACGAGACCGGCGCCGGCGCCGTCGATATGATGCGCACGATCAAGCGGGCGCTCGATCCCAACAACATCATGAATCCGGGCAAGATCTTCACACTCTGAGTTGCACAGAGGGCAGCCGGCCAAGCGCCCTGTGGCGCCTGCCGTTCACCGCTCGTTTGCAACCAGACTGAGCCCGTCAGGGGGCTGTGCTGCGGGTCAAGCGGTCAATCAGACCGTTGAGTTCATCCAGTGACCCAAACTGAATGCTCAGCTCGCCCATTTCCTCCAGCCGGCCGCCGCGCTTGACACGTTTTTTTACCCGGATTTCAACCGCAGCAGTGAGCAAATCGGACAGTTCCTCTTCGACCCGTTTCATGTCGCGCGACTTTTCTTTCTTCGGCTTGCCCGCCGTCAACGTGAACTCGGCACTGAGCTTCTTGACCAGACTCTCGGCCTCGCGCACCGACATCTTGCGCGCCACAATCTGACTGGCGGCGGTGATCTGGGTCGCCCGCTCCAGCGCCAGCAGGGCGCGCGCATGGCCCATATCCAGGTCGCCAGCCATCAGCATGGTTTGCACCGGCTCCGCCAGATTGAGCAAGCGCAGCAGGTTGCTGGTGGCGCTGCGTGAACGCCCCACAGCATGCGCAGATTGTTCGTGAGTGAGCCCAAACTCTTTCACCAGACGTTGCAGGCCTTGAGCCTCTTCCAGCGGGTTGAGGTCCTCGCGCTGGATATTCTCGATCAGGCCCATGGCCGCTGCGGTCTCATTCGGTACGTCGCGCACCAGTACCGGAACGCTGTCCAGACCGGCCAGCTTGGCGGCCCGAAAACGCCGTTCACCGGCGATGATTTCGTACTTACCCTGGTTCGCGCCGTCCTGCAATTGGCGCACCAGAATGGGCTGCAATATCCCCTGCACCTTGATCGATTCCGCCAACTCGTAGAGTGCGCCCTCGTCCATGCGGGTGCGCGGCTGGTACATGCCCGGCAGCATGTCGGTCAGCAGCAGAGAAGCTGGCAGGCCGGGGCTGATCGGGTTGCCGGCCGAAGCGTCAAAGGACGCCTTCTGGCTGACATTGGGCCCGAGCAGCGCTTCCAGTCCGCGACCCAGGCCTTTAGGTTTTTTAGTGACCATTCTGTTCTTTCTTCAATTGCGTCAAAATCTCGTGGCCATGCGGCCAGGCACCCAGACCGGACTCGGCATTCAAGTGTCCCCGTTGTCCGTAGTCGATAAAGTCACTGCCCCAGGCGCTGGCAAACCCACGCGCGCGCTCCAGGCTGCAGTAGGGGTCGCTGCCGCTGCCAATCAACACACTCTTGAATGGCAACCTCTGCACCGCAACAGGCGTCCAACTGTGCAATACCGCTCGCAACTCTTCACGCTCGGCATCGCCCGGAGCGACCAGCAATGCCGCCTTGACCAACTGCTGGTTGCGCGAGGTCGCGGCCCAGGCCGCGACCAGCAGACAACCCAGACTGTGGGCCACCAGCACAGCCGGTTCCCGGCACCGCAACAACACCTCTTCCAGCCGCGCAATCCAGTCCCCGCGCAACGGTCGCAGCCAGTCATGTTGCTGCACCCGCCGGTAGCCGTGTTCCTCTTCCCAGCGGCTTTGCCAGTGCTCAGGGCCAGAGTCTTGCCAGCCCGGCAAGATCAGAACGTTGGCGCTATCCATTTGCTATCGTTTTGGTAGCTACAGGGTCGCGATTCGCTCGACCATTTCTTGCGCAAAGGCGACAAAAGCCTGCGCCCCCCTGGACGAGGGGTCGAACACCACACCGGGAACACCAAAGCTCGGCGCCTCGGCCAGACGCACATTGCGCGGAATGACGGTATTGAACACTTTGTCGCCGAAGTGGGTTTTGAGCTGCTCACTGACCTGCTGCTGCAAGGTGATGCGCGGGTCAAACATGACGCGCAACAGGCCAATGCTGAGCAGGTCCCGATTCAGGTTGGCATGCACCTGCTTGATCGTGTTGACCAGATCAGTGAGGCCTTCGAGCGCAAAGTACTCGCACTGCATCGGAACAATAACGCCGTGCGCGCAGCACAAACCGTTGAGCGTCAGCATTGACAAGGACGGCGGGCAATCGATCAGGATCAGGTCGTACTCCTGCTCGACTTCGCGCAGCGCCTGCTTCAATCGCTTTTCACGACGTTCAATGTCCACCAGTTCGACCTCGGCACCAGCCAGCTCACGATTGGCGCCCAGGATGTCGTAGCCACAGGCACTGGCAATCAGCTTGTCGCTTTGAACTCTGGCTTCCGCAATCGACGCAGATTCAAGCAGCACGTCGTAAACCGAAAGCGCCAACTGGCGCTTGTCGATCCCGGAGCCGGTGGTGGCGTTGCCCTGCGGGTCCAGGTCAATCATCAGAACACGTTGACCGACCTTAGCCAAACCAGCAGCAAGATTGACCGTCGTGGTGGTCTTGCCGACACCGCCTTTTTGATTGGCGATGCAAAATATTTTGGCCATAGGGTGCGCGCCTAACGTGGGGACGAAAACAACATGTCAATCTATCGCGATACGGCCAGCTTGATGCCAAAACCAATCAGGAACAGGCCGGCGAACTTCCCCAGCGCACTGGACACCAAAGGGTTGGCGCGCAGGCGCGCCGCCAGAAAGTGCGTCAACAACACAACCGTCAACCCATAGGCGAAAGTCAGTAGTGCAATGGTGGTGGCCATAAAGGCAAACGTCGTCAACCCCTGATGCTGCGCGGGATCGACAAACAGCGGGAAGAACGCCATGTAGAAAACAATCGCCTTGGGGTTGAGCAGGGTGATCATCAATGCCTGGCGTAAAAAATGATGCGGCTTGATATGCAACACTGGTGCGCCACCGGGTTTGGCGAATAGCATCTTCCCACCCAGCCAGGCAAGATAAGCCGCGCCCAGCCACTGCACCGCGTGAAAAGCGGCCGGGTAGGCAACAAGCAATGCCGCAACCCCAGCAACTGCCAGCCACATCAGCACCTGGTCGCCCAAAATGACCCCCAGCGTAGCCGCCAAGCCACCTTTGACGCCCCCCTTGCCGGTTGACGTAATCAGCGCCAGATTCCCCGGGCCAGGAATCAAAAGGAAAACGATGATGGCGACGACAAAAGCGCCATAGTCAGCGATGCCAAACATAAAGAATTTCTTTCAGAGAATACACGGAGTTTACGTTACGTTTTTTCGCATCCAGACAAGGCAGCGCTGCGCATCCAGCCCGGGCACATCCAACTGTTCCACGTGAAACACGTCGATGCCGACCGGCAGCAGGGCGATCTCATCCTCGGGACGCCTGCCCTTCATGGCCAGCCACGCGCCGTTGTCAGCCAGCGCCGCCGAGGACCACAGCACAAAGTCAGCCAGCGAAGAAAACGCGCGCGAACAGATGACGTCGTATTTGTCTGTCAAAGACTCAACCCGGGCATGCAGCCCACGCAGATTCAGCAGACCCAGCGTCGCCGCCGCCTGCCGAATGAAGGCCACCTTCTTCGCCACGGTGTCGACGCAATCGACCCGCACATCAGGGCAACAAATGGCAACCACAACGCCAGGCAGCCCGGCGCCGGAGCCGACATCGAGTAGCCGCAGCTGGGGCCGCTTGTCAGGCGTCGGTGGCGACTTCTCAAACGGCAGGTCCTGGCGCATGCCATCCAGGCGCGCGCGCAGCGGCGCGATGACCGCCAGGCAGTCCAGCAAATGGTGTGTCAGCATCTCGGCCGGATCGCGTACCGCTGTCAAGTTGTAAACCCTGATCCATTTTTGGAGCAGGCCCAGATAATCGAGCAACTGGGTCACTTGCGCGTCGCCCAGCGCCAGCTTCAAATCCAGCAACCCTTGGCGCAACTCCCGCTCCAGGGACGCCATCAGGCACCTGCCTCATCAGCGTCGCCCGCCTTGGAACCCTCTTGCGCAGTCTGCGCAAACTGTTTGGGCCTGCTTTTCTTCAGGTGAATCAGCAGCAACGAGATGGCTGCCGGCGTGATGCCTGCAATGCGCGACGCCTGACCCAGCGTTTCCGGCCGGAGCCTGTCGAGTGTTTGCCGGGCCTCGATACTCAGTGCCGACACCTTCAGGTAATCCAGTTCGCCCGGCAGCTTGAGGTGCTCATAATGGGCCGCACGTTCCACCTCGTCTTTTTGCCGCGTAATGTAGCCAGAATACTTGGCAGCAATTTCAACCTGCTCTATCACCTGCGCAGCGAACACGCTGGCGCCCGATGGCGCACTGCCCGCATCAGGTGCAACACCAAGCTTCAGTTCGGGGCTTGCATATTTGCCGCCGTCCAGGGACATCAACCCGGCATAACTCACATCCGGGCGGCGCAACAGGTCGATCAGGCTGTGCTCATGCTCAATAGCCTTGCCCAGCACGCGCTGCGACTCTGCGGCCGGCAGATTTTTCGGGTTGACCCAGATGGAGCGCAGACGCTGTGTTTCACGTGAAACAGCATCGCGCTTTCGGCTGAACGCGGCCCAGCGAGCATCATCGACCAGCCCCAGGCTGCGCCCGACTACGGTCAGGCGCGCATCCGCATTGTCTTCGCGCAACTGCAGGCGAAACTCGGCCCGGCTGGTAAACATCCGGTACGGCTCGCTGAGCCCCTTGGTGATCAGGTCATCGACCAGCACGCCCAGATAGGCCTGGTCGCGCCCCGGCGCCCATGTGTCGTGCTGCCATTGTGTCTTCGCGCCGGCCTGCAGCGCCGCATTGACGCCGGCAAACAGACCCTGTGCCGCCGCCTCCTCGTAGCCGGTTGTTCCGTTGATCTGCCCGGCAAAGAACAAGCCGCCAATCGCCTTGGTCTCGAAACTGCTCTTGAGCTGCTGCGGATCAAAGTAGTCATACTCAATGGCGTAACCCGGCCTCAGAATGTGCGCATTCTCCAAGCCGGCCATGGAGCGCACCAGGGCGTACTGAATGTCAAACGGCAGGCTGGTACTGATGCCGTTGGGGTAATACTCATGCGTCGTCAGCCCTTCCGGCTCCAGGAAGATCTGGTGGCTGTCCTTGTCGGCAAACCGGTTGATCTTGTCTTCCACGCTGGGGCAATAGCGCGGACCCGTGCCTTCAATCTTGCCAGTGAACATCGGGCTGCGGTCAAAGCCGCTGCGAATAATGTCGTGCGTGCGCTCGTTGGTATGCGTGACCCAGCACGACATCTGCTGCGGGTGTTGCTCGACATTTCCCATAAAGCTGAACACCGGCATGACCGCGCTCATGCCGCCCGGCATCCCGTCGCCTGGCTGCTCAGTGCTCTTGCTGAAGTCGATAGTGCGCCCGTCCAGCCGCGGCGGTGTACCTGTCTTCAAGCGGCCCTGCGGCAACTTCAACTCCTTCAGGCGGGCGCTCAGGCTCAGCGCCGGCGGGTCCCCTGCCCGACCGGCCGGGTAGTTGCTCAGTCCAACGTGTATCTTGCCATCGAGAAACGTGCCGGCCGTCAGCACCACCGTCCTGCCGCGAAACGTGATACCCAACTGGGTAACAACGCCCGCCACCCGATCGCCGGCGACGATCAGGTCATCAACCGCCTGCTGGAACAGCCACAAATTGGGCTGGTTTTCCAAGCGCCGGCGGATCGCGGCCTTGTACAGAACACGATCGGCCTGCGCCCGCGTGGCGCGCACCGCAGGCCCCTTGCTCGAATTGAGAATGCGAAACTGAATACCCGCCTCGTCGGTGGCGGCCGCCATGGCGCCACCCAGCGCATCAACCTCCTTGACCAGATGACCTTTGCCAATACCGCCAATCGACGGATTGCAGCTCATCTGCCCCAGGGTTTCAATGTTGTGGCTAAGCAGCAAGGTCTTGCAGCCCATACGCGCCGCCGCCAGCGCCGCCTCTGTTCCGGCGTGGCCACCACCTACAACAATGACGTCAAAATCCTGTGAATAAAGCATGGGGATGTGTGAGAGTAGAGGCAATGACCAGATGCATCCGCCAGTTGCACGTCGTTGCAAAGCCCAATTTTACCGGGAGGGCGCAATTGGTCGCCTGATGTCGTCGAATCAGCCCATCGCGGCCCTGGCCTCCAGCGCTGGCAACGACAAGATGTCAATGCGCCCATAGCCGACCAGCACGACACCGTCACGCGCCAGCACCTTCAATTCCTTCGACAGCGTCTGCCGCGTCACGCCGAGCATCATCGCCAGCGCCTCCTGCGACACCAGCACGGCCGAGCGAACGTCACGCGCCAGCGTGGCGTCACCGCGCGCCAGCGCCAGCAAACGCCGCGCCACCCGCGTGCTGATGGAGCGCAACATGGCATCCTCCACCAGACCGTACAACAGGCGGACCCGGGTGGACAGCAAATAACTGATGGCACGCGCAAATGCCGGGCCGCGCATGAGCCGGTCAAACGCTGCTTGCCCAACCACCAGCACTTCGGTCGCCTCCAGCGCTGTGACGTCATGCGGGCGCGGCTGGCCGTCCAGC
>JANNUE010000041.1:0-5191 GCA_031394895.1 Betaproteobacteria bacterium
CGGCAAAAGCCAGCGCCATGAGCACGGCGCCAGCCACGGCGACATGCCAAGCGTGCTGTGTGTTGCGGGCAAACAGCCGATCCACCAGACGACCGATCAGCGGGTCAAGCACGGCGTCGAGCGAGCGGGTTGCCAGCAAGACCGCACCCAGCGCCGCCAGTGACACGCCATAGCGGGCCGCGTAGTGATGCGGCAGGGTAACGTACAAAGGCAGCGAGACAAACGCCAGTGGCAGGCCCAGCGAGCCGTAGCGCCAGCCGATCAAGCGCGGCGCGAGGTTTGACAGTGGCAAGGTCATTGACATGGGCGGCGCACTTCAGGGTTGATGCTTCAGGACCCGACGCCGGCGGCGCCAATCAGTGCGTCACGCAAGGCCGGGGCCGACGATTGCGGTGCCAGCCAGATGCCAAAGAACAAACGCGCATATTCGCGGTCTGAGGTCTCGGCGGTGACCTGGGTATTGTGAAAAAACCGCACGCCACCCCGGCCGTCATGCAAACCGGTCAAGCGGTCGTTGGCCTGCACATTCGGAAAAGCCTTGACCATCAGCTTCAGCCAGTCACGAGCCTGTTCGTCAGCAAAACTGCTGATGCGGCGCATCTCGGCCACCGAGCGCTCGGCAATCGATGCCCCCTCGAGTTTGCGCGCGTACACAAGCTCCAGCGCAAACGGCTGGCTGTCGTAGCGGGCCGCATCGAAGCCCGGCGCGGCCCACAGGCGCGCCTCGTAGACTTGCAGGCCAAAGAAACGCAGCGTTCCCTTGCCGATCAACTTGGCTTTGGGCAAGGTGGCCAGCACCTCAGGCGGCGCTGCAAAGGTCGCTGGGCCAGCCGGGATGGCAATGTAGGTGGGGGCGGGAGTGGAGTCCATGGCAGGCCTTGTCAGATGCGGCGTAATGTGAACTGCATGACGTCGGTGTTGCCAAACTCAAACGCTGTTTCACAGTAGACCAGGTAAAACTCCCAGATGCGCAGGAAGCGGGTGTCAAAACCCTGCGCGCGCAGGCTGGTCTCATGCTGCACGAAGCTGGCACGCCAGCGGCGCAAGGTTTCAGCGTAGTCAGCGCCAAAGGCCAGCCGGTTCACAACTTCAAAGCCAGCCTGGCGCGCCTGCGCCTCAAATGCGTCCGGGCTCGGTAGCAGGCCGCCCGGAAAGATGTATTGCTGGATGAAGTCGGTTGATTTAACGTAACGCGCGAACAGATCGTTGCGAATCGTGATGGTCTGAATGCAGGCATGGCCGCCGGGTTTCAGACAGCGCTTCAGGGTATCGAAATAGCTGTCCCAATATTCGCGTCCGACGGCTTCAAACATTTCAATCGAGACGATGGCGTCGAACGGCTGCCTCTCGTGCTGGGCCGCCAGGTCCCGATAGTCCTGGTATCGCAGTTCGGCCTGGCTTGCCAGTCCGGCATCGCTGATTCGATCGGTGGCCCACTTGAGCTGCTCGTTCGACAAAGTCACTCCGGTCACGTGGGCACCGAACTCGCGGGCGCCGACTTCGGCCAGACCGCCCCAGCCGCAACCGATCTCCAGCACGCGACTGCCAGGCGTCACGCGTGCCTCACGCAACGCGCGCCGAACCTTCGCCTCTTGCGCTTGCAGCAAGGGCACTTGTTGTGGTTGCCCGGCACCTTCAAACCAGGCCGCGCTGTAGCTCATCGACGAGTCCAGCCACAAGCGATAGAACTCGTTGCCGATGTCGTAATGGGCATGGATATTCTTCGTGCTGCCACGGCGCGAATTGCGATTGAGCAGGTGTTTGAGCCGGTACAGCAGCGAACCCCACCAGGAACCGTAAACCACGCGCTCGATGTGGTCGCGATTGGCAATGAACAGGGCCAGCACCGCAGGCAAGTCGGGTGTGCTCCAGTCACCGTCGATGTAGCTCTCGGCAAAGCCGATGTCACCAGACTTCAGGGCGCGCTCGAACAGTTGCCAGTTGTGCAGCCGAATCGTGGCACGGCTGTTCGGTGCTGAAAATTCTGAACGCTGCGCTTGTGGAAAGTGCATGCTTGAGCCGTCTGGCAACTGCAGATCGAGTTCGCCGTGTGGCAGCCTCGCAAGCAACTTGAAAACGCTGCGCGCTGCGGCACCGGCCGAATCTGGCAACGCTGGAAGTGAAAGGAGGGTGGGAGCAGTGGAGGTGTTCATCGGGTGACAAAGCGCTCTGGCTCTTGAGGTTTGCTGAAAAACGGCACGCGCTTGAGCGCCAGGCGCAAGGCTTGCCAGTGAATGCGGGCAACCACGCCCAGGGTCATCAACGGCATGCCGAAGAAGGCGCGGCGTGCCGTCGCTGCGCTATACGGCTGCAACTCGCCGCTGACGCTGGTTTGCAGCAAAGCGCCGCTCCCATCATGCAAATCGATGCGTGCCAGCGTCTGCTCGCGCCCCGGGTGCTTGATCGACGCTGCGCGCATAAACCTGAAACGGTAATGCCCGCTGACGCGGCAAAACGGTGACACATGAAAGACCTTGCTGGCCGTCAGCTCGCAGTCCCATTTCAGCATTGGTCCGTGCAGCAAATAGCAATGCCGCTCGCCGAAGGTGTTGTTGACTTCGACCAGCACGGCGGCGAGTGAGCCGTCAGCGCGGTGCGCGTACCAGAAGCTGACCGGTTTGAAGGCATAGCCCATGACGCGCGGAAAAGTGTGCAGCCAGACTTCTCCGGTCGCGTCCGCAATGCCTTCGCTGCGCAGCAGTGCATCGAACCAGGCCAGCGCATCAGCGTCGCCGTCGCCGTGGTCGCTGTCATGAAAACTGATCAGACCGAAGCGGTTGCGCTTGAGCAGTGTGTCGGGCTGCACTTGCATTGAACGCAGTGGCAGCAGCAGAAAGTAACCAGGGTAGCGAAACGAATGCTTGACCGGGCGCAGGCGTTGGTGCCAGATGTGACCGAAGCCGATCAAGGGCTGCGCGGCCGGTTGGCTGGCGAGCAGGTAGGTCATGTCATTCGCTCGCGTTCAAGCCGCGCGGGCCAGATCGACGCTGCCCGCTGCGTTAAGCCTGTGTGACACCGAGCGCGCCGCTGCCAGGCCCGACTTCAAACCGTCTTCATGAAAACCGTAGCCGCACCAGGCGCCGCAGAACCAGCTGCGTTGCTGGCCTTGAAGTGCCGCCAGTTGCGCTTGCGCGCTGATTGCCTTCTGGTCGAACACCGGGTGTGCGTACTCGATGCGGGCATGCACCTTGGTCTCGTCGATGGTTCGTATCGGGTTGAGTGACACCAGCACCGGCTGCTGCCAGGGCAGTGGCTGCAAGCGGTTGAGAAGGTAGTGCAAACAGACCTGTGATGATCCATGCGCGGGGCTGGCGCCGCGCTCGTAATTCCACGCCGCCCAAGCGGCTTGGCGTTTTGGCAGCACGCTGGCATCGGTGTGCAGTACGGCGGTGTTTTGCTGGTAGCGAATGGCGCCCAGCAACTTTCGCTCGGCCACACTGGCGTCGACGCCGAGCAACGCCAGCGCCTGGTCCGGGTGGCAGGCGAATACCACCGCATCAAAATGTTCGCCGCCAGCGTCGGCCTGGATCCTGACGCTCGGGCCGAGGCGCTTGACTGCGCGCACCGGCGTGTTCAGGCGAGCGTCGGACAGGCGTGGCAGCATCTTGTGCACATACTCGCGCGAGCCACCGCGCACGGTGAACCACTGGGGCCGCTGGCTGACCTGCAGCAGGCCGTGGTTATGGCAAAACCGGATCAGTGTGGCAATTGGAAAGCGCAACATCTGATCGGTTGGGCAAGACCAGATACAGCCGATCATGGGCAGTAAATAGTCGTCGCGAAAGCTGTCCCCCAGCGAATGGCTGTTCAGGAAATCAGCCACCGGCTGGGCCAGCTTCGCTGCGTCGCCGCTTTCAGCCAGCGCCGTGGCGATCCGATTGAAGCGCACGATATCGGCCAGCATCTGCCAGAAACGGGGGCGCAGCAGATTGCTGCGTTGCGCAAACACGGTGTTGAGCGAGCTGCCGCTCCACTCCAGGCCTGTGCGGCCATCGGTTCCCGGCGCCTGCACCGAGAAAGTCATCTCGGAAGCGGCGCAGTCCACCCGCAGTTCGCCGAACAGGCGAATCAATTCCGGGTAGGTGCGTTCGTTGTAAACCAGAAAGCCGGTGTCGACTCCGTGCCTGATGCCGTCCAGCGTCAGGTCCAGCGTGTTGGCGTGGCCGCCGTAGTGGGAGCCGGCCTCAAACAGCGTCGCGGCGGTGTCAGACCCCGGCGCGGACAACTGCCAGGCGGCGGCCAGTCCGGCTATGCCGGAGCCAATGACGGCGACGCGCTTCATGGCGCAACTCCGGCAGGTTTGCTGCGCACAGAGCTGCCGGGTGGCCGTGGCTGAACAATGGGGTGCATGGTGAACCTGTGTGATCAATGCTTGAACTTGTGAGTACATAGTTTAACTAATTAGTATCCAGTTCGTACTAATGGGTATTATTCAGGTCCAACTGGTCTACAATTACGCCATGGCGACCAAACCAACGATCCGTGAACAAGTGCTGCGTGTGCGCGAAGACGCCATCATCGGTGCCGTCAATCGCCTGCTGGCGACCAAGGGTTACGACCAGATGACGGTCGACGAAGTGGCCGCAGAGGCCGGTATGGCGAAAGGCAGCTTGTACAAGTTGTTCACATCGAAGGAAGAATTGGCCGGTGCCGCCATGGTCCTCGTGCTGGACCGGGCGCTGGCGTTTGTCGCCAGCCTGCGGACCCAGTCGGACAGCCCTGAGCCTGCCCTGGCACTGGATTCACTCAAGGCCATGGCGCGCTGGGCCATGCAAACCCAGCTCGAAGGAGAAATGCCGTCGCTGCCAGCGCAAAACTCGTCGCTCAGTGCTTCGTTGCAATCGAACAATGCCTACATGGACCGCCTGATTGACCTTAGCAACAAGCTTGGCATCTGGATTACCGAGGCCCAGACTAGTGGTCAACTCAACCCCGCGCTGCCGCCTGAATTGATCCTGTACACCTTGTTTGCCCGCGCCTGCGACCCGGTGCTTGGCATGTTGAAGTCCTCCGGCCAATACAAAATTGAGCAGATCCTGGACTGGATGACCACCGCTACCTTTGAGGGTATGGTGCCGCGCGCTTGATAGCGGCCCTAGGGATGCTCTGCATAACTCCCGCCATGCGCGTTCGAGTCCAAAACGGGATGATTTGCGCGCCAACACCGCGCGTCGTGTGCCCAAGGCACACG
>JANNUE010000048.1:0-3468 GCA_031394895.1 Betaproteobacteria bacterium
TGCAGCCCGGATCCCGGCTTGCCGATCTGGCCGGTGATGCTGGCCAAGGCAATAAGACAGCGCGCGTTGTCGGTGCCGTGCACGTGCTGACTGACGCCCATGCCCCACAAAATCATGGCACTCTTGGCCGTGGCAAACCCCAGCGCAGAGAACTGCGGGAACTCGGCTGATCGACCCAGGGGCGCCAGCGCCGACACGCCGCTCTCGAACACCGCCGCTACCAGCAGCCCCACTAAAAGCAGCACGACCACCTGGTCGGCGTGCAGCGCCATCGTCACCTCGTGCAGCACACTGACCACGGTTTTGCCTTCATTCACCAACGCACGCACGATGGCCAGCCAGTCGGCCTGGTGTGGTGGGTCCAGATTCGCCAGTGGCTCCTCCATCAGCAGCACCTGCGCCTGCACCGCCAGCGCCCGCGCTGCGTCGAATTCTTCCCAACATTTCCATGGTGATCGCCTTTTTTGCTCCTGCCTAAAGATCAAGCAGAGCCAGTAAAACACCTGGGTCAGTTTTGCATCGGCACGAGGCCTATAAGTGGGTCAGTCTTCAGTCGCGTCAACACTGCTTGATTTCAAAAACCCATCACCAGTACTGGTTGTACTCACTCAGAACTGAAGTTCACGCCAGTGACCAAATGCCGGTGCCTCGCGCGGCCACTGGGTCGCTTGCTCGACTTGGCGCACGCCTTGCGCCAGAAGGGTCGCAGCACGAATGACGCCCGCATGGGTGATCCACACCGCATCGAGCCCATCGCGCTGGGTCTGGTCCCACGCGCCGGCCACACGCTGCATGAACTCGTGCACGCTCTCAGCCCCGCCAAAGCGATGGCTGCCAAACGCGGCCATCCAGCGCTCAAAGTCGGCTTGCGGGATCGCGTCCCAGCGCCGGCCTTCCCAACTGCCAAAGTCCATCTCCGCCAGGCGCGCATCGGTGCTGTAAGCCAGATCGGGGCACAGCCCCTGCAGACAGTGCGCGAGACGCTCGCACCTTTGCAGCGGCGACGCGATGATTGGCACACGGTCTGGCAGCACCGTCGCCAACACTCGGGCCACTTGTAGCGTGACCTGCGCATCGGCCGCCACATCGGTGGCGCCGTAACAGACCCCGGACGCGATCAGGGCTTGCGCATGGCGCACGAGCAGGCTGGATTCGGTCTTTTGCGCGATGCGGTTGCAGCTCTTCGCCTGTCAAGCGACGACCGGATGCTGGTCATCAGCACCTCGCCAGGCCTGACTTCGAAATGGCTTGCATCGCGGCTCCACCGGTTTGCCGACGCTCATCCGGATATCGAGATCCGGGTGTCGTCGTCGCTCGCCAACGCCAACTTCGTGACCGACGGCGTGGACGCCGCCATTCGCAATCTGGCAGTGTCCAGTGCTGAAGTCGCCTCACTGGGCATTGAAAAGCTGGTCGATGTGGTGCTCGCGCCGGTCTGCAGCCCGAAGCTTCTCGCAAGATTCGGATCGCTCGAAGCTAGCGGCGTATTACCCCAGGTGCCGCTCATTCACGACGACTCGCTGGCAGGTCGTGCAGAGATTCCGACCTGGAGCGACTGGCTGAAAGCCGCCTGCCTGGACGCAGGTGATTTACGCCGTGGCTTGCGTTTTAGCGGTGCAGATCATGCGCTCGATGCCGCTCTGGAAGGCTCCGGCATACTTCTCGCGCACACGATATTGGCGTATGACGATTTGCGCAGCGGCCGGCTGGTAATGCCCTTCAAGATGGTTCTTCCATCGCGACGCGCGTATCACTTCGTGTACCCAAGGACAAAGGAAAAGCATCGCAACGTGCAAGCATTCCGGGAATGGCTGCGAGACGAAGTCAACCGCCTTGACTTGCAGCTTATTGGCCTGTCCTAAAGTAGTTCTGCGGCACGCAAGGCTGCAACGCCCGGCGCGGTTTAACCGCCGAGTTCATTCACTCGTTTTAATTAAGTCAATCGTTTGATTGATGTGCTTTAATCGGCTGCATGAAGCCCGCCGATCTCCTCTCATCCCTCAAAACTCCGCCCAGCCACGAAACGCGCAAGCAGCGCGCCGATGGCGCCGAGGCGCGCCAGTTGTTGCTGCACACCGCGCTGAGGCTGTTTGCCGAAAAAGGTTTTGCGAAAACCTCGACGCGCGAAATCGCCCTGGCCGCCGGTGCCAACATCGCCTCGATCAGCTATTACTTCGGCGACAAGGCCGGGCTCTACCGCGCGGTGTTCACCGAGCCCATGGGCAGCGCCAAAGATGACATCCCGCTGTACGACCAGCCCGATTTCACCTTGCGGCAGTCACTACAGGGTTGCATTAACAGCATTTTGGCCCCGATGAAGCAGGGCGAACTGGTGCAGCAGCGCACTCGCCTGCACTTTCGCGAAATGCTGGAGCCCACCGGCGTCTGGGCCGAGGAAATCGACCAGGGCATCAAGCCCGGGCATGCCGCGCTGGTCCGCGTGCTGGGCCGTCATCTGGGCGTCACGCCGCCCGACGATGATTTGCACCGGCTGGCCTTCAGCATCGCTGGGCTGCCGCTACAGCTGTTCATCACGCGCGACTGCGTGCAAGCCATCTGTCCGCAGTTGCTCGCCACGCCCGATGCCATCGACGCCTGGGGCGACCAGATGGTGGCGCATGCCGAAGCCATGGTGGACATTGAAGCGGCGCAGCGCCAGGCGAGCGCGCGGCCGGTGATAGCAAAGAAAACATCATGAAAACCACGCTGTTCAGGCCCGTGCTTCTTGGGATCGGATTGTTGTCGGGGCTGGCCGGTTGCAGCACGCCTGCGGCGCCGCGCACGGTCTCGGCACCGGTGCCGCCGCAGTGGTTTGCGCCCCTGCCGCACCAGGGCAGCCTGACCGAACTCACGCAATGGTGGCAGCAGCAGGGCGACCCGCTGCTGGTGGAACTGATTGCGGCGGCGCAGGCCGTCAGCCCGACGGTTGCGAGCGCCCGCTCGCGCATCGAACAGTCGCGCGCAACGAGGATTGACGCTGGCGCGGCTTTGTCGCCGACGCTCGATGCATCGGTGAGCGCCAGTCGCGGCAATTTGCAGCAGACTGGCAGCCCCGGCGCCGCGCCGATTGCCACGACCGCGCAGGCGGGCCTGCAGGCGGCTTGGGAGATCGACCTGTTCGGCGGCAACCGCGCCAGTCGCGACGCGGCCGGCGAGCGCCTGGCCGGCGCCGAGGCGCAGTGGCACGATGCGCGCGTCTCGGTCGCTGCCGAGGTGGCAAATCAGTACTACAGCCTGCGCAGTTGCCGCCAGCTGGCGCAGGTGACGCAAGCCGACGCCGCGTCGCGACAGGAAACCGCGCGCTTGTCCAACCTGAGCGCGCAGGCCGGCTTTACCGCGCCGGCGACCGACGCGCTGGCGCGTGCCAGCGCGTTCGAGGGCAGCGGCCGCGCGACGCAGCAGCGCGCGCAGTGCGAGCTCGACTTGAAGGCGCTGGTCGCGCTGACCGGCCTGGCCGAGCCGGATATT
>JANNUE010000090.1:0-2099 GCA_031394895.1 Betaproteobacteria bacterium
ATCGGCATTTTGCGGCCAACAAAAACCACGGCAATCACCGCCAGCCCAAAACCGGCAGTCACCGCGTCCAGTGTTTCACCGAGCAGCGCCGCAGCAAACAGCATGCCCAGAAACGGTTGCAGCAATTGCAACTGGCTGACACGCACGGTGCCGCCCAGCGCCAGCCCGCGATACCAGGCAAAAAATCCGAGCCACATCGAGAACACCGCCACATAGGCAAAGCCGGTCCAGGCCTGCGTCGTGATGACGGTTTGCGGCCACTCCATCAGCGCCAGCGGCAGATTGACCGGCAGCGAAATAAGCAGCGCCCAGCAAATGACAAATTCAGGGCGCATGCGCTGCGACAGTTGGGCACCAACACCGTAACCGACCGCCGCACACGCCATCGCCAGCAGCAACAGCGCGTCGGCCGGCGCCAACGTCAGGCTGGCGTGCCCGGAGCGCAACATCGCAAACGCCACCACCAGCGCCGTGCCCAAGGCGGCACAAATCCAGAATCCGGCTGAGGGGCGCTGCCGGTGCAGCCAGGCTCCGATGGCGGCCGTCGCCAATGGCAGCACGCCAACAATCACGCTGGCATGCACGGCCTCGACATGGCGCATCGCAATCGAGGTGAACAGCGGAAAGCCGAACACCACGCCGAGTGCCACCACGCCCAGCGGACGCCAGTCGGCGCGGCGCGGCCAGGGTGCGCGCATGGCAAGCAAAAACGCGCCTGACAGCAGCGCCGCAACCACTGCGCGTCCGGTGGCAACGAACACGCCAGACATCTGTGGCGCATCCGGTGTACCAACTGCCATGCGCGTCATCGGCAGCGTCAGCGCAAAGATGGCAACGCCGAGCGCGCCCAGCCACATGCCGTTACGGGTGTTGTGCGTCAGGTTTGTCATCGTGTTTGCCAAGCTGTCACAGCGTCGCCATCCAACCCGCGGTGAGTATCAAAACCGCTGCCATGAAGCGGTTGAACCAGCGCAGCCGCAGCCCTGAGCCGGCCGGCCCGGCGAGCCAGTTGCGCAGCAGTGAGCCGATAAGCGCATAGGTCAGGTTGCTGGCCAGGCCAAACGCCAGCATCAGCGGCAGGATGATGGCAAAACGCTGCAGCGCGTCGGAGCGTCCGGCGACCCAGCCGGCGACTACCGTCAACGCCAGCATCCAGGCCTTGATGTTGAGGAACTGCAGCAGCACGCCTTGCCAGAACGTGACCTTGAGTTGCGCTGTATCGGCCTGACCCAGCGCACGCGTGCCTGCCAATTTGAATGCCAGCCAAAGCAGGTAAGCCACGCCGACGCTCTGGATGCCGATGCGCAGCACCGGTGCCGCTACGACCAGCGCGCCAACGCCGCCGGCGCAGATACTCAGCAACAAACCCCAGCCAACCGGCACCGCCAGCACGAAGCGCAACGAGCGGCGCAAGCCCAGATTCGCCGCCAGTGCCGTGGACAGCGTGGTGTTGGGGCCGGGCGTGAAGCTGGTGATGGTGGCCAGCAGCAGCAGCGCGCTGAGTTCAATGGTTGGCAAGTTCTTCCCAGCGCGCCAGGGCGTTCAACAGTTCGTCATCGATGGCGGCGTCGCGCTGGTACATGGCGGTGGCGCGCTGCGCGTCTTTGGCGTACAGATTGACGTCCGCCAATGCGATGCGCAGCGTGGCCTGTTCCTGTTCAAGCTGCTCTATCTTGACCGGCAGACTGTCGAGTTCGCGCTGCTCCTTGTTGCTGCGCTTCTTTGCCGCAGACGTTGTCTTGGCGCTGGCAGGCTGGGGCGTGTTGACCGTCTTGGCCGCAGTCTTCAGGCCGCTGATGGCGCTGGCATTGACCGCAGCCTGGGCGTCGCGGCTGCGCCTGGATTGAATCAGCCAGTCCTGCACGCCGCCTTCGTATTCGCGCCACAAGCCGTTGCCTTCAAATGCAATTGTGCTGGTCACCACGTTGTCCAGAAAAGCGCGGTCGTGGCTGACCAGAAACACCGTTCCCTCATAGCTTTGCAGCAGCTCTTCGAGCAACTCCAGCGTTTCGATGTCCAGGTCGTTGGTCGGTTCATCGAGCACCAGCACATTGGCCGGGCGCGCGAACAGCCGCGCCAGCAGCAGGCGGTTGCGTTCG
>JANNUE010000091.1:0-7884 GCA_031394895.1 Betaproteobacteria bacterium
TCCGACGCGCTGCCAACTCATACTGAGTGCCCTTTGCAAGACAGTAGCCGGGGTTACGGTGTTGGCAAGCCAAGGAGGCCGGGTGCGTGTCGCAGCTTGTAGGTCGGCTTAGCCCGAAGGGCGTAAGCCGACAATCGCCGCGATCATGTCGGATTACGCTGCGCTAATACGACCTACGAGCTGCACTGCGCGCAGCACCGGATTGCTCCAGCCAGCGTGGTGCGCGTATTGCCCGTCAACGTCGCCGCTTGCCAGCTAGTTTGGCTGGGCGTCGCTGCTTGTAGGTCGGCTTAGCCTGAAGGGCGTAAGCCGACAATCACCGCGATCATGTCGGATTACGCTGCGCTAATCCGACCTACGAACTGCACTGCGCGCCCTACCGGATTGCTCCCACCCACGCAGTGCCGAAGATCTGAATCCTTGAAACCGTATCACTCGGTGGATGGCAGCAACACCGCATGATCCAGCGCCGGCAACTGGGCTCTTGCCGCCGTTATGTTGGCTTTGGCGACGTCGCTGACGATCACGGCTGGACCTTCGTCAACTTGCGCGAGGATTTTTCCCCAGGGATCGACGATCATGCTGTGGCCCCAGGTGCGGCGCCGGTTTTCGTGCACGCCACCCTGCGCCGCGGCGACCACGTAGGCCAGGTTTTCAATCGCGCGTGCGCGCAGCAGTATTTCCCAATGCGCCTGGCCGGTGGTGAAGGTGAATGCGCTCGGCACCAGCAGAACATCGGCCTTCAGGCTGCGGTACAGCTCCGGAAAACGCAGGTCGTAGCAAATGCTCAAACCAACCCGATAAGTCTGGCCATCGCTCGATGACAGATCAAACGCCGCTACCTGATTGCCGCGCTCCAGCGCCAGCGTTTCGTCATAGCTTTCCTGCGCATTGCCAAACCGAAACAGATGGATCTTGTCGTAGCGCGCAACGCAGCGCCCTGTGGGGTCATAGACCAGCGTGCTGTTGCGCGCACGGCCCGCATCGGCGGTCGCCAGCGGCAGCGTGCCGCCAACCAGCCACAGGCCCAGATTGCGCGCGCTGTCACGCAAAAAATCCTGAATCGACCCGCTGCCCGGCTGCTCCTGCACACCGAGCTTGTCGCTGTCCTGGCGCCCCATCAGGCAAAAATATTCGGGCAGCACCACCAGCTCGGCGCCTTGCGCTGCCGCTTGCGCCAGCAACTCACCGGCGGCAGCCAAATTAGCCGGCACACTGGTTGCGGAAACCATCTGGATCGCGGCGATTTTCATGGGTGGCCTGATGTGGGGTGTGGACGCCTGGATTGTCGCCAATTGTCGGTCAGCTGTCTGCGATGAGCCGTTTGCCAAGACTGCGCACATCATCTTCCACGTAGCCAAGCCGTTGGTAAAAAGCCAGCGCCTGTGCGTTGCTGTTGCGCAGTTGCAGATTCAATTTGGGGCAGCCGGCCGCTTGCAGCAAGGCTTCGCCGTGCGCCATCAAGGCGCGCGCATAACCCTGGCGCTGATGCGCTGCGGCCACCGCCAGATAGTTGACCCAGCCACGATGCCCGTCATAGCCAAACATCGCGCTGGCAACAATGTGGCTGCCCAGCTCGCCGACGACAAACCAGTCGCGCTGCACGCTTTGCTTGCGCTCAATATCGAGCTCGGGATTGTTCCAGGCACGGGTCAGGCCGCAGGCCTGCCACAGCGCGATCACGGCGGGCTGGTCGTTCGGGTGATAGGGTCGGATCTTCATCGGTGCCAGTCAAATGTTGTCGGCGATCGCCGCGCCTCAAAGCGCCGCTGCATCCAGCTCAGTGCGCGTCGGCAGGCCTTCGGTGTCGCCCAGCACCTGCACCTGGCGTGCGCCAATCCAGGCTCCGCGGCGCAGCGCTTGCGGCACGCTCAGGCCGTCGAGCAGGGCGCTGATGACGCCTACCGCAAAGCCGTCGCCAGCGCCTACCGTATCGACCACCTTGGCGACCGGAAAACCCGGCACATAACCGGTTCCAGCAGCGCCGTCAAAATAGGCGCCGGCGCTGCCGAGCTTGACCACCACCAGCGTGGCGCCACGGCGGCGGTAGAACGTGGCGATGGTTTCAGGACTGGTTTCACCGGTCAACAAGCGGCCTTCGTCCAGGCCCGGCAACACCCAGTCGGCACGCAGCGCCAGATCGTTGATGGCTTCGCGCATCAGCTCCGGCGTCGCCCACAGCGTGGGACGCAAGTTAGGATCGAACGACACACTGCGTCCAGCGGCGCGCATCAGCTCCATCGTCTCGCGCGCGACTGCCAAGGTGGACGGCGAGAGCGCGGCAAACACGCCAGTGGCATGCAGATGGCGCGCACCGAGCAGCCAGGCACGGTCGATATCGGCGTCGCTCATCTGGCTGGCGGCCGATCCCTTGCGGTGGTACTCAATCGGCGGGTCGCCGCCGTCGCTGACGCGTCCCTTGAACATCAAGCCGGTGCTGTGCAACGGGTCGCACAGCACGTGCGAGCAGTCGATGCCTTGCTCGGTCATCGCGGCCAGCAGGAAGCGCCCCATAGAGTCGCTACCGAGACGGCTGGCCCAGCCGACCTTGAGCCCGAGCCGCGCCAGACCGATCGCCACATTGGTTTCGGCGCCGGCACTGCGCTTGTCAAAAGCCTGAGCCTGCTCAAGTGTGCCGGAGCGGTCCGCGACCAGCAGCAGCATGGCCTCACCAAAGGTAATGACGTCGAACGCGCTAGCCATGAAATCGGTCCGACGATGGCGCTACAGGTAGGGTTGCAACCAGCCCAGACCCGCGCTGGTGCCGCCGTCCTGCATGCCGGCTTGCGGCCGGTACTCGCAGCCGACCCAGCCGCTGTAGCCCAGTTCGTCGAGCACAGAGAACAGATAGGGGTAATTCAATTCGCCCAGGTCGGGCTCGTGGCGCTGTGGCACGCCGGCAAGCTGGATATGGCCGACATGGCCGGCTGGCAAATATTGGCGCAGCTTCATCGCCACATCGCCCTCGACGATCTGGCAGTGATACAGGTCCATCTGCACTTTCAGATTGGGCGCGCCGATGGCCGCAACGACCGCGTGCGCCTGGTCCTGGCGGTTCAGGTAGAAGCCCGGAATGTCGCGCGTGTTGATCGGCTCGATCAGCACGTCGACGCCGTGCTGCGCGGCGCGCTCGGTGGCCCAGCCAACGTGTTCCTGGTAGGTCGCATGCTGTGACTCGCGCGTACTGCCCGCCGGCAGCAATCCGGCCATCACGTGAATGCGCGGGCATGCCAGCGCCGCCGCGTAGTCGAGCGCCTGGTCGATGCCGGCGCGAAACTCGGCTTCGCGCCCGCTCAGGCAGGCCAGGCCGCGCTCGCCAGCTTCCCAGTTGCCGGGCGGTGCGTTGAACAGCACCTGCTGCAGGCCATGTGTCTTCAGACGCGCCGCGATCTCGGCACTCTTATAGGCATACGGGAACAGGTATTCGACCGCCTTGAAGCCGTCTTTGGCAGCGGCTGCAAAGCGGTCGAGAAATTCAAGCTCGGGGTAGAGCATGGACAGATTGGCGGCAAATTGGGGCATAGGGTTCACCAGTGGGCGCCGAAGGTCTGGCGCAGTTCGTTGATTTGAATTTCGGTCAGAGGCTCTAGTGGCGTTTGGCTGAGGCAGAGCAAGCGCGCCGTCTCTTCCAGCTCTTCCAGCGTCGCCATCGCCGCAGCCGGCGAGTCGTGCCAGACATTCGGGCCAAGCCGCGAGAGCATGACGGCGCGAATCGGCGTTCCCAGTTCGCCGTAGTGGCGAATCGCCTGCGCCACCAACTGCGCGGTCTGAGGTGCGCCGGGGCGCTGGTAGGCCATCAGCGGCACATGGCCGACCTTCATGACAAAGTACGGCGTCAGCGCCGGCAGCAGCTCCGGCCAGTGCGCTTTCTTTTGCTCACTGGGTGGTCGCAGCGTCAGCGCCACACAGTGTGTACTGTGGGTGTGGATCACGCAGCAGGTGTTGGGTTGAAACGCCGTGGCGGCGGCGTAGATCTGCGTGTGCAGCGCGATCGTCTTGCTGGCGCGATCACCACTGAGCTGGTTCCCTTGCGGGTCCAGCCGTGCCAGCCGGTCCGGTTCGAGAAATCCCAGACAGGCGTCGGTTGGCGTGATCAGATAGCCGCCGCCCTGCGCCGCGTCCAGCCGCACGCTGATGTTGCCGGCGCTGGCGTGCACGTAGCCGCGCTCGAACAGGCTGCGTCCGACGCGGCAGATCTCATCGCGGGCCTGGGCTTCGTTCATGCGAGACCCGCGAACGCCTTGCTGAAGAAGTCGTCGGTGCCAAAGTTGCCAGACTTCAGCGTCAGATGCAGGCCTGACACTGGCGCGGCATCGCTGTGCGCATGGCACCACGGCACGCCGGGATCGATCTGCGGGCCGATTCTCAGTTGCGTGATATTCAAGGCCTGCACGCAGGCGCCCGAAGTCTCGCCACCGGCTACCACCAGCTGGCGCACGCCGCGCTGCACCAGGCCGTGCGCTATTGTCCCCAGCGTGCGCTCCAGCATAGTGCCAGCCTGCTCCACGCCGAGCTGCTGCTGCACCGCCTTGACGGCGGTCGTGTCGGCGGTCGAATAAATCAGCACCGGGCCACTGGCCAGCAGAGGCTCGGCCCAGGCCAGCGCCTGCGCCGCGACATCAATGCCGGCGGCGATCTGCAAGGCATCAATCGCCAGCGCGGGGCGACCGCTTTCGATGAAGTGCTGCACCTGCCGGTTGGTGGCGAGCGAGCAACTGCCCGACAGCACCGCCTGTAAGCCGGTGGCGAGCGGCAGCACACTCGCCGCGCTGGACGGCGCAATGCCGAAGTTGGCCGGCAGCCCGATCGCCACGCCGGAGCCTCCGGTCACCAGCGCCATGCCCTTGAGCGCCGGACCCAGGCGCAGCAGGTCGTCGTTCGAGACGGCATCGACAATGGCCAACGCAACGCCTTGCGCGCGCAGCTCGGCGATGCGCGCGCGAACACTGGCCTCGCCCAGCGCCACCACCTTGTAGTCAATCAGACCGACCTTGCGCCGGCACTGCGCCTGCAGCACGCGCAGCAGATTGGCGTCGGTCATGGGGGTGAGCGGATGGTTTTGCATGCCGCTCTCACTGAGCAGCACGTCGCCGACAAACAGATGGCCCTTGAACACGGTGCGCTGGTTGTCCGGAAACGCCGGCGTGGCGATCGTGAAGTCGCTCGCCAGCGCAGCCATCAGCGCCTCGGCCACCGGGCCGATATTGCCTTGCGCCGTGCTGTCGAAAGTCGAGCAGTACTTGAAGTAGATTTGCTGCGCGCCCTGCGCCTGCAACCAGCGCAACGCGTCGAGCGACTGCGCCACGGCCTCGCTCGCCGGCAAGGTGCGCGACTTCAGCGCCACCACCACCGCATCGGCATCGCCCAGCAGCGGCTTTTGTGGCACGCCGATCGCCTGCACCACGCGCATGCCGGCGCGCACCAGGTTGTTGGCCAGATCGGTGGCGCCGGTAAAGTCGTCGGCGATACACCCAAGTAAGAGTTTTTTCATGGTTTTTTGGGCAATTCAATGCCAGGAAATATTTTGATGACGGCGCTGTCGTCCTCGCGCGCGAAGCCGGCCGTCGAGGCCTGCATGAACATTTGGTGCGCAGTGCTGGAGAGCGGCAGCGGGAATTTGCTGGCGCGCGCCATGTCGAGCACCAGGCCGAGATCCTTGACAAAGATATCGACCGCCGACAGCGGCGTGTAGTCGCCGGCCAGCACATGGGCCATGCGGTTTTCGAACATCCAGCTGTTGCCCGCGCTGTGCGTGATCACGTCGTACAGCGCGGCCGCATCGACGCCGTTGCGCAAGCCCAGCGCCATCGCCTCGGCGGCAGCGGCAATGTGCACTCCCGCCAGCAACTGGTTAATGATCTTCACCTTGCTACCCGCGCCAGCGCTTTCACCGAGCCGATAGACTCTGGCCGCCATCGCGTCCAGCAGCGGTGCGGCCAGCGCATAGGCTTCGGGCTTGCCGGAGGTCATCATCGTCATCTCGCCGCTGGCGGCCTTGGCAGCGCCGCCGGAGATCGGCGCGTCGAGGTACAAAATGCCCTGCGTGGCCAGGCGCGCCTCGAGCGCAATCGACCAGTTCGGATCGACCGTCGAGCACATCACAAAAACACTGCCCGGCTTCATCGCGCCCGCGCAGCCGTCAGGCCCAAACAGCACGCTCTCGGTCTGCGCGGCGTTCACCACCACCGACACAATGACGTCGCACTGCGCCGCCAGTTCGGCTGGCGAACTGCAGGCGACACCACCGTCTGCAGCAAACGCCTGCGCGACTTCGCTGCGAACGTCAAATACATGCACGCGGCAGCCATGGCGACGCAGCGAGCGCGCCATACCAGCGCCCATAGCGCCCAGGCCGATGACTCCTACATTGGTTTGCATTTATTGCTTACTTTCGATTGAAAATGGGTCCATGCAGCTGGCGGCATTGGCAAGCCAGCGAGCCCGGGTAGGCAACTCCGCGAATGTCCTCCGCTGCGGGCTGCGCCCTTGCTCCCCCTTTATTTCGCTGCGTTGCCCACCCAGACTCGCTGCCAACAAGCGTTGTTGCGCGCTACAGTCTGCACGCCACCACATTCGCAGGAGCACTTCGGTGCGGCGCTCAGTGCAGCGTGGACTTGGGGTTTTGCCAAATAAAGGAGGAGGCCGAAGGCCGGGGGACATTCGCGGAACTGGGTGCCGCGCCGGAGTGCTCTCGCACACACAGTGCCCCTTATCTGCATATTTGAAATCAAAACACACAGTCACACCGCCACCTCAAACCGGCTTGCGCAGCGGCAGACCCGACACCAGCGGCCGCGCCAGTTTGACGCCGGCTTGCTGCCAAAAAGCGGGATCGGCCTGCTCGATGCGCCCGATGGCGTTGTCCATATGGCGCGCCGCTGCCTTGCGTGCGCCAGCGCCGTCGCCGGCTTCGATGGCGCGCAAAATCTTCTCGTGTTCGGTGCGCACCTGGCGTGCAAAGTCGGCACGGCGCGCTTCGTTGGCGCGCGTCACGCGGGTTGCACCGCGCAGGAACTGACCAAGGTATTCCAGCGTGCCAATCAGGAAAGGATTGCGCGCTGCTTCGGCAATCGCGCGGTGGTACTGCACGTCTTCATCGACGCCGTCGCCACCAGCTTGCACCGCCTTGTCCAGCAGCGCAATCGCCCGCTCAATGCGCTTGATGTCGGTCGCGCTGCGTCGCAGGGCGGCCAGGCCGGCAACCTCGGTCTCCAGCGCGCGGCGCACTTCGACCATCTGGATCACTGCCTGCTTGGAGACCGCCGATTTGGCGTCGAAGTTGAGTGGCGAGAAGCCGGCTTGCCTGACATACATGCCGCTGCCCTGGCGTGAATCCACCAGGCCGAGCGACTTGAGCCGCGAGACGGCCTCGCGCACCACCGTGCGGCTAACCGAAAACTGATCGACCAGCGCAGCTTCGGTCGGCAGCTTGTCTCCCGCCGCCAGTCGCCCGGCCCGGATCTCGGCTGACAGCCAGTGCGCCAGCTGGTCCGACAGGCAGGCGCCCGGTGTCTTCGTCTTGAATTGGTTGGCCACGGCAGGACAGGGCAAAAAGGACGACGGACAGATGGACTACTTTGCGTACACCAGATCGCGCAGTCCGAGCGAAATACCCGGCACATAGGTGATGACCATCAGGCAGGCAAGGATCACCAGGACGAATGGAATCAGGTCCTTGACCATGCGGTCGAGCGAGATGCGGGCCACCGTGCAGGCGGCAAACAGGTTGACGCCGAACGGCGGCGTGATCATGCCCAGCGCCAGATTCACCACCATGATCAAGCCGAAGTGCACCGGGTCAATGCCGAAGTGCATCGCCACCGGCGCCAGAATCGGCGCCAGCACAATGATGGCGGCGCTGGTTTCAATGAACATGCCGATCAC
>JANNUE010000103.1:0-12451 GCA_031394895.1 Betaproteobacteria bacterium
GCGCAAACCTCGCTGCGCTCAGTCATCGGCAAGCTCGAACTTGACAAGACCTTTGAAGAGCGCGACATCATCAATGCGCAGGTGGTGCAGGCGATTGATGAAGCGGCGCTGAACTGGGGCGTCAAGGTGCTGCGCTACGAAATCAAGGACCTGACACCGCCCAAGGAAATCCTGCACGCGATGCAGCAGCAAATCACCGCGGAGCGGGAAAAACGCGCACTGATCGCCGCCTCGGAAGGGCGTCGTCAGGAACAAATCAACATCGCCACCGGTGAACGCGAGGCCTTTATCGCCCGTTCCGAAGGCGAGAAGCAGGCGGTGATCAACAAGGCACAGGGCGACGCGCAGTCGATCATTGCGGTCGCCGACGCAACGGCGCGGGCCATCGCAGCCATCGCCGCCGCCATTCAACAGCCGGGCGGCAGCGCTGCAGTGCAACTCAAAGTTGCCGAAAAAGCGATTGAGGCCTATACGCAAGTGGCAGCCGATGCCACCACGACGCTGATCGTGCCGAGCAACATGACCGAGGTGTCAACGCTGATCACATCGGCCATGAAGATGGTGCAAAGCAGCGCCGCTAACCCGTTGTCCGGGGCAGCAGGACCTGCTGGTCAACGCTGAACTGGTAGTCCCGGAAGATGTGCTCGGTCGTGAGCACCTGGTAGCTGCCGTCGGCGAGACGATTTGTCGTGTCTTTCAAGCGATAGGTGGTCTGACCGCAGGTCCAGCAATTGAAGTTGCGCATGTGTGTGCACAGGCAGGTCTTGTCCATCACCGACAGCGTTTTGCTCTTCGGGTGCAGCGACACTTCGCGGTTGTAGGCGTCGATGTAGGCGCAGTTGCCATTGCCATCGAGCAAATAGCCATAGGCTTCGCAGTTGGGCCGAATGCCGGCGCCGATGGCCGGGGTGTTCTTCAGCATGCGCATCGGATAGCCGGTGGGAGAAACGGTGTTGACGATGATGTCTTCCTCGCTCGCCTTGAAATACTCCTGCTTCACCTTGTCCGGCAAACCGCATTCGCTGGCGACGGTAAAGCGTGTCGCAACCTGCACTGCCGCCGAGCCGCTTTCCAGGAACGACACGGCGTCGCTGCCGGTGAAGATGCCGCCAGCGGCAATCACCGGAATGTTGAGCTGCTCGGCTTTCAGGTACTGGACGATTTCAGCAATGATGGTTGCCAGATCGTATTGCGCCCAGTCCATGCCAAAACCGAGGTGACCGCCGGCCAGCGGGCCTTCAACCACAACGAAATCGGGCATGCGGTCCAGCCTGGCGTTCTTGCGCAAGAAAAGTTGCAACGCGCGCAACGATGACACGATGATGCCCAGCTTGGCGTCACGAAAGCGGGGATGGTCCGCCAGCAAGCCAAACGAGCCCAGATGCAAACCGGCGCTCAACGTGATGCCGTCAATGCCGGCGTCCAGCGCCGACGCCATGCGCACCTTGAGCGTTTCGCGCGGCGCGTTCATCGTCAGCTTTTCCATGCAATTGACGAAGATCAGACCGTCACCGCGCTTGGCCTGCATCGTGGCCTCGACGTGGCGCCGGGTGGCGTCGGCCAGCACGCCCAGATCGAACTTGATGATGGATTTGTCGGAGTTGTCGATGTTGAGCTTGTAAAAGCGGGTTTTGTCTTTGACAAAACTGGTGTCAAAACGCCGATCCGACACATCGGTGACCATGGCGTCGGAGATATGTCCTATGCCACCCAGGCGTGCCGTCTCGATGGCAAGTTCGGCGGTCGAAATATCGACCCCCATGCCGCCGACCACAATCGGTACCAGTTCCTTCTTTCCGAACTTGAGGCGGAAATCATCAACACGCTTCATCAAAATCCTTGAGCGCCAGCACACACCTGATGAACCTGTTGGCCGACGGCCAAAGCAAGCCCAGGGCGGGCTGATAATTGCAAGACAAACCGGTCTTGCGAAGGCGGAATTCTACCCTGTCGCCCATGCAAACTCACGACCGGCCAGCGCCTGGGCGACAGCCAGGCAAGGACAGCCTGCCCGTGCCTGCACAATACGTCAAATTCAATACCCATTCGACCATGACCCATATTTCCACCCAACCACCGCAAGCGCTCAAGGGCGCGCGAATCCTCAGCCTGTGCCTGAACCTGCCGGGTCCGGCGGCGCTGATGCGTTGCCAGCAAATGGGCGCACGCTGCGTGAAACTGGAGCCGCCAGCGCCGGCCGGCTCGGTCAGCGGCACCTCGGGCGACCCGATGGGCCTGTACAACCGAACCGCCTATGCTGAACTTCACAAGGGCGTTCGGGTGCTGGTGGCTGACCTCAAGACCGAAGTCGGACAAAAGACACTGCACCGTGAACTGGCCAAAACCGACGTTTTGTTGACTTCATTTCGTCCGTCCGCTTTGAAGAAGCTGGGGCTGGAGTGGAAGGCTCTGCACAAGTTGTACCCGGCGCTGTCGCAAGTGGCCATTGTCGGCGCACCCGGCGAGCGCGCCGAAGAACCGGGGCATGACCTGACCTACCTGGCCGAGCACGACCTTGTAACCGGCCTGGACTTGCCAGCCACGCTGTACGCCGACATGAGCGGCTCGTTAATGGCGTCGGAGGCGGTGCTGGCGGCGCTGCTGGCGCGCAGGAACGGCAAGGGCCGCTACCTTGAAGTCGCGCTGTCAGACGCGGCAGCCTATCTGGCGCTGCCACGGCACTGGGGGTTGACGCAACCCGGCGCCGGGGTCGGCGGTGGTCATGCCGGCTACCGGGTGTACCGCTGTCTGGATGGGCGCGTGGCGCTGGCGGCGCTGGAGCCGCACTTTGCCAAAGCGCTGTGCGCTGCGGCCAAGGTGAGCTACATCAGCTTCATGACGATGTTGTCACCGCAAACCCATCACGCGATTGAAAACTATCTGCTGACGATGACACGCCAGGCGCTGCAGTCGCTGGCCATTGAGCACGACATCCCGCTGTACACGCTAGCCGCCTGACGGCGTCGCGAACAGCAGCACGCAGGCGCGCGCTTCGATCGCCTGGCCGAGGCCGACCGGCCCCATTTTTTCCGCCGTCTTGGCTTTCACATTGACCTGATCCAGCGTCACGGCCAGCGCGTGCGCGATCTGCTCACGCATCGCCGCGATGTAGGGCGCCAGTCTGGGCGACTGCGCGATCACGGTACTGTCCACATTGCCGATCTCATAGCCCTTGGCGCGCACCAGGCGCGCCGCCTCGGCCAGCAACTGGCGCGAGTCTGCATCCTTGAAGCGCTCGTCAGTGTCGGCAAAATGGCTGCCGATGTCACCCAGCGCGGCCGCGCCCAGCAGCGCATCGGTGATCGCGTGCAGCAGAACATCGGCGTCCGAGTGCCCCAGCAACCCGAGCGCAAACGGTATTTCCACGCCACCGATGACGAGCCTGCGCCCGCTCACCAGTGCGTGCACATCCCAGCCCTCGCCAATTCTGAAATTCATGTCATTGGTCTTTCAAACTGCTGCGCGCCATCAACACCGCTTCGGCCAGCGCAAAATCTTCCGGGTAGGTGACCTTGAAATTCTGCGCGCTTCCCGCCACCAGCAGCGGGCGCAAACCGCTGGCCTCCATCGCACTGGATTCATCGGTGACCTGGTCACCGGCGCTCGCCAACGCCCGCTTCAGCGCACCAATGCGAAACATCTGCGGCGTCTGGGCCAGCCATTTGTCACTGCGCTCCAGCGTCTGCGCCACGCGGCCATCGGCTTCGATCTTGAGCGTGTCGGGCAAGCGATGTGCCAACAGGCCTCCAACCGGGTCTGCAGCGCAGGCATCGATCAGCGCGTCGATCTGGTCCGACGTGATCAGGCAGCGTGCGGCGTCGTGCACCAGCACCCAGTCGTCTTGGGTCGCGCCGTGCTGCAAGAGATGGTTCAATCCATTGGATACACTGGCCGCTCTGGTCGCTCCACCGCAGTGTGCGACCGCAAAAGAACCGGCGCGGGTGTCAAAAAAGCGGTCCCCAGCCGACACCACCACAAGCGTACTGGCGATTCGGCCGACGCCGGCAAACGCCGCCAGGGTATGCAGCACCAGCGCTTGATTGGCCAGTGGTTGGTATTGCTTCGGTCGGTCCGAGCCCGAGCGCGAGCCGTGGCCGGCGCAGGCGATCAAGGCCCAATAACGGACATTGGTTGCGCTGTGGGACGGGGATATATCGGTCGAGTCAGTCATCGGTATGCCCCCATTCTAAAATAAGCGCTTCATGGATTTACCCAAACTGCTCCCCGGCAAACGCTACACCCTTCCCCGCCCTACCGGTTCTGCTGATGCGCTGCTGCTGGCGCAACTGGCATCGCGCGAAAAAGAGCAAGGCCGGCTGACGGCCATTGTGACCGCCGACCCCGCTGACGCCCAACGCCTGATCGATGAAATGGCGTTCTTCGCGCCGCAGTTGCGCTGCGTGCTGTTTCCCGACTGGGAAACGCTGCCGTACGACACCTTTTCCCCGCATCAGGACCTGATCAGTGAACGCCTCGCCACCCTTTGGCGGATCAGCCAGCGCGACCAGAACACCGGCGCTGATGTGGTCGTCGTGCCGGCCACGACCGCGCTGTACCGGTTGGCGCCACCGGCCTTTCTGGCTGGCTACACGTTTCACTTCAAGGTCAAGCAAAAACTCGATGAAGCCAAATTCAGGGCGCAGTTGACGCTGGCCGGCTACGCCCACGTCACGCAAGTGATCAGCCCCGGAGAATATGCGGTGCGCGGCGGCCTGATCGATCTGTTTCCGATGGGCAGCGCAGTGCCGTACCGGGTCGATCTGTTCGACGACGAGATCGACAGCATCCGCACCTTCGACCCGGACAGCCAGCGCAGCCTGTACCCGGTGCCAGAAGTACGGCTGCTGCCGGGGCGCGAGTTTCCGATGGACGACGCAGCGCGCGCGCGCTTTCGCAACCGCTGGCGCGAACTGCTGGAAGGTGACCCGACCAAAAGCCGCATCTACAAGGATATGGGCAACGGCGTCGCCACCGCCGGCATCGAGTACTACCTGCCGCTGTTCTTTGAAGAAACCGCCACGGTGTTCGACTACCTGGGCCAGGCTGCCACAGTGGTGTTGCACGGCGAACTGGAGAGCGCATTTGCGCATTTCTGGACAGACACCAAGGAGCGCTACCGGCTGGTACGCACCGACCCAGAGCGCGCAACGCTGCCACCCGAGGCGCTGTTTCTGAGCGCCGAACAGTTCTATGCGCGTGTCAACGCGTTGCCACAACTGGCGTTGCGGCCCGGTGACCGTCATTGCGAGGAGCGTAGCGACGCGGCAATCCATGAATTCGGAACAGCTGGATTGCCACGGCCTGGCGGCCCCGCAATGACGAAAGTGGAGGTCAAGACACTGCCCGACCTCACCGTTGTGCGCGGCGCAGAAAACCCGCTACAACGCCTGCACGAGCACCTGCGGCACACCAGCCAGCGCGTGCTGCTGCTAGCGGAGAGCGAAGGCCGCAAGACCAGCCTGCTGGACTTTTTGCACGCCAGCCAGTTGGCCCCGCCGTCGTTTGATTCACTGGCAGAGTTCGAGAGCAGCAGCGAGCCGCTCGGCATTGCCACCTCATCACTGCACACCGGCTTTAGCTGGGTTGAATGCGGCATCGACTTCGTCACCGAAACTGAGTTGTTCGCCGCCGGCCCGACCACGCGCCGGCGCAAGAAGCAGGAACAGGTCAGCGATGTAGAAGCGTTGATCAAGGACCTGAGCGAGCTCAATATCGGCGACCCGGTGGTCCATTCAGCGCACGGCATCGGCCGCTACCGGGGACTGATCAACCTTGATCTGGGTAATGTGCAGGCAAACGGCGAAGCCGAGGTTCAAGAGTTCCTGCATCTGGAATACGCCGACAAGGCCACGCTGTACGTGCCGGTCAGCCAGTTGCAGTTGATCAGCCGCTACACCGGCGTCAGTGCCGACGAAGCGCCGTTGCACAAACTGGGCTCCGGGCAATGGGAAAAGGCGAAACGCAAGGCGGCCGAGCAGGTGCGCGACAGCGCGGCGGAACTGCTCAACATCTACGCCCGCCGTGCGACGCGCGAGGGCCATGCGTTTCGCTATTCGCCGGCCGACTACGAGGCTTTTGCCAACGACTTCGGCTTTGAAGAGACACCCGACCAGAAGGCGGCCATTCACGCCGTCATTCAGGACATGATTTCGCCGCGCCCGATGGACCGCCTGATCTGCGGCGACGTCGGCTTTGGCAAGACCGAAGTGGCATTGCGCGCCGCGTTCATTGCCGTCACCGGCGGCAAGCAGGTCGCGCTGCTGGCGCCGACAACCTTGCTGGCAGAGCAGCACTACCAGACGCTGGTGGACCGCTTTGCCCGCTGGCCGGTGAAGGTAGCGGAGATGAGCCGTTTTCGCTCCGGCAAGGAGATCACGGCGTCACTCAAGGGTCTGGCCGACGGCACGGTCGATATCGTCGTCGGCACCCACAAGCTGCTGAGCCAGAACACCAAATTTCACAATCTTGGCCTGCTCATCATCGACGAGGAGCACCGCTTTGGCGTGCGCCACAAAGAAGCGATGAAAGCGCTGCGCGCCGAAGTCGATGTACTGACGCTGACCGCGACGCCGATTCCGCGCACGCTGGGCATGGCGCTCGAAGGCCTGCGAGACCTGAGCGTGATTGCCACCGCGCCGCAACGCCGGCTTGCGATCAAGACCTTTGTCCGTGCCGAAGGCAACGGCGTGATTCGCGAAGCCGTGCTGCGCGAGCTCAAACGCGGCGGGCAGATTTACTTTTTGCACAATGAAGTGGAGACGATCGAGAACCGCCGCGCCAAACTCGAAGAGTTGCTGCCCGAAGCGCGCATTGCCGTCGCGCACGGCCAGATGCCCGAGCGCCAGCTCGAGTCGGTGATGCGCGACTTTGTGGCCCAGCGCTACAACCTGCTGCTGTGCTCGACCATCATCGAGACCGGCATCGACGTGCCGACCGCCAACACCATCGTCATGAGCCGCGCCGACAAGTTTGGCCTGGCGCAGTTGCACCAGTTGCGCGGACGCGTCGGGCGCAGCCACCACCAGGCCTACGCCTACCTGATGGTGCCCGATTTGCAGGGCCTCACCAAGCAGGCCAGCCAGCGCCTGGATGCGATCCAGCAGATGGAAGAACTTGGGTCGGGCTTCTACCTGGCAATGCACGACCTGGAAATTCGCGGTGCCGGCGAGGTGCTCGGTGAAAACCAGAGCGGCAATATGCTGGAGATCGGCTTTCAGCTCTACAACGAAATGCTGTCCGAAGCGGTGCGCTGCCTGAAATCCGGCATCGAACCGGATTTGCTCGGCCCCTTGAGCGTGACGACCGACATCAATCTGCACGCGCCGGCGCTGCTGCCCAGCGATTACTGTGGCGACGTGCATTTGCGCCTGAGTTTCTACAAGAAGCTGGCGACCGCCAAGAACGCCGACCAGATCGACGCGCTGCTCGAAGAGATTGTCGATCGCTTCGGCAAATTGCCGCCACAGGCGCAAACCCTTATCGACGTGCACCGTCTGCGCGTCATCGCCAAGCCCTACGGTGTACTCAAGGTCGATGCGGCGCCAACCATGATCACCATCACGTTTCAGAAGAACCCGCCGATCGACTCGATGAAGATCATCAAGCTGATTCAGAACAACCGCCACATCAAGCTCGCCGGCAGTGAAAAGCTGCGCATCGAGCGCAGCCTGACGCACAGCAAGGAGCGCGCGCAAATGGTGCGCGATGTGCTGCGCTCGCTGGGCCAACCGCCGGCAGAAACCAAACACATATAAGTGTGCCGCACTTATAATTGCCATGTATGCCAACTGAGGATGTAACTCATGGGTCAAATCACGATTTATGTTGAAGACGGTGCACTAGCTGCCGCCAAGGAGGCCGCAACGCGGTCCCAGGTGTCGGTGAGCCAATGGTTTGCCAAGTTTGCCATTGAGGAAAGGCAAAAACAATCGCAAGGTTGGAACGAGTTTTTTACAGAGATTGACCGCTTGAATGTCAAGAAGGACGAACGGGACGGATGGGATGACTTGTTGGCCCACCGGTACCAAGGTCTTGGAACCGACGTGTCGAGGGAATCCTTTTGAAGTACTTGCTGGACACCGACACGTTAATCTACGTGTACAAGCGCTCCGGCAACTGTCTCACGCGATTGACTCAGCAGCCCGATGATGACATCGCTGTCAGCAGTATCAACTTGTTTGAACTCGAATTTGGTATTGCCAAGTCGCTGCACCGTGACCTTATGGAACGCTATCTGACCGAGGTCTGCAGTCGATACACCGTGCTGAACTTTGACCCTGTTGCCGCACGGCAAGCGGGAGCAATACGTGCCCAACTCCAGGTTCAGGGTACCCCTATCGGACCGTATGACGTGCTGGTAGCCGGCGTAGCCCTGGCCCATGACTTGACCATCGTGACCCGCAACGTACGTGAGTTTTCCCGCTTACCCAATCTCAAAGTAGAGAACTGGTATGACTGACAAGCCGCCAGCACGATAGTCGAACACCCGTCACACAATATGCACGACCCGCTTTCAAACTTGGAGCACCTCAACGCCCCGCAACTGCGTCGGCTGCTAACCGAACTCACTGCCAAACAAAAACTCGGGTTGTATTGGGAGTCCAACGCCATTGAGCGCGACGCGGCGCTCAACGCCGTCTGAGTAGAAACCAACTTCACAAATGCAAGTAACCGAGTTCTCCCCCGACCTCACCATTCGAGGCATCACACCACCGCTGCGCCTGGCCGACTACAAGCTGATCGCGTTCGACATGGACTCGACCCTGATCAACATCGAATGTGTGGACGAAATTGCCGATGCCGCTGGTCGCAAGGCCGAGGTGGCAGCCATTACCGAAGCCGCAATGCGCGGCGAGATTGCCGACTACAAGGAAAGTCTGCGCCAGCGCGTGGCGCTGCTCAAGGGCGTGACCGTGGCTCACATGGAACAGGTCTATGCCGAGCGGTTGCAACTCAATGCGGGTGCACCGGAGCTGGTCGCGGCCTGCCAGCGCGCCGGGCTCAAGGTGCTGCTGGTGTCGGGCGGTTTTACCTACTTCACCGACCGCGTGCGGGATCGCCTTGGCATTGACTTCACGCGCTCCAACCAGCTCGAAGTTGCCAACGGCGTGCTGACCGGGCGCATGCTGGACCAGCCCTGGGGCGACATTTGTGACGGCGCCGAAAAACGCAAGATGCTGTTGGAAACTTGTTCAAAGCTCGGCATCAAGCCGCGAGCTGCGATTGCGATGGGCGACGGCGCCAATGACCTGCCGATGATGGCTGAGGCGGGCTTGTCCGTGGCCTACCACGCCAAGCCGGCCGTGCGCGCGGTGGCCCACGTCTGCATCAATTCGGGCGGACTGGATCGGTTGCTGACTCTCATGTCGGTCTGACCGCGCCATGACGGGACGCCCGCGCTGGCATACTCTGACACAGTGAAAGACGTCACGCCACCTCCACCTCTGCCAGCCTGGGTCGCCCCTTTGGCGAGCGATTCAGCGCGCGCGGCGAACGGGCATTTTGACGAGCTGCGCGGCACCAGCGCGCCCGGGAGTAGCGCTGGACTGACGCCGGCCTGGACACAGTTCTTTGGCGCACTGCACAGCCAAGGTGCGACGGACCTGAACCAGCGCGCGCTCAGCCTGCGCCAGCCAACGAATGCCGACGACAACGCCGATGAAGCCGCGCAGCAGCGACCCTGGCCGCTCAGCCTTTTTCCGCTGCTCATCGAGCCCGATGACTGGCAGCAGATTGAGGCTGGCGTGCGCCAGCGCATGCGCCTGCTGGAGCGCGTCGTCGAGGATGTGTATGGAGCGCAAGAACTGCTGCAGCGCGCCCTGCTGCCGCCGGCCCTGGTGCACGGTCACCCCGGCTATCTGCGCGCGATGCATGGCGTGCTACCGGCGGGTGGCACGCATCTGCATATTGCCGCGTTCGATCTGGCACGCGGGCCGGATGGCCGCTGGGTGCTGCTGGCTCAGCGTTGCCAGGCGCCAGCGGGCTTCGGCCGTCTGCCGGAAAACCGCCGCGCGCTCTCGCAACAACTTTCAGAAGCCTTGCAGGCCCTGCAGGTGCAGCTGGTGGCGCCAACGTACCGTGCGCTGCTGGAGAACCTGCAGCGCTTAAGTCCGGCCGGCGCCGCCTCGCACGTGGCTCTGCTGACACCCGGGCCGTTCAATGAAAACTACTTTGAGCACGCCAGTCTGGCGCGTTATCTGGGGCTGACCCTGGTCGAGGGTAGCGACCTGATCGTGCGCGACGAACAGCTGTACCTGAAAACCCTGACCGGGCTGGTGCAGGTGCACGCCCTGCTCACGATGGTCGAGGACGAATACCTCGACCCGCTGGAACTGCGCGCCGACTCAACCCTCGGCGTGGCGGGACTGCTGCAGGCGATGCGCGCCGGCAATGTGCTGCTTGCCAACGCGCCGGGCTCGGCGTTGCTTGAGTCGCCCGCCCTGAGCGCTTATCTGCCCGCGCTGGCGCACCATCTGCTCGGCGAAGAACTGCAACTGCCGAGCCCCGCCACGTGGTGGTGCGGCGAGCGCAGCGCCATGCAGCAAGCCTGGGACGCACTGCGCCACGGCGCTGTTCTGCCGACCTACCCCGACGCTCTGGCCGACGCGGGGTTTGCGTCGCGCAACGGTCAGCGCGTCGCAGAACAGGACATCGCCCTGTGGGCCGGGCGCATTCAGCGTCGCGGCGAACACTACACGGTTCAGACCCACGTCCCCTCGTCGCACATGCCAAGCTGGCCGAGCGACGGCACAAGCGCGCAGATCGTGGCGCGCCCGGTCACGTTGCGGGTATATGCGGTGGCAGACGGTCCGCATTCGTGGCGCGTGCTGCCCGGTGGAGTGGCGCAGCTAAGCGGCGCCGCAGCAGACCTTGCCGGCAGCGACGATGGTGGCAACGCCGACGTGTGGGTGCTGGCGCACGGGGACGTCGGCAACAGCGAACCGCTCACACCGCTCACGCCGCACGAGACGACAGGCGCGCTGGCGCAACGCAAGCCATTCGTCAAGCGGCGCGCGGCGGAGAACCTGTTCTGGCTGGGCCGCAACACCGAGCGCGCCAGCAACGCGGCCTGCCTGGCGCGACTGACACTGCGCTGCCTCTACGCAGAACAGCCAGCATCAGCGCCGCTGCTGGCCTGGCTCGACAAAATGGCGCTGGCCAACTCGCTCGTGTTGCACGGCATGGCGCCACTGCCCCAGGGGCGCAGCGCCTTTGAGCGTTCACTCATTTCCAGTCTGACCGGCAGCCAGGGAGCGACCAGCGTCGGCTACCATCTGCGCGCAGTCAGACTCGCCGCCGCAGCGGTGCGCGAACGGCTGTCGCCGCAGCAGTGGCAGATGATCGTGCGCTCTGAAGAACAGCTGTCGGCGCACGATGCCAACCACGATCCTGCGCACGGGCAGTCTGCGCATCAGGCGCTGCAGTTGCTGCAGCAAATCAGCGACCAGTTGGCCGCCATGACAAACGCGCAAACGCAGCGCGTGGGCTGTGATGACGGCTGGCGCCTGCTGGACGCCGGTCGCCTGCTGGAACGGCAGGCGTTTCTCGCCAACGCACTGCTCTACGGTCTGCAGACTGGCTCGCTTCACTATTCCGACGGCCTGTCGGCAGTGCTGGCGTTGGTTGACAAGCAGCCCCCGATGAATGCGCCGGACGGGCAAGGCCCCGCGCTGGCTGGAGTGATCAAGTTGCTGGTGCTGGACCGCAGCAATCCACGCTCTTTAGGCTGTATTGCCGACGCATTGCGCGCGCAGTTGACCGAGCTGGCAGGCAGCGAATCGAGCCAGCTTGGCGCCCTGGTATCCGACCTGCCCGACCCGACGCAGTGGGACTTCACGCGGCTGTGCGAGAGCCGGCCCGACGGCAGCGCCCACGGCCACTACTTCGCTCTGAGTGAATTGCTGCTGCAATGCAGCGACGCTGCCATTCAAGTGTCGGCGCAAATCAACGCCCGCTATTTCAGCGCCACCACTCAAACCCAACCGAGCATGGGCCAGCCGTGAAGCTGCAAATTCGCCACGAGACCCGTTATGTCTATGCGCCGGCAGTCGAAGCGGCGCAGCATATGGCCTATTTGCAGCCCTTGAGCAATAGCCATCAGCAACTGTTGAGCCATTGCCTCGATATCAGTCCACCGCCAGCGCGCACACGCAGCGCGCCCGACGTATTCGGCAATATGCGCTGCTATTTTTCCCTGCAAACGCCGCACACGGTACTCGAAGTGGTGGCGCGCAGCGTCGTCGATGCGATGGACGAGCCGTTACCCCAGAGCAGCATCGGGTGGGAGCAGACCAGGGAGCTGATGCGTTATCAGGCCGGTGGCAGTTTTGATGCGGCCAGTGAATTTGTTTTGCACTCGCCCATGTGTCCGCCACACGATGAATTTGCCGCCTATGCCAGAGCGAGTTTTACTCCCGGCACCGCTGCACTGGCCGCAGCGCTCCCGCATGCG
>JANNUE010000146.1:0-8855 GCA_031394895.1 Betaproteobacteria bacterium
GAAAACATCCAGAAGACCGTGGCCGATTTTTTCAATATCAAGGTGGCCGACATGTATTCGAAGAAACGGCCGGCCAATATTGCCCGGCCGCGCCAGATTGCGATGTATCTGGCCAAGGAATTGACCCAAAAGAGTCTGCCCGAGATTGGAGAGTTGTTTGGCGGGCGCGACCACACAACGGTGTTGCATGCGGTGCGCAAAATTGGCGGCGAACGCCAGCAAATGACCGAGTTGAACCAGCAACTTCACGTGCTGGAGCAGACGCTCAAGGGCTGATAAAAGCAGGCGAAATATAGCGGAAAATGTGGGTGCTGATAATTTACCCGCGTCCATTGTTGATTTGAACCAAAGAAACCAAAGAAGAGGTTGACATGATCGTCCTGAAGACCACACAAGACAAAGTTTTGTCAGTGCTGCAATCCGTCGCTGGCATCGTCGAGCGCAGGCACACGCTTCCCGTGCTGGCCAATGTGCTGATCCGCAAGACAGGCAATGCGCTGCAGTTCACCACCAGTGACCTTGAGATTCAGATCCGCACCACCGCCGAACTTGACGGCGATGTGGGCGACTTCACCACCACCGTCGGCGCCCGCAAGCTGATCGACATCTTGCGCACCATGCCGGCCGATCAAACCGTATCGCTGGAATCGAGCGCAACCAAGCTGATCCTCAAGGGCGGCAAGAGCAAGTTCACGCTGCAAACCATGGCCGCCGAAGACTTCCCCCTGGTGCAGGAAGCGGCCAGTTTCGGGCCGGTCTTTAGCGTGCCGCAAAAAACCCTGAAAGACCTGCTGAGCCAGGTTTCGTTTGCGATGGCAGTGCATGACATTCGCTACTACCTGAACGGCATTCTGTTCGTCGCCGAAGGCAAGAAGCTGAGCCTGGTGGCAACCGACGGCCACAGGCTGGCCTTTGCCTCCGCCACGCTGGACGTTGATGTGCCCAAACAAGAAGTGATTTTGCCGCGCAAGACTGTGATCGAGCTGCAGCGCCTGCTGTCCGACGCGGAAGGCGCCATTGAAATGCAGTTTGCCAGCAACCAGGCCAAGTTCAGTTTTGACGGCATGGAGTTCGTCACCAAGCTGGTCGAGGGCAAGTTCCCCGACTACAACCGCGTGATTCCGAAGAACCACAAGAACAGCATTACGCTGGGCCGCGCCGCGCTGTTGGCGACCCTGCAGCGCACCGCCATTTTGACCAGCGACAAGTTCAAGGGCGTGCGCCTGAACATCGACCCCGGCACCCTCAAAGTCGCGTCGAACAACGCGGAACAGGAAGAGGCCGTGGACGAACTCGACATTGATTATGGCGGTGACAGCATCGAGATCGGTTTCAACGTCACTTATCTGATTGATGCATTGGCCAATATGACCCAGGAGATGGTGAAGCTCGAACTGTCTGACAGCAACAGCTCCGCCTTGTTCACCATTCCCGATAACGCCACTTTCAAATACGTCGTCATGCCGATGCGTATCTAAGAATCTTTGAAACTTTGTGGGACAGACCGCAGCGAAGCGAAGCTCTGTCCCCAACTGATCTGAAAACAGAATGACCGAAGCAAACAAGCCAGTTCAGCCCCAGCAATCCAACAGCAACGGTGACGCCGGCGTGCACAGCGGCGAAGGAGGCTCCGACAGTTCCAACTTCCAGCCAACCATTGACGCCCACCAGGCCGGCGCATCCGAAGCCTACGGCGAGGGTTCAATCCAGATTCTGGAAGGCCTGGAAGCGGTGCGCAAGCGCCCCGGCATGTACATCGGCGACACGTCGGATGGCACCGGGCTGCACCACCTGGTGTTCGAGGTGGTGGACAACTCGATTGATGAATCTTTGGCCGGTCACTGTGACGACATCCTGGTCACCATCCATTCCGACAACTCGGTTAGCGTCGTCGATAACGGGCGCGGCATACCGACCGGCATCAAGATGGACGACAAGCACGAGCCCAAGCGCTCGGCCGCCGAAATTGCGCTGACCGAACTGCACGCCGGCGGCAAGTTCGACCAGAACAGCTACAAAGTATCGGGCGGCTTGCACGGCGTCGGCGTGAGTTGCGTCAACGCGCTGTCCAAAATGTTGCGATTAACGATCCGGCGCGACGGCAAGGTCCATGTGCTGGAATTCAGCCGCGGCTTTGTGCAAAACCGCATTACCGAGACCGTCAACGGCGTCGAAGTGTCACCGATGAAAGTGATTGGCGCGACCGAAAAACGCGGCACCGAAGTTCATTTCCTGCCGGACCTGAACATCTTTCAGACCAACACCGAGTTTCACTACGAGATCTTGAGCAAGCGCCTGCGCGAACTCAGCTTTTTGAACAACGGCGTCAAGATCCGCCTGCAGGACGAGCGCAGCGGCATAGAAGACGACTTCTCGGGCGCCGGCGGCGTGCAGGGCTTTGTCAACTTCATCAACAAGGGCAAGACGGTGTTGAACCCCAACATCTTCCACGCCATGGGCGACCGCCAGAGCGACCAGAACACCAACATCGGCGTCGAAGTGGCGATGCAGTGGAACAGCGGCTACAACGAGCAGGTGCTGTGCTTCACCAACAACATCCCGCAGCGTGACGGCGGCACGCACCTGACCGGCTTGCGCGCCGCGATGACGCGCGTCATCAACAAATACATCGACGACAGCGACCTGGCCAAGAAGGCCAAGGTCGAAATCTCGGGCGACGACATGCGCGAGGGCCTGACCTGCGTGCTCAGCGTCAAGGTGCCCGAGCCCAAGTTCAGCAGCCAGACCAAGGACAAGCTGGTCAGCTCGGAAGTGCGCGGCCCGGTTGAAGACATCGTCAGCAAACTGCTGTACGACTATTTGCAAGAGCGCCCGGCCGACGCCAAGATCATTGTCGGCAAGATCATCGAAGCCGCGCGCGCGCGCGAGGCGGCACGCAAGGCGCGTGACATGACGCGGCGCAAGGGCGTGCTCGACGGCATGGGCCTGCCGGGCAAGCTGGCCGACTGCCAGGAAAAAGACCCGGCGCTGTGCGAGATCTACATCGTCGAGGGCGACTCGGCCGGCGGCTCGGCCAAGCAGGGGCGCGACCGCAAGTTCCAGGCGATTTTGCCGCTGCGCGGCAAGATTTTGAACGTGGAAAAAGCGCGTTACGAAAAGCTGCTCACCAGCAACGAAATTCTGACGCTCATCACGGCGCTGGGCACCGGCATCGGCAAGGCCGGCGGCAGCACCGGCAATGACGACTTTAACGTCGCCAAACTGCGTTACCACCGCATCATCATCATGACCGACGCCGACGTTGACGGCGCCCACATCCGCACCCTGTTGCTCACGTTCTTTTACCGCCAGATGCCCGAGCTGGTGGAACGTGGCCACATCTATATTGCGCAGCCGCCGCTGTATAAGGTCAAGGCCGGCAAGGAAGAGCTGTACCTGAAGGACGCCGGCGCGCTGGACAGCTTTTTGCTGCGCATTGCACTAGTCAACGCCAGCGTTTATACCGGTGGCAACAGCGCCACCACGCTTAGCGGCGACACGCTGGCCGAACTGGCGCGCAAGCACCAGGTGGCGCAAGCGGTGATTGCCAGGTTGCGCAATTTCATGGACGCCGAAGCGTTGCGTTCGGTCGCCGACGGCGTGGCGCTGAACCTGGACACCGTGGAAGACGCCGAAGTTTCGGCAGCCGCGCTGCAAGCCCGGTTGCCCGACGCCGAAGTGGCCGGCGAGTTTGACCAGCGCACCGACAAACCAATTTTGCGCATCAGCCGGCGCCACCACGGCAACGTCAAGAGCAGCGTGCTGACGCAGGACTTTGTGCACGGCTCCGACTACGCCGCGCTGGCCGAGGCGGCCAACACCTTCAAGGGCCTGCTCGGCGTTGGCGCCAAGGTCATGCGCGGCGAGGGCGAGCGGCAAAAAGAAGAAAAGGTCAACGACTTCCGCGAAGCCATGGCCTGGCTGATTGCACAGGCCGAACACGCCACCTCACGCCAGCGCTACAAAGGCCTGGGCGAAATGAACCCGGCACAACTCTGGGAAACCACGATGGACCCAACCGTGCGCCGCCTGCTCAAGGTGCAGATCGACGACACCATTGAAGCCGACCGCGTGTTCACCATGCTGATGGGCGACGAGGTCGAGCCACGCCGTGAGTTCATCGAAACCAATGCGCTGCGGGCGGGGAATATTGACGTTTGAGGTTGCAAAGTCGCAAGCAAGATATTGGTCCTGGGCTCATCTGTCGAATGGACCGGACACCCGCAAAAACACCCATTCATCCGAGCGAAATCCTCCAACGGTCCTTAGACGCAGGCCCTCAATTGCTTCGCTTTGCCCAACGATCAGCATCAGGATGGCGTTGGTGTTCAAGGCTGATTTGGTAACCAGTCTGGTCATCGCGTCTATGTCGTCCGAGGAACTATGAGGGACGCTTTCTGCATGGGTATGCCACTCACCCAGGTAAAGGTGACCCGTTCGGGCGTGCCGATCGATCGCACTTTGGGCTGCTTCCGAGTTTGATCGGTAGTGATATCGACCACGGTCATCATATTTGTACGGCCCTGTTGCGATAGAAACGGTTACCTCATCAGTTGTTATCGACCCAAAGAGCTGCCCACCAGCTTCAGACGACCATGGCCGCATTTGTCGATGCTTGCGCACGTGCTGGATTGCGGTTGGTTCAACTCGCACCACCTGAGTGAAACCGGGGCACCGCGCAATGACTGGAACTGCCGGCTGGCGCGGACGAAAGATGTTACGAATTCCTAAAGCCATGGATGCTCCGTGATGCTTTTGTTCTCTATAAATGAGGGGAGTACGAGCCCTCCCTTACTGAGGACATCATCGGCATCCCCTTGCCACACCCTGCGCATTGATTTCGAAACCTTACCGGTCAGAGCATTAAGGGCGACACCGGCCGCGAGTCCGATGGTGGCTTGTAGCTCAACGGCTCCGTGAGGCTGGAAGATGTTGCCGCAACCAGCCTCAACGGCGATGGCGCCACTGCCTTCCGGCCAGTCTGTCAAGCGAAACCGAACTTGCTCTAGTTCATCGAACGCGTCCATTATCTTTGCGCCAGGAAATAATGCGACGGCATGCCCGACAAACGCAAAGTGCTCCACCCAGGTACAAACATGCACTGGCTGCTTTGCTAGGCCGGCGCGCCAGTGATCCAGCGCGGCATCGCCGTCGATGTCAATGCCAGCACTTATAACGACATCGCACTCAGCGACCTTTTGCAGATCGACAGCGGGCAAAGCCTGAAACCGATGTGGAAAAGCCTCTGCGCACTTTATATGTGGGAAATCCTCTTTGAGCATTTGCGCCGTTGCCACCGCTTTGTTCTTGCCTGTGAATCGCTGCCCTAAGACATGTCGGGAAGTGTTGTGCCCGGCAAGGTTGTCGCCGTCCACCAATATGTAGTCGCCAACACCAGCCTGCGCGAGCAGGCGAGCGATTGCTGCCCCAAGAGCGCCACAGCCTACCAAGGCAATCTTGCGCTGCGCCAGCAATTGGAATTGCTTATCAAGATTGCGGCCATGTATCCACCCGCCATCAACGCGCGAAACGGGGCAACGCACAACCGCTCGTAACGCGTAGGCCATCGTGATAACTTCTTTCGGAACGGTCGATAGGCTCCTGAATCCTTTTGTCAATTTCGAAATGGATGGACCCTCTAGGATAGTTGCGACGAACGCAATACCGCTGGGGGTGTCTGATCCGAACATGACCAGAGAGAGTTGCCCAGGGCGCAGTGCGTTTTGCCGCTCCTCGGCCGGCAGGTAAGCCAGCACGTCGCGAACGAGTGCAGGGAACTCGGCTGGTATCCAAGGTTTCTCCAACCAAACGAGACGACCAGCAGTCACTTGCTGATCACTTGGGTTCGCGCCAGAGTTACGCAACCAGTTCATCAAGGTGGTCTTGTCTTCCGCTGCGACGAGTTGACGTTTGTTCATATTCGCGAACCACACAATGCCACGTGACGGGCCCCCAGGCTTTAGAAGGCTAAGGACTGTCAAGTCACACTTGGCAGAAGCGAGTAGTGACCAATACGTCGAGAACTCGCGCGTAAATTCGGAACGCCTTCTTCCTTCTGGGAACCCAAGAAGTTCGAGCGCCCAAATCAAATGATCAAGCGCTCGTTGCCTCGGGTCGGCCGTGAGCATAGTGGGCCTGAGGCACAGCACTCCATCTGCCTCGACATGCGGCCAAGAGTAGTCCCGGGGAGCTTCGGGCGCATAAATGCGCGGTTGCGAATGCGGGAAAAAGTTATCGAGGACGATCAGTAAGTAGGTGACCCCAGCGCAGGCGACAGCGCCTGGCACCAGATCGACACGCCATCCGCTATTGGCTTCTCTCCGTAACTCAGCGATTTCTGTCGTGGCCAAGCGCCGCCATACGCCGGGATACTGGTCGTCGAGTCCCAACTCGATGGCAGTAACCCAACGCTCGACTGAAGGTGCCGGAATCAGCCGAACCTCCCGCCACCGTCATTGCGCCGCGCCGTCTGGACTGACGTTACGGTCACTGCAGCTTTTTTCGCTTCGGCATTGTTGTCTGGTTGATCTGAAAAGAACGTAGTGTCAAAGACATCGTCCCATGCTGTCCGGGCTTGACTGCGCGTGCAGTCGCTTGAATCCAACACTTCCAGCTTGTTCAAAGCGTCGCCAATGCATTCTTGAAAAAATATCACTTCCGAATCGCCTTCCTCAGCGAGGTTGACGTCTTTGAAAACAGGGTGCGCAATGGCAGTCGATTCGTCAAGTGCAGACTCAATGGAAATCCAGGTTTTTCGCAGCGCCTGATCATCCCGAGCGGCCACAACGGCGAAGTGGTCCGTGACGAGTTTGGTGATGCAAATACCACTTGTCGTCTTGGCTTTCCAGTCCAGACGACTTCGCGCCAGTTTCTTGGTCAACTTGGTGATCCGGCGCATCTGACTGCCATCTGACTCCCCTGCGTTCAACTCGCCTACCAGGTCGGCATACCAGCCAGTTACAGCGCGCGCGTCCGAGTGAACCCAATCGTCACCACTGGCCAGTTCGTTGTGCTGATCCTTCTCGCCCTTGGCGTTGTAGGTTGTGACGATACGGTAGACCGGTACGTCGATGTGGTAACCCTGTGGGTACGCTTGTCTCACGCAGTTGCGCTTGACCTCTGCGTCATGCTTTAACCGACCGTCCCATTTCAAAGCTTCGCACACGCGTTGACGCACGGCCAGCGGAGAAAGTGCCTCGCCGTTCTCATCATTCAGATCGGCCGCTGCAAAGTAAGCACCATCGTCGATATCGTAGTCGCACTCATCGTCTTGAACCATCGTGCGCATCGCATATGACCCTTGCGAGGCCACTTCGGATGGCCGCGAATGTCCACTGACATCAAGCCCTGTTTCCAGCCGTGTGCGGCCAGCGTCCCGGCGACTTCGCATTTCGTCCTGATCCGATTTGCAAAGCGTGACTTCTGTACGGTGGAAAGATGCCATTTCGGCGTTGGAATCAATATCAGCCATACATGGCCTCCTTTTGCTGTTGATCAACTGGTAGATCTGGCGCCGCCGCAAGGGCGTCCTTGAAAGCCTTCAATTTTGAGTTGGCCTGCTCGCCATGCATTGCAGCCCAGGCAAAGTCAACGTCCGAAACCGCCTGCCGGGCGAGGGCGTTGAGCACCTTCGGGCGGGCGTCGTCCATGTTTACTAGATAGTCGCGAAGCTCGTTCGACGGGCACTGTGCTGGCATGCGCAGCGCGAAGCTGCCATCTGCCCGCAGCTCAGCCAGCTTGGCCGCGAGGTAGTCATAACCCACCGCTTGTGCGTTCAGGCTCGCCGAAATCGCACGAATGCCGCCTGCCCAACCCCACGCGCCTCGATGCAGCGCACGATCAGTTACCTCCTCACCTCCTTGGGACGGCAGGCTGCCCAGCATGAAGAGTTCGATGGGTCGTTCACTTTGCGCTCTTTCGCTGAGGATCTCCGCCGCCTCCATCATGCCTATCAGTCCTGGGTTGTTCGCCCACAGACCACCATCCACGTAAACGGCTGTCGTCGCTCCAGCAGCTGGCTCCGGTAACCTGGCCATTGATCTGAGAATTGGAGCGGCACTGGTTGCCATGCAGATGTCCACAAGCCGCCGTGGGTCATCTCGACCGTTTAGTCGACCCAGGTGCCGTGTCTTGAAGACCACCGCCGCGTGCCGGTTGAGGTCAACCGCTGGTATTGCCAGAGCAACTCCCCGGTCCCGATAGACCTCACCCATCGTGCGCTCGCCCAAGGTGCTCAAAAGCACAGCGCGGAGTGCTGCATCACCTTTGCTAAGGCCCAAGCCCAGGCCTCGCACGACCCGACCGACTGCCCAGATGCTTCTCAAAAACTGATGCGGGAAGATCCGCGCCCCATGATCAAAATACAAGCGCCACACGCTATCGAGATTTATGCCCGCTGCAAGCGCACACGCCACGATGCCACCCGTGCTCGTACCAACGATCAGATCGAACGCTTTGCCGATGTCCACGTTGCCCTGTCGGTCCGTCGATTCTCCCAAACGCGTGGCGAAAGTGCCCAGAAACGCTGCTTGGTACACACCGCGCATACCGCCACCGTCGAGGCATAAGACTCGGAACGGTCCTGTGGTGTTGTATGACGTGCTCATATCAGATGGATTTCGCGTAAATAATTGCAGCAATGAATATGATGTAAATTAATGTTGCCATTATCCCATGAAAATTTTTCCATTACAAGTGTATGATTGCGTCATCGTGATTGATGCAATTTTATTGAGGCTTTCTGAAATCACCCAGATCCAGGGTGGTTTCCCCTTCCGTGGTCCGATCGACGAGGTTGCAGGCGGCTCGGTACTGGTAGCGCAGATGAAAGATGTTGACCCGGTGGGTGGCATGCG
>JANNUE010000147.1:0-2260 GCA_031394895.1 Betaproteobacteria bacterium
GTCGATGGAGTACGACGCCGACGTGCACACCTTGGCGATCAATGCCACCTGGTCCGGCCTGTCGGGCAATACCAGCAACGCCCACATTCACTGCTGCACGCTCAACCCGAGGGCCGGCACCGCCGGCGTCGCCCTGGCCCAGAGCGGCCTGCTTCCGGGCTTTCCCCTGGGCGTCAGCAGTGGCTCCTACATTCGGCTGATCGACTTGGCCTCGCCAACGCAGTACAGCGCCGGCTTCGTCACCGCCAGCGGCGGAACGGCTGCCCTTGCCGAGGCACGGCTGATCAGCAATCTGACTTCGGGCAACGCTTACTTCAACATTCATTCGACGACATTTCCGGGTGGCGAAATCCGCGCCTTCGTCACCGCGGTCCCAGAGCCCGAGACCTACGCGCTGATGCTCGGCGGGTTGGGCCTGGTGGGCTGGGTGGCGCGGCGTCGCCAGGCGACATCCGCAGCATCGGCCTCCTGAAGCGCAGCGGCAGGCCAGGGGCAAGACGGCCCCGGCCTGCCGCTTACCTGACCGCACGGCGCTCAGACCGCAAGTTCGTCTGCCCGCGCCTGGCCTGCTGCGAAGTCGAGCGCCCCGGTGTAGATGCTGCGGCCGCAGATCACGCCCGCAACACCTTCGCTTTCGATCGCGCACAGGCGCTCGATGTCGACCATGTCCGACAGCCCACCTGAGGCGATGACGGGGATGCTGAGCGCACGCGCCAGCTTGACGGTGGCTTCGATGTTGATGCCGGTGAGCATGCCGTCGCGGCCGATGTCGGTGTAGATGACGCCTTCGACGCCATAGCCCTCAAACTTTTGCGCCAAGTCCACCACCTCGTGGCCGGTGAGCTTGCTCCAGCCGTCGGTGGCGACGCGGCCGTCCCTGGCGTCCAGGCCCACGATGATGTGGCCGCCAAAGGCGCTGCAGGCGTCTTTGAGAAAACCCGGGCTCTTCACGGCGGCGGTGCCGATGATCACGTAACTCAGCCCATCGTCCAGGTAGCGCTCGATCGTGTCCAGATCGCGGATGCCGCCGCCCAGTTGCACGGGGATCTGGTCGCCCACCTCGCGCAGGATGGCCTTGATGGCGACTTCATTGATCGGCCGGCCGGCAAAGGCGCCGTTCAGGTCAACCAGATGCAGGCGCCTGGCGCCGGCATCGAGCCAGCGGCGCGCCATGGCGGCGGGGTCTTCACCAAAGGTGGTGGAGGCTTGCATGTCACCCTGTTGAAGGCGCACACACTTGCCGTCCTTGAGATCGATGGCCGGTATCAGCAGCATGGCTCTGGTTGAGCGTGGTGGAGGAAGAGGTGACGCGAGAAGGAACGATGCAGCCAGCGCGGCGGGTCAGGGCTTCCAGTGCAGGAAGTTGCGGTACAGGGCCAGGCCGTGGTGCGCGCTTTTCTCGGGGTGAAATTGGGTGGCGAAAATGTTATCCCGTGCCAAGGCGCAGGTAAAGCGCGCGCCGTAGTCCGCGAGGCCGGCACTGTGGCTCGCTTCACTCGGGCTGGCGTAGTAACTGTGCACAAAGTAGAACCAGCTCTCGTCGGGCACGCCCGCCCAGAGGGCATGCGGGCTTTGCGTGACGCGGTTCCAGCCCATCTGCGGCACCTTGTAGCGGCTGCCGTCGGGCTGGAGCCGGCCCACCAACCGGAAGCGCAGCACGCGCCCGGGAATGAGGCCCAGCCCGGGTGTGTCCTGTTCTTCGCTGTGGTCGAGCAGCATCTGCATACCCACACAAATGCCCATCAGCGGCTTGTTTGCCGCCGCGTGCAGCACGGCGTCCTTGAGGCCGGAGTCATGCAACTCGCGCATGCAGTCGCGCATCGCGCCCTGCCCGGGCAAGACGACCCGCTCGGCGGCGTAGACATCTTGCGGGCGCTGGGTGACGATGACCTCCAGCCCGGTACCCGCCGCCACGTGCATCACCGCCTGCGATACCGAGCGCAGGTTGCCCATGCCGTAGTCCACCACTGCAACGGTTGCCATCGGCCTAGAGCGTGCCCTTGGTGGACGGGATGACGCCGGCTGATCGTGGATCGGGCGTCAGCGCCATGCGCAGCGCACGCGCAAAGGCCTTGAACACGCTTTCGCACTGATGATGGGCGTTGTCACCCTTGAGGTTGTCGATGTGCAGGGTGACGAGGGCGTGGTTCACGAAACCCTGGAAAAACTCATAGGTGAGCTGGGTGTCGAAACCGCCCACCAAACCAGCCTTGAACGGCACGTCCATGTGCAGCCCCGGCCGGCCCGAAAAATCGATCAC
>JANNUE010000148.1:0-2378 GCA_031394895.1 Betaproteobacteria bacterium
CTCAAAGAACTGGTGGGCATGGGCAAGCTGGTGGAGGCGCAGCGGCTGGAGCAGCGCACCCGCTTTGATTTGGAAATGCTCAGCGAGGTCGGTCACTGCAAGGGCATCGAGAACTACACACGGCACCTCAGCGGCGCCGCACCGGGGCAGCCACCGGCGACGCTGACCGACTATCTGCCGGCGGATGCCATCATGTTTCTGGATGAAAGCCATGTGCTGATCGGCCAGTTTGGCGGCATGTACAACGGCGACCGCTCGCGCAAGACGACGCTGGTTGAGTATGGCTTTCGACTGCCGAGCGCGCTGGACAACCGGCCACTGAAATTTGAAGAATTCGAGTGCCGCATGCGTCAGGCCGTTTTTGTCTCGGCGACACCGGGACAGTGGGAAAAAGACCATGCCGGCCAAGTGGTCGAGCAACTGGTGCGTCCCACCGGCTTGGTCGATCCCGAGGTGGAGGTGCGCCCGGCCAGCAGCCAGGTTGACGATGTGCTGCAGGAGATCCGGATCCGGGTCGAAAAGCACGAGCGTGTGCTGATTACCACGCTGACCAAGCGCATGGCAGAGCAACTGACCGATTACTTGAGCGATAACGGCGTCAAGGTGCGCTATCTGCACAGCGACGTGGACACGGTCGAGCGGGTAGAAATATTGCGCGACCTGCGCCTGGGTACCTTTGACGTGCTTGTGGGTATTAACCTGCTGCGCGAGGGACTGGACATACCCGAGGTGTCGCTGGTGGCCATTCTGGACGCCGATAAAGAGGGGTTCTTGCGCTCCGAGCGCTCGCTGATTCAAACCATCGGGCGCGCGGCACGCAATCTTGAGGGCCGGGCGATTCTGTACGCCGACAAGGTCACCGAGTCGATGAAAAAGGCGATCGGTGAGACCGAACGCCGCCGCGAGCGGCAAGTGACCCACAACGCGTTGCATGGCATCACACCGCGCAGCATCGTCAAGCAGGTGAAAGACCTGATCGACGGGGTTTACAGCGAGAAAGCCGGGCGCGAGGCGGAGAAACTTGAACGCGACGCGATGCAGCGGGCTCAGCTTGAAGCGATGAGCGAGAAGGACGTTTCGCGCGAAATCAAGCGGCTGGAGAAACTCATGCTGGAACACGCGCGCAACCTGGAATTCGAGAAAGCGGCCACCGTGCGCGATCAACTGGCGATCCTGAAAGAACAGATATTCGGGGCGCCCGGGACGGATTCCATCAAGATTGTTTAGATACCCGAGCAATTTACAGGGACTTTTGTTATACTTGACTCCGTTAGTCAACCATATTCGACTGAAGGAGCATACGATGCGACTTACCACCAAAGGCCGCTTTGCGGTCACCGCAATGATTGATCTGGGCCTGCGCCAAAGCAGCGGCCCGGTGACCTTGGCCGCCATCAGCCAGCGCCAGCAGATCTCGCTGTCCTATCTGGAGCAGTTGTTCGGCAAGCTGCGCCGCCACGAACTGGTCGAATCGACCCGTGGCCCCGGCGGCGGCTACACGCTGGCGCGAGCGCCGTCCGAGATCACTGTCGCCGACATAATTCTGTCGGTCGATGAGCCGATTGACGCCACCCAGTGCAATGGCAAGGAAAACTGCCTGGGCGAGGGCGAGCGCTGCATGACGCATGACCTGTGGGCCGCATTGAACACGCAAATGGTGGAGTTCCTGCAGTCGGTCAACCTGCAAAAGCTGGTGGACGAGCAACTTGCCAAGGGGCTTCAAATTGAAGACAAGCCGATGCTCAAACGCGCGATCTCCAGCATGCCGATATCGAAGCCGGTTCGCATGAATGCGCCCAATTCGGTGTTTGCGCTGGGTAACGCGTTTTCCAAGATGTAATACTGGTTATCCTTCGATCAACAACAGCAACAAGACTTCATCGATATGACCCCACATTTCCCCATTTACATGGACTACAGCGCCACCAACCCGTGCGACGAGCGGGTGGTGGAGGCCATGATCCCCTGGTTGCGTCAACACTTTGGCAACCCGGCGTCGCGTAGTCACGCCTGGGGCTGGGAGGCGGAGGCCGCAGTCGAAAAAGCGCGCGAGCAGGTGGCGGCGCTGGTGGGAGCCGACCCGCGTGAAATCGTCTGGACGTCGGGTGCTACTGAATCGAATAACCTGGCGCTCAAGGGCGCGGCCGGTTTCTACAAGAGCCGCGGCAAGCACATCATTACCGTCAAGACCGAGCACAAGGCGGTGCTTGACACCTGCCGCGAACTGGAGCGCCAGGGCTTTGAGGTGAGTTACCTCGATGTGCAGGAAGACGGTTTGCTCGATCTGGAGGTTTTCAAGGCCGCGATTCGCCCGGACACCATTCTGGTCAGCGTCATGTTCGTCAACAATGAAATTGGTGTGATTCAGGACATTGCGG
>JANNUE010000150.1:0-2136 GCA_031394895.1 Betaproteobacteria bacterium
TTGGTGGGCTCGCTGCACGCGATGGGCTTGCCGTGGAAAGCCGATCTGGTGGCCCAGGCATGCGCCCATCTGGGTTGGCCGCTGCCGGCGCGGCCGACCGATGCGCCGCCGCCATGGCCGGTAGCCTTCTTTGCACCGCGCCAGGATGCCTGGCGCGATGCACTGGCCGCCATCACCGCGCTGGGCGAGGGCAAGACTGCCACGGCGGCGCAGCCTCTGGCCACGCTACGCTGGCGCCTGACGCTGGATGCCGCCGGTCGCGTATACGACCTGCAGGTCTTCGAGCCTGCCGCCACGGCGCGCGGCAAGCCCAAGGCGCTGACGCCGCTGCAACTGAAAAAGCGCACCCGGCTCGACCCGCGCGACGCCGCGGTGGCGCGCTGCCTGCGTCAGGGGTCCTATCGCGCCAGCGATGTCAACTTCGATCTGGTGCAAGCCGCGTCGGCACTGGTCGGGCACCCGGCGCTGGAACTCGACGACACGCCCGGTGTCGCAGTGGAACTGGCCGAAAGCCTGCCGGTACTGGAGTTGCGGCGTGAGCGCGCGGCCGGCGGCACTGAGCACTTCGTATTCCAGTTGCAAGACGAGCTGCTGGCCGAGACCGAGCCCGAACTCGACCACCATGAGCCCGATTACGACCAGGAGGACGCCGAGATCCAGCGCCGCGACAGCCTGCGCATCGTGCGCGATGCGGCCGACCGTGCGCGGCTGATCCGCATCAGCCCGGCCCAGCGACGCGTGGCCGAACTGGTGGCGCAGCGCTGGACCGTGCCCATCGACGCCGGCGCCGAACTCGACGCCGCGCTGCGCGTGCTGTCCGGCCACTTCCTGCTGCACAGCGATGCTGCAGCCGGCGAGCCGGTGGACAGCGATGCGCGCGTGATCGCCCAGCTGCAGCCGCGCGGCGACGCCATGCGCCTGACGCTCGCGGTGCGACCCTTTGGCGACTTCGGCCCGCTGCTCGCCCCGGGCCAGGGCCGCGCGCGGCTGATGACGCTGCACGGCGGCGTCAGCCTGGCCACCGAGCGCGCGCTCGATGCCGAGCGCGGCCACCTGGACGCCGTGCTCGAGCGGCTGCCCTTCCTGGCCGGCGACGAGCTGCCCCCTGACGGCAGTTGGGTGCTCGAAGAACCCGAGCAGGCGCTGGCCGCGGTGCACGAACTTGGGCAAATGGCCGCTGGGGCACAGGCGGTGCGCGCGCTGGAATGGCCCAAGGGCAAACCGCTGCGCGTGATCGCGCCCGAGGCCAAGGCCTTTGCCACCACGCTGGCCAGCCGCCGCGACTGGTTTGCGCTGGACGGTGAACTGCGCCTGGACGAGCAACGCGTGCTGTCGCTGCAACAGCTGCTGACGCTGCTGCGCGACGCGCACGGCAGCCGCTACGTGGCGCTGGGCGAGGGCGAATACCTGGCGCTGGAGGGCCAGCTGCGCCAGCGGCTGGCGGAGCTCGACGCCCTGTCGGAGGGCGAGGGCGCGGGCCTCAAGCTGGGCGCCACCGCCGCCGCCTGGCTGGCGCAAGCCGCGCCCGAACTCGGCGTGCGGGGCGACGCCGCCTGGCGCCAGCGTGCCGCCGACCTGGAGCGCGCTGCGGCGCTCGACCCCAAGGTGCCGCATGGCTTGCAGGCCACGCTGCGGCCTTACCAGCATGACGGCTACGTGTGGATGAGCCGCCTGGCCGAGGCCGGTTTCGGCGCCGTGCTGGCCGACGACATGGGCCTGGGCAAGACCGTGCAGACGCTGGCGCTGCTGTTGGCGCGTGCCGCGGCGGGGCCGGCGCTGGTGGTGGCGCCTACCTCGGTGTGCGGCAACTGGGCCGAAGAGACGGCACGATTCGCGCCGAGCCTGCGTTGCAGCGTCTACGGCCAGGGCGACACCGAGCGCGGTGCGCAGATCGCCGATGCGGCAGCGGGCGACCTGCTGGTGGTGTCGTACGCGCTGCTGCTGCGTGACGCCGAAGCCTTTGCCACCAAGCCCTGGGCCAGCCTGGTGCTCGACGAGGCGCAGGCGCTGAAGAATGCCGCCACCCAGCGCGTGCAGGCGGTGGCCGCGTTGCAGGCCGGCTTTCGTCTGGCGCTGACCGGCACGCCGGTGGAAAACCGGCTGTCCGACCTGTGGTCGATCATGAACCTGCTCAAC
>JANNUE010000211.1:0-3150 GCA_031394895.1 Betaproteobacteria bacterium
CTCGGCACCAATGCGATCGGCCATGTCGAACTGACGCTGCAGGAGGCCTTTCCTACCCTGCCCTACAGCCAGTCACGCCTGCTGGGCTCATTGATCCTGGTGGATACGGCATCCCACAAAACTGCCGGAGCGGTGCTGATCAACTAAAATAAAATACTACTTATCCTTTTACCGCCAAGATCACAACATGACACATACCGTCACCGAAGCCTGCATCAAATGCAAATACACCGATTGCGTGGACGTGTGCCCCGTGGACTGTTTCCGTGAAGGCCCCAACTTCCTGACGATCGACCCCGACGAGTGCATCGACTGCGCGGTGTGCATTCCAGAGTGCCCGGTGAATGCCATTTACGCCGAAGAAGATGTGCCTGCCGACCAGCAGCACATGACCAAGCTCAACGCCGAACTGGCCAAGCTGCCGCACTGGAAAGGCATCAGTAAACGCAAGGCGGCGCTACCCGAAGCAGAAGAGTGGAAAGACAAGACCGACAAGCTGCAGCATCTGATTCGCTAAACCACCCCACGCTCCAGGCGCAATTCATCGACGCAAGTGCCGATCCACTGCGCAGTCAACTTCTCCTGCAATGAATTCTGCGCCAGGCGCGCGCCCAGCCCGGCAAAGTCAACGCTATCGATCGGTTGATCCTGGTTGAAGCACGAAAATACATAAGTCACTTTCCCGGTCACCGGGTCGCGCTGGGGTTGCAGACACTGGGCGCAGATCTCTTTCATCATGCATTGCATCGGAGAGTTGATCGACGCAATGGCGAAGTGCCCGGCCTTGAAGTACGGCTTGAGTTGATTGTGGCGGGCCAACCCGACGGCCGCCATCATGCGGTCGGAACCAATGGCGATGATCCGGTCAACCGCCTGCGTCGGTATCGGCGCTTCGCCCAGTTCGCCGCTGGCATAAGCGGCAATCGCCTGCACCATGTTGCCGCAAAAGGTCTTGTCCTGCGGGCGCCCCGGCGTAAAGCCAGGTGCCTCGTCGCAACACCAGACAATGACATCTGCCGCAGCTTCAATCTCCTCGACCTTGTAGCGATCAATGATTTTTTTGTAGCCAGCAAAGTACAACACCTTGGAGCCAGCCGCGCGAAACGCCGCGCCAATCGAAAACAACACCGCATTGCCCAGCCCACCGCCGACCAGCAGCACGGTCTCGTTGGGCTCGATGTGGGTGGGCATGCCGGTGGGACCCATCAACACCACCGGTTCGCCCGGCTGCAGGGCCGCCACCAAGTTGGCCGAACCGCCCATTTCCAGCACGATACAGGCAACCAGCCCCTTCTTCACATCGACCCAGGCGCCGGTCAGCGCCAGGCCCTCCATCGTCATGCGGGTAGCGTGCACATGGGGCGCCAGCGATTCAAAGTTCTGCAGCCGGAAGAACTGACCGGGCTTGAACTGTGCTGCCGCAAATGGCGCGTGCAAAACCACTTCCACGATATTGGGCGTCAGCCGCGTTACCTCATGCACGGTGACACGCAAGCCGGCGTTCAACCGCGCAAAGAATGTGCCGTCGTCTTCGCTCAGCGCTGGCGGTTGTTGTGCCAGCACCCTTGATACGACCGGGTAGCCCTGCTTGGCCGAGCCCATGGCCTTGACCACGTTGCCAAAGAACGAGGGGTGCAAGTCGCCAAAGAAAGAGATGAACTTGCCACTCTGCCCCTTGCTCAACAAAATGTCGGGCTGCGCCGGTTTGGAAATCTCTGACTCGGGCTTTAGCAGCGTGCCGGCTTCGTCGCAGGCGGCGAAATAGCGCCCGTCGAGCTTGAAATGCGTCGCGTCTTCGCGCGCCAGCACCGTGTTCGGGTGCGTGCCGGCAGCGACAAATATGGCACGGCCCGGCAGCGTGACTTCTTCGCCGTCGCTCCACTTGCCGTCGGCGTCGCGCACTTGCGCGCGAAACTTCATCGCGCAGGCGGCGCCAAACGCATCGACCAGCACCGCCTGCGGGCTCAGGCACTCGGCATAGACAATGCCCTCTTCCAGCGCCTTCTCGATCTCTTCATGGTTGAGCGTGTAGGCCGGGCTGTCGAACATGCGCTTGCGATAAACCAGCGTCACGCCACCCCAGGAGTTGAGCAATTCCAAAACCTTTGGCGGTGTGCCGGTGGCGGTCGCCCGCGCTCTCTCAGCCCGGATCGCCCTGGCGTGGCGAATAAATTCGTCGCCGATGTCGGATTCTTCATCCGTCCAACCGGCCCGCACTTGCACCTCGCCGCGCTGCACGCACAGCGCTTCAAAACGGGCCAGAAACTTCTCTACCTGAACCGGGTAATAGGCCAATGACTCGGTCGCCGTGTCAATGCCGGTCAAGCCGCCGCCGATCACCAGCACTGGCAGGCGCAACTGCATATTGGCCAGCGAATCAGACTTGGCAGCACCGGTCAACTGCAGCGCCATCAGAAAATCGGACGCCGTGCGCACGCCGCGCGCCAAAGCGTTGGGGATATTCAAAATGGTCGGGCGCCCAGCACCCATGGCCAGCGCGATATGGTCAAAGCCCATTTGAAACGCCTGCTCCGAGTCCAGCGTGCCGCCAAAGCGGACGCCACCAAACATCAGGAATTCGGCGCGACGCTCCAGCAGCAGGCGCACGACTTTCAGGAAGTTCTTGTCCCAGCGCACCGTGATGCCATATTCGGCAACCCCGCCAAAGCCGGCCAGCACGCGCTGATCGAGGTCCTCAAAAATGCTGCTGATTTGCTGCACCGGAGCGAAGGCGCTGCGGCTGCCGTCGGCGCGCACGCCACTCAGGTTTTCTGGCAGCGGCTCGATCTTCAACCCGTCAATCGCCACCACCGTGTGGCCTTCGTTAAGCAGATGATGCGCCAAGGTGTAGCCGGCCGGGCCCAGACCGGTGATCAAGACCCGGTAACCGGTGCGGGCCCGGGGGTAAGGGCGGCGCAAATTGAGCGGATTCCAGCGTGTCAGCAGGGAATATATTTCCAGACCAAAGGGCAGCGCCAACACGTCTTTCACGGTGCGCGTCTCGACCTGCGGAATGTTGACCGGCTCCTGCTTTTGATAAATGCAGGACTTCATGCAGTCGTTGCAAATCCGGTGCCCGGTGGCCGCCACCATGGGGTTATCCACGACGATCATCGCCAGTGCCGCAACCGGACTGCCGCTGCCCTTGAG
>JANNUE010000248.1:0-2154 GCA_031394895.1 Betaproteobacteria bacterium
TTCATCGACATCAAGTGCCGCAAGTCAGGCCTTCGTCCCGCCGTGGCGGTGGTGGTGGCCACCGTGCGGGCACTCAAATTCCATGGCGGCGTGGAACTCGGCGCGCTGGCGATCGAAGACCTCGACGCGCTGTCGCGCGGCCTGGCCAACCTCGAGCGCCATCTGCACAACCTGAGACAAGTGTTCGGGCTGCCGTGCGTGGTGGCGGTGAACCACTTCGACTCCGACACCTTGGCCGAACACGCGCTGGTGCGGGACCGCATGGCTGCCCTGGGCGTGGGCGCGCACACCACGCGCCACTGGGCCCAAGGGGGCGCCGGCGCGATCGATCTGGCACATGAAGTGGTGCGCCTGTGCGATACGTCCTGCACCTTGAAATTTGCCTACGAAGATGCCGACACGCTGTGGGAGAAGCTGCGCCGCGTCGCCCAGCGCACCTATGGCGCCGCCGACGTGCACGCCAGCAAGGCGGTGCGGGCTCAGATCGAGCGGCTGCAGGAGGGTGGTTACGGCCACTTCCCGGTCTGCATCGCCAAGACGCCCTACAGCTTTTCCGCCGATGCTGCGCTGCGTGGCGCGCCCAGCGGCCACACGGTCGAGGTGCGCGAGGTACGCCTGGCGGCGGGCGCCGAATTCGTGGTCATGGTCTGCGGCGACATCATGACCCTGCCGGGCCTGCCCCGCGTGCCCGCGGCCGAACATATCGACCTCGACGACCAGGGACGGATCATCGGTCTGTCGTGAGAACAGCAGTTGATTGCGTCGCCTGCGCGCACCGACGCGCGCAGCGGGAACCCGTCAACCGTCCTTGCCGTCCAGACGGGGCGCCATCAGCCACGGACCAAAGACGAACAGATACGCGGCAAAGGCAGCGCTCCAGGCCAGCGCCGCGCCCACCAGGGACAGCAACACATATTGCGGCGCAACGAGCGGCAGCACTACCCGCAACACCGCCGCCGCCATCACCAGAGCGTAGGCCAGCACTTCGAGCCTGCCGACCATGAGCGGCCGACCGGTGTGGCCGCGCGCAGTGCGCGTGATCATGCCGATGATCAAGCCGCCGGTGGCGCCCACGGCCAGCGCATGCACCCCGGCCGAGACGTTGACCACTCCCGCTTGTGACAGCGCCAGCAGCGCCAGCCCGACGGGAATCCAGGCGTACGCCGCGTGCAGGATCCACAGGATCGGCCGCTTGCGAGTGGCCAGCGGCTGCCACTGCGCCAGCCGCAATGCCTGCAGCACGGCCGCCGCGGCCAGGGCCACGGCCGTGAACGCACCCGGCGGCGCCAGGACCCACAGGGCAAGTGCGACGGCCGTGCTGGCCAGGGCGGCGATCTCCAGCTTGGGGCCCACCTGCAGCTTCAGCCCCGGGGTGGCGCTCATCGTGAAGGCAGGTACCACGCGCCCGGCCATCACGCACTCGATCATCACGATCAGAGCCAAAGCGGCATGCAAAGCGCGCACCGGTTCGACCTCGATGATGCCGAGCACGGCGCCGTGAAAAACCAGGTTGGCCAGCGACAAGAGCCCCAGGATGGCGGCCAGCGGCAGGTTGCGCCGGTTGCCCGCGCGCAACAGCAGTCGTGTCAGCACGATGGCCACGATCGGCAGCAGCAAAGCGTCGAGCGCCGCGTAGACGGCATAGGAGCCGAGCAGGGCAGACAAGCGCGCCGCCAGCCACAGCAGGGCCAAAGCGCCGAGCGCGGCGCCGCGCGGTGTGGGCAGACCGGTCCAGTTCTGACTGGCCGTGAGCAGGAAGCCGACGATGACGCTGGCCGCGAAGCCGAACAGCATCTCGTGGGCGTGCCACAGCGTGGGCGCGACCGCAAGCGTCATCAGTGACGGGTCCAGAACGAGCGCGATCCACAGCGGCACGGCCAGCATCGCGAACGCCGCGGCGCCCAGATAGAACGGCCGGAACCCCAGCCGCAGCAAAGGCCAGCCCCGGGGCGTGGGTGTCTTGCCAGAGGGGGTGACAGGGGCGGCAGGTGAAGAAGGCGTCATGGGTCCACCAGGACGGAACGTGTGCGGTCCGTCTTTTAAAGATGCTGAGTTGATGCATCGTAATGACGACATGCCTGGTCGAAGAACCATTTGATGAAGGTTTTTAACCGACTGGCGCGCCAGGGACCGTTCGTGGCTCGGGGAAAACCC
>JANNUE010000292.1:0-7798 GCA_031394895.1 Betaproteobacteria bacterium
GTCGGATTAGCGCAGCGTAATCCGACAACGGGAGTGTGGGTGTACCGGCATCCGTCGGGTTACGCTGCGCTAACCCGACCTACTGACTGCCCGCGGCGGTCCTCGTTAGACAGAACTACTTCTTGACTTCATTCGCCGCCGGCCGGGGCAGCAGGTTCTGCAGTTCTTCCTCGCTGATGATTTCCAGCACGCGAACCACTTTCTGTACGCTGTCGATGCTGCGCACGATGTCGGTCGCCCGATTCGCCTCGCGCTGCGTCACGCGTCCCATCAAATACACGGTGCCACGTTCAGTCACCACTTTGAACGAGTTGACATACAGGTCTCGGGCATCGACCAGTGCGGCCTTGATGCGCCCTGTGGTCAGCGTGTCGGACGAGCGCTGAGTCAGTGTGCTGGCGGGCTGAATCGCCAGTTCATTGACGACGCTGCGCACATTGTCAACCGTCGCCACCACCCGCTCCACCAATTGCCGGTCCTGGGCGTTGGGCACCTCGCCGGTGAGCAGCATTTGCCGGTTGTAGCTGGTGACGTTGACGTGCACTCGGTCGCCCAGGTTGTCGCGAATCCGGCTGGCGGCGCGCAGCTCGATGCCCTCGTCTTCGACCTGCGTGCCCGTGCTGCGGCGGTCAACGGCCATCATGGTGCCCATCATGGCGCCACCGATGATCATCGGCGCACAAGCCGCCAGGCCAGCCACGATGCAGCCGCTCAGCGCCAGGGTGGTTACCAGTTTTTGAGGTGAGAATTTCATATCGGGTTTTCCTGATCTCCAAGCAACAAGGCATCAACGGCGTCACAAATGCAATGCAGGGCCAGTATGTGGACCTCCTGAATGCGCGCCGTGCGCTCGTGCGGTACACAAATATGGACGTCGGTGTCGCTCAGGGCCTGGCTCATCTTGCCGCCACCGCGCCCGGTCAGACCGACCACCACCATCTCGCGTTCGTGCGCCGCCTCGATCGCAGCCAGCACATTCTTCGAATTGCCGCTGGTCGAAATCGCCAGCAGCACATCGCCCGGCTGCCCGAGCGCGCGCACCTGGCGCGAGAAGATGACGTTGAAGTCGTAGTCGTTGGCAATCGCCGTGATGATCGAACTGTCGGTCGTCAGCGCAATCGCCGCCAGCCCGGGGCGCTCGCGCTCGTAGCGCCCGACAAATTCGGCCGAAAAATGCTGTGCGTCGGCGGCTGATCCGCCGTTGCCGCAGGCCAGCACTTTACCGCCGCCGGTGACGCACGTCAGCATCGCCTGCACCGCGGCCGCAATTGGTTTGCTCAGAACCTGGGCCGCCTGGTATTTCAGGTCGGCGCTGTCGATGAAATGTTGTTCAATACGTTGCTCAAGCATGGCCGAATGATACCCGCTGCCTGTTCAGGCGGCATCAAACGCCGCTTGCAGCCACTGCACTACGCCGGCTTCCAGCAGTACCACGTCGAAGCGGCACGGCGGCGGCTCGCGCCAGCGCTGCAGATAGTGGCGTGCGGCAAAGATGATGCGGCGCTGCTTGATCGCGCTGATACTGGCGCCGGCCCCGCCCTGACGGCTGCTGCGGCGCTGGCGCACCTCAACAAACACGGTGGTGCCATCGGCGTCACGCATGATCAGGTCAATCTCGCCGCCGCCGCGCCCGGGTGTGCGGAAATTGCGCTGCACCAGGCGCAGTCCGGCCTGTTGCAAGTGGCGCAGCGCGATGTCTTCGGCCGCATCGCCGACTTGCTTGGTGCTGGCGGCGCTGGTGTTGATCGGGAGGAAAACCATGAGCTGCTACTTATGCCCCGGCCAGCACGCGCTCGAGCATCAAGGGAGAAATAACCTCGACGTTCTCCGCCAATGGATATGCATTCAACACGGGAGCCACCACATAGGCACGCGCCAGGCCAAGGTCTTCGCAGGCACTCCAGAAGCCGCGCGAAACCTTGGGTGCCGTTGACAACTTGATCTCAAAGCCGATGCGTTGTCCGTTCTGCTCAAGCACCAGATCGAGCTCAGCGCCACCGGACGTGCGATAGAAACCAGCCGTGGCCAGGGCAGAGGCACAGCCAAGAATTTGCTCGATCACAAAGCCTTCCCATGACAGGCCAGCCACCGGATGCCCATGCAGTTCGTCGGGCGTGCCGATACCAAGCAAGGCGTGCAGCACACCACTGTCACGAACATAAACCTTGGGTGACTTGACCAAGCGCTTTCCCGTGTTGATGAAATAGGGCGGCAGCCGCCGGATCATCAGCGCATCCACCAGCAAATCAAGGTAGCGGCCCACCGTGCTGTGGGCAACGCCGCCGAGTGCCGAGCCCAACTGCGACGCATTGAACAACTGCCCATGCAGGTGGGCACACATCCGCCAAAAACGGCGCAGCGTCTCGGCGGCAATGGTGACGCCCAGTTGCGGCAGGTCGCGTGCCAGAAAAGTGGCGATGAAGTCGGTGCGCCAGGCGATCGAGCCGGCGTTGTCGCTCGCCAGATAGCTGCGTGGGAAACCGCCGCGCAACCAGAGTAATGCCGCCTGTTCCGTGCTGCTGGCCAGCGCCGATGGCACGAGCTCATCGAGCAGGAAAGGGCTGAGTTCGAAGTAAGCGATGCGGCCGGCCAGAGATTCGGCAGATTGGCGCAGCAAGGGCCCGCTGGCCGAGCCCAGCAGCAAGAAACGCCCGTTCTTTCGATGGGCGTCAATCTCCGGGCGCAAACTGGCAAACAGGCCGGGAACACACTGCACTTCATCCAGTACCACCAGTTGATCCCGATGGCGCTGAAAAAACAGGTCGGGGCGCGCCAGTTGCACACGGTCGGCTTCACGTTCAAGGTCCAGAAAGACTGCGTTCGGTGTGCTTTCGGCGATTTCGCGCGCCAAGGTGGTTTTGCCAACCTGACGCGGCCCAAGCAGGGCAACCGCCGGTTGCAGTTGCAGTCTGCGGGTAAGTTGGGGCAGCAGCTTGCGGTTCAACATTGATGCATTTTGAGCGGTTACTGCACAAAATGCAAGGATATTATTTTTTGTGTTTCATCGGCACGCTGGCCGATCCGCCTACAACACCTGCAAGGCCTGGCGCGCAACATCTTCGCCCCACTCCTGCAGAAAATGGCCGCCGTCTGCCACCTCAAACGGCGCCGGGCAGTTGCGGATCAGGCGCGCCATCTGGCGCATCACCGGCGGTCCCAGCACCGGGTCTTGCATGCCGACCGCCATAAAGGTTTTGCCATTCCATTCGCGGCCGAACCATTCGCGCGCGCGGCGCGACAGGGCGGCGCCCTCGGCGTCCGGATGGTCGGGCACCATATTCGGAAAGCGGCGCACGCCAGCCTTGAACGTGACGTCCGGATACGGCGCGTCGTAGGCGGCCGCCTCAGCCGGCGTCAGATGCGCACAGGAGCGGCCCATCAGCTTGCCAATCGCCATGTCCGGCTGTCGGTTGTTGAAGGCGCGCCAGTCCAGAAAGCCTTGGCCCAGTGGCACGTCGCCGCTGGCAAACGCGGTGTTCATGATGAGCAGGCCGGTGAAGCGCTGCGGCGTGTCCATCGGCAAGGTCAGGCCGAGCAAGCCGCCCCAGTCCTGCACCACCAGCACGATGTTTTGCAAGTCCAGCCGCTCGATCAGGTTCTTCAGGAAGTCGCGGTGGAACATGAAGCCGTAGCGCGCTTCGTCCACCGGCTTGTCGCTCTTGCCAAAGCCCGGCAGGTCGGGCGCAATGACGCGATGGCCGGCGGCAGCAAATATCGGAATCATGCGCCGATACAAATAGCTCCAGGTCGGCTGGCCGTGCAGACACAAGAACACCTTGGCGGCCTGCGCCGGCCCCTCGTCCAGATAGTGGATGCGCAAGTCCTGGTAGCCGGACAGATCGTCGATGTAGTGCGGCGCGAACGCATAGCCCGGCAAGTTGGCAAAGCGTTCGTCGGGAGTGCGCAAATTTTCAGACATGGTGTGCCTGCTGTTGCTCGTACCGGCTGCAACTGCGGCTTACGCCGTCAGGCGCTGCTCCAACTGCGATTTGGTGTCCAGCAGTTCCTGTGGCAGGTGATAGGCGAGCTGCTGGAACAGCTCGCCGTGCAGCGCAAGTTCGTGTTGCCAGTCCTGCTTGTCCAGGCTGGTCACACTGGCGAACAGCTCGGGGCTGAAATCGAGACCGGTCCAGGTGATCTCGCCGTACTGGGGCGTCACACCAAAGCCATTGCTGGTGCCGCTGGCGCTGCCCTCAATGCGGTCAATCATCCACTTGAGCACGCGCATGTTCTCGCCGTAGCCGGGCCAGACAAATTGGCCGTCATCGCCTTTGCGGAACCAGTTGGTGGTGAAGATTTTTGGCAGCACCGCGCCGCTGCGCTCCAGCTTGCTGCCAATATCGAGCCAATGCTGAAAGTAGTCGCTCATGTTGTAGCCCATGAAGGGCAGCATCGCGAACGGGTCGCGCCGCACCATGCCTTGCTTACCGCCGGCCGCGGCAGTAGTCTCGGAACCCATGGTCGCGGCCATGTAGACACCCTCAGTCCAGCTGTGCGACTCGGTCACCAGCGGCACCGTGGTGGAGCGGCGCCCGCCGAAAATGAAGGCGTCAATCGGCACGCCGTTGGCGTCGTCCCAGGCGGCGTCGAGCGCCGGGTTGTTGGTCGCAGCCACGGTAAAGCGGGCATTCGGGTGCGCCGCTGGCTTGAGTTTGCCGGCGCCGCCGGCGGCCGCGGCGATGGCTGGCGTCCAGTGCTGGCCCTGCCAGTCGATCAGGTGCGCGGGCAGCCCGCCGCCGTCTTTTTCCATGCCTTCCCACCACACATCGCCGTCATCGGTGAGCGCCACGTTGGTAAAGATCGCGTCGCGGTCCAGACTGGCCATGCAATTGGGGTTGGTGTGGTAATTGGTGCCTGGCGCTACGCCGAAGTAGCCGGCCTCGGGGTTGATCGCGTAGAGCCGGCCGTCGCTGTGCGGCTTGATCCACGCAATGTCGTCGCCCACCGTCGTCACGCTCCAACCGGCAAAGCCGTCGGGCGGCACCATCATCGAGAAATTGGTCTTGCCACAGGCGCTTGGAAAGGCCGCCGCGACGTGGTATTTCTTGCCTTGCGGGTTGGTGACACCCAAAATCAGCATGTGCTCGGCCAGCCAGCCGGGGTTGCCGTCGGCGGCGGCGGCGCGGCCCATATTGGACGCAATGCGCAGCGCAAAGCATTTCTTGCCCAGCAGCGCGTTGCCACCGTAGCCGGAGCCGTAGGACCAGATTTCACGCGTCTGCGGGTAATGCACGATGTACTTGGTCTTGTTGCAAGGCCATTTCACGTCGGCCTGGCCGGCCGCCAAAGGGGCGCCGACCGTGTGCATGCAGGGCACAAACGCGCCGTCCGCGCCCAGCACATCATAGACTGCCTGGCCCATGCGGGTCATGATCTTCTGATTCACCGCCACATAGGCGCTGTCGCTCAACTCGATGCCGATGTGCGCGATGTGCGAGCCCAGTGGCCCCATCGAAAACGGCACCACGTACATGGTGCGCCCACGCATGCAGCCAGCAAACAAAGCTGGCGTGCCGTCGTCCTGGCCCGACTGCAGGATGGCGCGCATTGCCTGGGGCGCCATCCAGTTGTTGGTTGGACCGGCGTCATCCTTGTGCTCGCTGCAAATATAGGTGCGGTCTTCCACGCGCGCCACGTCGCTCGGGTCGGAGCAGGCCAGAAAGCTGTTCGGGCGCTTGGCCGGGTTGAGCTGCTTGAAGGTGCCGCCATCGACCAGTAGTTGGCACAGGCGCTGGTATTCCTCGTCGGAGCCATCGCACCAATAGACGGCGTTGGGTTGGGTCAACGCCACCATCTCGGCGACCCAGGCGATCAGCCGGGGATGTTTGACATAGCCGGGCACATTCAGGTTCGGGCCCTGCGTTACGGGTAGATTCATTGGAAAGCTCCTGGGTTTTGAAAACACTATTTCAAAATCAGGGCACAGCCTGGCTTTGAAAAAACGTCTCCCGCTCAGCGACGCGCCACCCACATAAGCAACCACCCGGCGCCGGCGCCAACAACCGATAATTACAGCATACTAGTTGCAGACTCCAGGAACGACCTTGACCGCCACTTATGCCTCAGCCCTGACCGCCGCGTCCGACGCAGCGTCCGACCAGAATTATCCAGCCGGCACGCTGTACGTGGTGGCAACACCGATCGGCAACCTGGCCGACATCACGCTGCGCGCGCTGCATGTGCTGGGCCTGGTCGATGTGATCGCCTGCGAGGACACGCGCCACACCCAGCCCCTGCTGCGCGCCTACGGCATCGACAAGGACTCCGACAAACTGCTCTCGCTGCATCAGCACAACGAAGCGCAGGCCGCGCAAAGCGTCATTGAGCGACTGCGTGGCGGCCAGCGCATCGCGTATGCCAGCGACGCCGGCACGCCGGCCATCAGCGACCCCGGTGCGCGGCTGGTGGCGGTCGTGCGTGCCGCCGGACTGCGCGTGATGCCACTGCCGGGCGCCAGCAGCGTGACAGCGCTGCTCAGCGTGGCGGGACTGGTGGAACAGGGCGCGCAACATGGCGCTTTCGTCTTTGCCGGCTTCCTCTCCAGCAAAGCCGGTGAACGCGACGCTGCTGCGTTGGCGCTGGCGAGTGAGCCGCGCGCGGTGCTGCTGCTGGAGGCGCCGCACCGGATTGACGCGCTGGCGCGCTCGCTGGCCGTGCTGGGTGATCGCCCCGTCACGATCGGGCGCGAACTGACCAAGCAGTTTGAAGAAATCGCCACCGTATCCGCTGCCGCGCTGCCACAGTGGTTGGCGCAGGACAGCAACCGCCTGCGCGGCGAGTTCGCGCTGGTGTTGCATCCGGCACAGGCTCAGGCGCAGAGCGGTGCCGACGATCGCGTGTTGAAACTGCTGCTGGCCGAACTGCCGCTAAAGACCGCCGTCAAACTGGCCGCCGAGATCACCGGGCAAGCGCGCAATACGCTTTATGAATTGGCGCTGGCGCTGAAAAAGCAATAGCGGCCTTTTGGTCAGCGCGACGCGGCAAGCGCAATGATGATGTGGCTTGCCGGCGCAGGGAATCCATAATGGCGGCATTGCACGGTTGATCGCCATCACCATCTGGAGAGGAACCCCGTCATGACCACGCACAAGGAGCACCCCGCAGTCGCGGCGGTGCGCAAGTCGAACGCCGCCAAGGTCAAGGTCGCCTGCAGCGACATCGACGGCGTGCTGCGCGGCAAGTACCTGCACCGCGACAAGTTCCTCGGCGCGGCCGAGCCGTACCCGGCCGGCGGCTTCGGCTTTTGCGACGTGGTGCTGGGCTGGGACATGATGGACGTTACCTACGACAACACCAAGGCCACCGGCTGGCAGCACGGTTTTCCGGACGCGCTGGCGCGGCTCGACCCCAACACCGCGCGCCATGTACCGTGGGACGACGGCGTGCCGTTCTTCCTTGGCGAATTTGTCAATGCCGACGGTACGCCGCATGCCGTGTGTCCGCGCCAGACCCTGAAGCGCGTGCTCAGGCGCGCCGAAAAAATGGGCTTCAAGGTGATGACCGGCATGGAGTTCGAGTGGTACAACTTCCTCGAGACGCCGCATAGCTGGGCCGCCAAGAAAGGCGTCGGCGCCACGATGCTGACGCCCGGCATGTTTGGCTACTCGCTGCTGCGGGTCAATCAGAACCGCGAGTTCTTCAACGCCATCATGGACGACATGCTGGCGTTTGGCGTCCCAATCGAGGGCCTGCACACCGAAACCGGCCCTGGCGTGTACGAGGCGGCGATTGGTTTTAGCGAGGCGCTGGAGCAGGCCGACCGCGCCATTCTGTTCAAAACCGGCACCAAGGAAATCGG
>JANNUE010000210.1:0-4885 GCA_031394895.1 Betaproteobacteria bacterium
GCGATCCGGTAGCCCACCGTGCCCAAGAGGTGGCCCAGCGTTGGCCGGCCCGCGCTTGCGGTCTTTATCTTACCCTCCTTATCGTCCGCGGCGTGTGGCCCCCGACCGGCCAGCGGCTGAGTGCGTGTGCTGATGTCATCCCAGCTTTCGAACCCGGTCGGCGGCGCCAGCGGGAAGGCAATGCATGGCAGGCCGGTCGGCACGCCGCTCTGCTGTTTTGGCCAGATGTCAAGCTTGCCGACAAAAAGAAGGCTGGCCTCGCTGTGCTCCAGCACGAAGCGCACGGTCTGCGCCATCTCGGTCGGAAAGATCGCCACCGTGGTGTAGCCACCCATCCAGATCGCCAGCTCGGCCATGATGAAGTGCGCGCAGTTCTTCGACAGAATGGCGATGCGCGCACCAGGCTCCAGGCCACGGCTTTGCAGATGTGCCGCCATGCGGCGCGCCTGCTCCAGCACCTGCGCCCACGTGTAATCGACCACCTGACCGCCGCCGACCGGCTGGGTCAGGTATATCTTGTCGGGTTGCGTGGCCTCATGGTCATAGACGTAATCGAGGATCAGTTTGGCTTTTGTCATGTCCCTCTCCCATGGTCGAGTTGGCGAACTCCGCAACCTTGGACTGTCGGGCCAAATCAGCCGTCTGTCATACGGGTTTACCCCGAAACCCTACTGTTTGGCGGCCTGCAACAGCTCGCGCGTACGGCTGGCTTCGCGCCGCGCGCTAGCGGCGAAGTCGTCGTCCGCACTGGCATACAAGATGGCGCGCGACGAGTTCACAATGATCGGCCCCGTGGTGGCCGTGGCCGAGCCACGCCAGCCGGCCTTGACCGTGGCAAGCGCATCGCCGCCCTGGGCACCGACTCCGGGGATCAGCAGCGGCAGCGTCGGCGCCAGTGCGCGCACCCGCTCGATTTCTGCCGGATAAGTGGCGCCCACCACCAGGCCCAACTGGCCGTTGAGATTCCACGCGCCTTGCACCAGCGCAGCCACGTGTTCGTACAGCAAAGGTGCGCCTGGCACACTGGAGAGCCGCTGCGACTGCAAATCGTCGCCGCCGGGGTTGGACGTGCGGCACAGCAGGAACGCGCCCTTGTCGTGGTACTTGAGGTACGGCGCCACCGAATCAAAACCCATAAACGGTGACAGCGTGACGGCGTCGGCGCCGTAACGCTCGAACGCTTCAATCGCGTACTGCTCGGCCGTGCTGCCGATGTCGCCGCGCTTGGCGTCCAGAATGACCGGCACCTCGGGTGCAGTGCGGCGCATGTGGGCGATCAGGCGCTCCAGTTGATCCTCGGCCCGGTGCGCGGCAAAGTAGGCGATCTGCGGCTTGAAGGCAATCACCAAGTCGGCTGTCGCATCGACAATCGCCGCGCAGAAGTCATAGATTTTGCTGGCGTCTCCACGCAATTTGGCCGGGAATTTGGCCGGCTCGGGGTCGAGCCCGACGCACAGCAGCGAACTGTTTTGGCGCTCGGCAGTGCGCAGCAAATCAAGGAATGTCATTGGGTCATTTTAGGGTGTGGTCGGTACATAGGAAACTCGCAGGTCGGCTTGGCGCGCAGGTCGGCTTGGCTCGTAGGTCGGCTTGGCTTGTAGGTCGGCTTAGCGCAGCGTAAGCCGACATCGGTGAACGCGCCAAGCTCGCGACGGGGTTGTCGGGTTACGCCTTCGGCTAACCCGACCTACAAAGCCTGAGTTGTTCAAGCACCAGACACAAATCGGCCCAGGCACGCGCCTTGTCCTGCGGCGTTCGAAGCAGGTAGGTCGGGTGGTAGCTCACGACCACCGGGATGCCCCGGTACTGGTAGATTTTGCCGCGCAACTTGCCCAGGGGAATGCTGGCGACCTCGGGCACACTGGCCTGCAGCAGCGCCTGTGCCGCAAAACGCCCCAGCGCCAGTATGACTTTGGGTTGCACCAGCGCCAGTTCGCGCTGCAAATAGATTTCGCAGGCGGCAAGCTCCTGCGACTCGGGGTTGCGCGCCACGGCCGGGCGGCACTTGACGACGTTGCTCAGATAAGCCGTTTGCGCTGGCGTACTGCTGTCTGAGCGGCTGAGCTTGATTGCGCGCAGCATGTTGTCCAGCAGTTGCCCAACCTGGCCGGCAAACGGCAGTCCCAGGCGCTCCTCGTTTTCATCGGGCGGCTCGCCCAGCACAAAGCAGTCGGCGCGGCGCGCCACAGCGCTGGCGCTAAACACCGGCGCGCGGCGCCCGTTGCAAAGCCGGCACGCCTGACAATTGGCAATCGTTTGCGCCAGGCCCGACCCATCCATCGCAGCCACGTCGCCAGAGGGTGTTGCGGCGGGCGTGCTCGCGTTTGGAGGCGCGGGCGCGCGTACAGGCGCAGGCGCAGGTGAAGATGCACGTACAGGTGCAGGTGCAGGCGCAGCGACCGCCGGGGCAACTTCAACCGGCAGTTCAGTCGGCAACGACGCAGGCCACCAGACCGGCACACCCATCTCCTGCAGCATGGCGCGCTGACGCTTATCCAGATCGAGGCTCATGAGCGCATTCTCACAGACTCACAGACGCAGGCTCATGACGACGCCGTCCTCGCGCACGCCGCCGACCGCAGGATAGTAGTTCTTGCGCAGGCCGACGCGCCGAAATCCGTGCGCCTCGTAAACCTGTATCGCGCGCTGATTGCCGACCCTGACCTCGAGCCAGAGCCAGTCGGCGCACTGCCCTTTGGCCCATAGCGCCACCGCGTCCAGCAACACGCGCGCCCAGCCCTGGCGCTGGTACTGCGGTGCCACCGTGATGTTGAGCAGGTGCACTTCATCGACGCCCTTCATCGCGACGAAGTAGCCCAGCAGCGTATCGCCAGCCAGCAACAACTGGGCCTGATAACCGGCCGTCATCGAGTCGGTAAAGTTGGCGTGCAACCAGGGGTGCGCATAAGCCTGCTGCTCGACCAGCAGCACGGCTTCCAGGTGGGCTGGCGTGAGCGCTTCAAAGCGGACTTCGGCGGATCGCATGACGGCGCTCATGGGTTCAGTTTCTGCGCTGCGCGCTCAAGGCTGGTGCTGGCCACCTTGTCGCGAATGTAGAGCGGCAGCGCCTGCTCGGCCGGCAGCGCCAGGCCGGCTGCCAGCAGCGCTGGCGCGAGCCGCAACAAGGCGCTGGCTGTCGGCAAAGCAACAACACGCTGCGCGCCGGACACGGCCAAACGTGCGCCATAGGCGGCAAACACATTGCCGGCGAGTAGCGTCTGCGGATCACAGCTCAGGCTCTCGGGACGCAGCAAGCGGCAGTCTTCGGTCTGCGTCCAATGGCCGCTGTCCCAGGCATAGCCGGCGGCGTACATCTCGTCCATGCGCGCGTCCAGCAACGCCAGCACCTGCAAGCGCTGCGTCGTGGCGGCGTGCTCAAAGCGTGCCTGCTCTGCTACTGCCAGCAACGTGTCGATCGGCAGCACATGGACGTTGGCGCCAAACGCCAGCCCCTGCGCCACGGAGCAGGCGGTGCGCAAGCCGGTGAACGAGCCCGGACCGCGACCAAACACAATGGCGTCAAGCTGAGCAAACTGCAGATCTGCCTGCGCCATCAGACCCTGAATAACGGGGATCATGCTGGCCGAAGTCTGCGCGCCACCGGCACCATCGTGCAGCCACAAGCCATCGGTGCCACGCTGCACGGCGACCGACATGGTGTCGGTGCTGGTGTCAAAAGCCAGCAGATTCATCGCCGCGCTCCGGCGCGCACGCCAAACAAAATGCCCGTCGTCACCAACGCCAGTCCGGCCAGCAGGTTCCAGTGCAGCGGTTCGTGCAAGATCAACACCGCGCCCAGCGCAGACAGCCCCGGCACCAGCGCGGTGATCATGGTCGAGCGTACCGGGCCGAAATACTGGATCATCTTGGTGAAGCTGATGCCAGAGATCACAACCGACCCCCAGCCCTGATACAGCGTCTGAAACAGCAACTCGGGCAGCGGCGCGCTGAACAACTGGCCGCGCAGCACACCGCCGAGCAACAGCAGCAGGTAGCTCGGCACAAAGCAGACAAAGGCCAGCGCGGTGATCGCCATCGTGGCGCGCACGGCGTCCAGCGCATAACGGCGTGCCAGCACGCTGTAGGTGGCCCAGCTCATTGCCGCCGCCATGAACAACAGGTCGCCCTTCCAGACCTCGCCGCCATCAAACGCGCGCAACAGGCTGACGCCGCCGACCAGCAGGTCGCCCAGCACGATGAACGTCAACCCAAGCTGGCGCGTCGGGCTCAGGCGCTCCTGCAGCAGCAGCACCGCCAGCACGGCGGTCCACAGCGGCAAGCTGCCCGGCAGCAAGACCGAGGCGTGGATGGCCGGCGCAAAGGCAAACCCGCTATAGGCCAGCAGCGCATACAGCAAGCCGCCAAACAGGCCGACCCGCAGCGTGATGCGCAACGGCAGCGGCGACAAGCCCAGCAGTGACGACTGTGGCACGCCGCGCGCCCGGTCGCGCCGCGCCAGCCAGCCGGCCCACGGCAACAACAGCGCACTGGCGCCGACAATGCGGCAAAACACGATGTCCAGCGCCGACAGGCTGCCGCCGTGCGCCGGGTCAGACGAGGCCCGTGCAATGAGAATGAAGGAGGTCCAGATCAACACGGTCACTACGGCGGCGCTCATGCCAATGGTGCGCGGTGAAAAACCGGTGGCTTGAGTGTGCGTGGTGGCGTGCATACCCGCATTATCCGTAACTGAAATGCGGCGCCGGATAATCAGCCAATGAAATTGCGTTTGTTTTTGTCAGGCATCGTGACCGCCCTGCTGACCAGCGCGGCAGTGGCGCAATCATTGCCAGCGCCAGTGACTGCTGCACTGGAGCGCGCCAGGGTGCCTCTGGACGCCGTCACGGTGCTGCTGGTCGATGCCGACGGCAAGGCGGCGCCGCGT
>JANNUE010000355.1:0-4415 GCA_031394895.1 Betaproteobacteria bacterium
GACAAAATCCCGCTCTGTATGGCAGGGCGCAGGCGACGCTTGCGCGCTGGCGCAAGACCGTGTGCGCCAGTTCGCAGCCCCATCTGCTTGAGTGGGAGGGCCTCATGAGCCAGGGCATGGAGGCCTGCCTTGCCGCCGCCGTTGAGGATTCGGAGCGTGCAAGGGAACTGCGTCAATCATCGCCTTTTGCTGGATTGTTGAGCCATCAGGATCGTTTTGCATTTTTAAAACAATGGAAACTTGATCATGCGGCGCAATGAACTGGAGCACCTCATTCGGGCGGCTGCGGCGATCACCAATGAGTATGAAATCATGATTATTGGCAGTCAATCCGTTCTCGGTGCGTTTCCGAATGCCCCTGAATTTTTGTTGCAATCGATGGAGGCAGACGTTTATCCAATGCGCCGCCCAGACCTTGCGGACTTGATAGACGGCTCTATTGGTGAACTCTCGCCTTTTGAAGAACGATTCGGGTACTACGCGCAAGGGGTTGGGCAAAAGACTGGCCGTTTGTGAACGTCATGCTTGAGCACAAGATGGTAGACCGCGCCATCCTTCAGGAGCGCGTCGAATTGCTGCCGATTCCGCCTGAGAAGAAGGCGCAACTCAAGGCTTGGGTCTGCGCACGAAAGGTATGACGGAAATCATGAGCACTTCGGGTCTCAAAATTCACGGCCGCGCGTTTGCGCACATTGCGGCGTTCCATCCCGAGATGACGGCCTTGCGGCGCGATCTTCATGCTCACCCCGAGTTGGGATTTGAGGAGGTTTACACAGCGGCCCGGGTGCAGGCGGCGCTGAAAGTATGCGGGGTGGATGAAATTTACACCGGCATCGGGAAAACCGGGGTGGTGGCGGTCATTCACGGTCGCCATGGGGGCCCGGCAAGCGCCGCAAAAATGATTGGCTTGCGCGCCGACATGGACGCCCTGCCCATGACCGAGCACAACGATTTCGCCTGGAAATCAGCCAAGGCGGGCCTGATGCATGGCTGCGGCCATGATGGCCACACGGCGATGCTGGTGGGTGCGGCACGTTATCTGGCTGAGACGCGCAACTTTGACGGCAGCGCGGTGCTGATTTTTCAGCCGGGTGAAGAGGGCTACGCGGGCGCCAAGGCCATGATCGAGGATGGCTTGTTTGAGCGCTTCCCGGTGCAGGCGGTGTACGGCATGCACAACTGGCCGTCCATGCGGCCCGGCACCATAGGCATCAATCCGGGGCCGATGATGGCGGCGGCGGACCGCGTCACGATCGAAATCACCGGCAAGGGCGGGCATGGCGCCCACCCTTACCAGACGATAGACCCGGTGCTGGTGGCGGCGCACATCATCACCGCCGTGCAAAGCATCGTGTCGCGCAATGTGAAACCGGTGGACAGTGCCGTCATCAGCCTGTGCGCCATGCGTGCCGGTGAGCTCGGCGCCATGAGCGTGATACCGGAAACGGCGACGCTGGTGGGTACGGTGCGCACTTTCAGCCCCTATGTACAGGCGCTGGTGGAGCGGCGCCTCAATGAGATGTGTTCGGCGGTGGCTCTGGGTTTTGGCGCCACGGCCACCGTTCACTACGAGCGTATGTACCCCGCCACCGTCAATACCCCGACTGAGGCCCGTTTTGCCGCCGACGTGGCGCAAAGCCTGGTCGGGCGCGAACACGTGGTGCGTGACCTGGAGCCCAGCATGGGCGCGGAAGATTTTTCGTTCATGCTGCAAGTCAAGCCGGGGGCTTACATGCGCATCGGCCAGGGTGAGGAAAACGGTGTCGGCAGCTGCTTTTTGCACAACAGCCGTTATGACTTCAACGATGACATTCTGCCCTTGGGCGCGGCTTTGCACGCCAGCCTGGTTGAGCATGCCCTGGCGCTTCAGCCGATTTGATTTTTGCGTTTCTCGGTGCTCAATGTTGCAGCACTGTTATTGACCCGCAGATTGCCGGTCCACCCGCACGAAAACCGGTTGCAGCGATAGCGCTGCATGGGCACAAACAGGCTCCACAGGCGATCGATCGGTCGGCGATGGACACGGATCAAGTCCCCCCCGCACAGCGCACAGGTAAGTTGGCTGGCGCTGACGTGTTCTGCGGCTTGTTCACGGTACGAAGGAGGTTTCATGTCGACGTCCTTTCGATGTAAATCTACTCCTTAATTTCAAATAAGCAATCGAATATCAGCGGCCACATTGACAGCGGCGCAAATAGCGTCGAAATTGTTTGCTGCGCGGCTGGCAGCGGCGAGGCTGGAGATGGCGTCTCGGCGCTATTTTTGTTATAGCGTATGGCGCACGCGGGACGGGGGCTGGAGCCTGTTTTTATATATAAACAGGGGCCGGCAGGCTCAGGTGTAGCGTTTGCTGCGCAAATTGTTCTTCATCTCGCGCAGCAGAGGCTGCAGCTTGTCGCCGCCGATGCGCAAGGCCACACAGGTGGCGAGGATGTCGATGATCATCAAATGCAGCAGACGCGACACCATGGGGCTGTAGCGATCAAATCCTTCCGGGTGGTCGGCGGCCAGGTGGATGTCGCCCGCGGCGGCCAGCGGCGAGCCGCTGGCGGTGATGACGATGGTGGTGGCGCCGTTTTTGCGCGCAATGTCGCAGGCGTCCATCAGGTCGCGGGTGCGGCCCGAGTTGGAGATGACGACCACACAGTCGCCCGGCCCCAAGAGCGACGCGCTCATGACCTGCATGTGGCCGTCGCTGTAGGCAATGGTGTGCACGCCGAGGCGGAAGAACTTGTGCTGGGCGTCCTGCGCCACGATGCCTGAGTTGCCCACGCCGTAAAACTCGATGCGTTTGCCGTCCTTGTAGGCCTGCACCAGCGTGGTGGACGCCTTCTCAATGGTCGCGGTACTGGCATCGTTGCGGTATTTCAGGAACGCGGCCACCGTGTTGTCTATGACCTTGACCATGATGTCGCTGGTTTTGTCGTCCGCATCGACACTGCGGTGAATGAAGGGCACACCCTCGCTCACGCTGCCCGCCAGCTTGAGCTTGAAGTCGGACAGGCCGTCGTAGCCCACGCTGCGGCAAAAACGCACAACGGTGGGCTTGCTCACATGGGCCCTGTCGGCCAGTTCGCTGACCGGTAGCTTGGCAAAGATGCGCGGATCGCTGAGCACCAGTTTGCCCACGCGCTGTTCCGCGGGCGCCAGCGAGGGCAGGCAGGCTTTGATTCGGTCAAGCATGCAAGCCCCGGGTTATTCTGTTCACCATGGATAAGGGCCCGGCGACGCAATTTTCTGCCGGGCCGTCCCAAAGAAAATTAGCCCCCTCGGGGGGCAGCGCAGTACGCGAAGCGACAAGCGTGGGGGTCAACATTCTTCAGCCCAGCAAAAGCCGTCGCGCGCAATCATGGCGCTCGATGCGCTGGGTCCCCAGGTGCCGGCCGCGTAAAGGCGCGGGCCCTGCATGTCATTTTTCCAGTGCTCCAGGATCGGCTCTACCCAGCGCCAGGCTTCTTCCTGCTCATCGCTGCGCACAAACAGGTTGAGGCGGCCATCGATCACGTCCAGCAGCAGGCGCTCATACGCGCCCACGCGTTCCGCCCCGAAACGTTTGTCAAAGTCCAGGTCGAGCTGCACCGGCGCCAGTGTTTGTGAGTTGCGGCGGTTGTTCTGCCCCTGCGCCAGCAAATGCAGTTCCAGCCCGTCTTTGGGCTGCAGGTTGATCACCAGGCGATTGGCCACGTCGATCTGCGAATTGAAGATGGCGTGCGGCGTCGGCCGGAAATTCACCACAATGCGGGCGTCGCGCCCGGCCAGTCGCTTGCCGGTGCGGATGTAAAACGGCACGCCGGCCCAGCGCCAGTTGGAGATTTCGGTACGCAGGGCGACAAAGGTTTCGGTATGGCTGTGCGGGTTGACACCGGCTTCTTCGCGGTAAGCGGCGACCGGGGTACCGGCGATGGTGCCACTCGCATACTGGCCGCGAATGACGTCCTGCATCAGGGTCTCGGGGGTCCAGGGTTTGAGCGAACGCAAGACCTTGAGCTTTTCGTCGCGAATGGCGTCGGCATGGGAGTTGATGGGCGGCTCCATGCCGATGGCGCACAGCAGTTGCAGCGCATGGTTTTGCACCATGTCGCGCAGGGCGCCGGTGGTCTCATAAAAAGCACCGCGATTTTCCACCCCCAGTTCTTCGGCAATCGTGATCTGGATGTTGGCAATGTGTTCGCGCCGCCACAGGGGCTCAAACAAGGCATTGCCAAAGCGCAGCGCAAACAGGTTTTGCACCGCCGGTTTGCCCAGGTAATGGTCAATGCGAAAAACCTGTTTTTCCCCGAAGGCCTGGCACACGGCTTGGTTGATCGCGCGGTTGCTGGCCAGATCGTGACCCAGCGGTTTTTCCAGCACAACCCGGGTCTGCGGCGTGTTCAGTCCGGCGCCGGCCAGTTGTTCGCAGACGGTGGTGAAGAGGT
>JANNUE010000367.1:0-17441 GCA_031394895.1 Betaproteobacteria bacterium
CTGATAGACGACGCGCCTTTGCTCGGCGTCGTAGCGCATCTCGACATGACCAGCCACCGGAAAATCCTTGCGAAACGGGTGCCCGATGAAACCGTAGTCGGTCAGGATGCGGCGCAAATCGGCATGCCCCTGGAACACGATGCCAAACAGGTCAAACGCCTCGCGCTCAAACCAGTTGGATGAGGCCCAGACATCGCACAGCGAGTCAACCATCGGAAAATTGTCGTCGCTCGCATAGACCTTCAGGCGCACCCGTTGATTCAGGCTGACCGACAGCAAATGGCAGACCACGCAGTAGCGCAATCCGGTTTGCGGCTGGTCCCGGAACGTCAAATAATCGACTCCGCACAAATCGACCAGCTGCTCGAAACGGCAGGACGGGTCGTCGCGCAAGATCTTGGCTGCCTGCAGATAATGAGTTGCGTCCACCACGATGGTGAGTTCGCCCAGCCTGACAACACTGCTGATGAGCAGATCGCCCAGTGCAGCTTCAACATGATATTTAGTCGTTTGCGGATTTACAGCATGCAAAGTCATCGTTATCCCTTTAGCTACGCGCGATGGTTTGCGTGCGGCGAATCTTGTGCTGCAACTGGATGATCCCGTACAGCAAAGCCTCGGCAGTGGGCGGACAGCCCGGCACATAGACATCGACCGGGACGATCCGGTCACAGCCGCGCACGACCGAATAGCTGTAGTGGTAATAACCCCCGCCATTGGCGCATGAACCCATCGAGATGACCCAGCGCGGCTCGCTCATCTGGTCATAGACGCGGCGAAAGGCCGGCGCCATCTTGTTGCACAGCGTGCCGGCAACAATCAACAGATCGGACTGACGCGGGCTGGCACGAAACACCTCGGCACCGAAGCGGCTGATGTCATAGCGGGCGGCTGCCGCATGCATCATCTCGACAGCGCAACACGCCAGACCAAAAGTCACCGGCCAGACAGAACCGGTCTTGGCCCAATTCATCACCGTGTCGTAATTGGTGGTGATGAAGCCTTCTTTTAATACACCTTCGATCATCGAGCTACTCCCAGTCAAGGGCTCCTTTTTTCCATTCGTAAACAAAGCCCACGACAAGAATGGCCAGAAAAACCATGACCGACCAGAAGCCGAGTGCACCAATTTCCTTGAGCGACACCGCCCACGGAAACAGGAACGCGATTTCAAGGTCAAACAATATGAAAAGGATGGCCACCAGGTAGTAGCGCACATCGAACTTCATGCGCGCGTCGCCGAACGCTTCAAAGCCGCATTCGTAGGGTGAGTTCTTGTCCGCGTTGGGGCGGTTCGGGCCCAACACATAGCCGAGCACTTGAGGCGCAACCCCTACGCCAATGCCGACTAGTATGAAAAGGAAGACTGGCAGGTATTGATCAAGAGTCATCGGACGATTTTGATTCAAGTTCGCGCTTGCTGCGTTGATCCACATCAAGCATGTTTATCTGGTGCCGTCGGCGAGACTCGAACTCGCACAGCTTTCGCCACTACCCCCTCAAGATAGCGTGTCTACCAATTTCACCACGACGGCGGTTTTCAGATGTCCAAATTGCGTGAGGTACCTGGCGGTTTTTTGCTTTCCAGACAGGTAGGAGTTTACCCTGAAATCAAACGCTTTCCGGGCGGCAGCGCGCTAATTAAGCGTGCAATTATTTGGACGGAATCTGGGCCGCACCGGACGCGGGTACGGCAGGCGCAACAGCACTCGCTGCCGGGGTCACGACGGCCGCACCTTCGAGCACGCTGCCAGAGCTTGCGGTGGGGCGCACGTTGCCAAAATAGGCCAGCAACAAGGTACACGCAAAAAACAATGTCGCCAGCACGGCGGTGGTGCGCGACAGAAAGTTCGCGCTGCCGCTGGCGCCAAACAGACTTCCCGAACTCCCTCCGCCAAACGCCGCACCCATGTCGGCACCCTTGCCGTGCTGCACCAGAATCAGGCCAATCATGGCCACGGCCGTAATCATCTGGACCGCGAGCAGGATGGTTAAAAAAACACTCATTGAATACTCCTAAAACTTGCTGTAGCTCATGCCATGAATCAAACGGCAGAAGCAATAATTGATAAGAAATCAGCGGCCTTGAGCGATGCGCCACCGACCAGGCCACCGTCTATATCGGGCTGCGCCAGCAGTTGGGCAGCGTTGCCCGCGTTCATGCTGCCGCCGTACAAAATAGGGATCCGGTCGGCCTGACTGGAGGCTGCGCGCAACTGCGCCCGCAGCACGGCGTGCACCTGCTGCGCCTGCTCGGTGCTGGCAGTCTTGCCGGTGCCGATCGCCCATACCGGCTCATAGGCCACGACAATTTCACTGATGCAGTGACCATTGGCATGGATGACTGCTGCAAGTTGACGTTTGACCACCTCTTCAGTCTTACCGGCTTCACGCTCGGCCAGACTCTCGCCAACGCACACAATCGGCGTGATGCCGCCAGCCAGCGCCGCCTGCACCTTGGTGGCCACCTGCAGGTCGGTCTCGCCATGGTATTGGCGCCGCTCAGAATGACCCGCCAGCACATAACGCACGGCAAATTCCCTCAGCATGGTGGCGCTGATTTCACCGGTAAAGGCACCACCCGAATGCTCGGACACGTCCTGCGCGCCCAGGTCGATTGCACTGTGGGCGAGCAAGGTCTGCATCTGGGCCAGATAGGCTGCCGGCACACACAGCGCGACCGAACAGGCGGGCGTAGTGAGACCGGCCAGCAAACCCCGCACGAGGGCTTCGTTGGCGGCCAGGCTGCCGTTCATTTTCCAGTTGCCTGCGATCAGCTTTTTCTTCATGCCACACCCCAAGTCAAGACAATCTTTCCAACATGCCGGTTGGACTCCATCAGCGCGTGCGCCCGGGACGCGTCGTGCGCCGCAAAAGTGCTGTGAATGACCGGTTTGATACGCCCGCCTTCTATTAACGGCCAGACGGTCTTCAAGCACGCCTGCGCAATAGCCTGCTTGAACGCAAGCGGGCGCGGCCGCAACGTGGAACCGGTCACCGTGAGCCGCCTGCGCAGCACCAGACCGGCATTGATTTCACTTTTGATGCCGCCCTGCACTGCGATGATGACCAGGCGGCCATCTTCGCTCAGGCATTCAATCTCCTTGGCCACGTAACTGCCAGCCACCATGTCGAGAATGACATTCACGCCCTGGCCCTGGGTCAGGCGCTTGACCTCGTCCTGAAAATCGTGCGTCTTGTAGTTGATCGCGTGGTCGGCGCCGAGCGCGATGCAGGCAGCACACTTTTCATCGCTGCCAGCCGTCACCATGACCCGCGCACCCATCGCTTTGGCCAACTGGATGGCGGTGACACCAATGCCGCTGGAGCCGCCCTGAATCAGTAGCGTCTCGCCGGCTTGCAGTCGCGCCCGGTCAAAGACGTTGCTCCAGACGGTGAAAAAAGTTTCAGGCAGCGACGCCGCCTCGACGTCACTCAACCCTTTGGGCACTGGCAGGCATTGCCCGATCGGCGCCACGCAGAATTCAGCGTAACCACCGCCGGCTACCAAGGCACAAACCCGGTCGCCGAGCTTGAAGCCAGAGCGCCGCAGTTCTTCTGGGTCACCCTGCTCGATCACGCCGGCGACTTCCAGCCCCGGAATATCCGAAGCGCCGGGAGGCACCGGGTAGTTGCCGGTGCGTTGCAACACATCGGGGCGATTGACCCCGCTGGCCGACACGCGGATCAGCAATTCACCGGCGCCCGGCGCAGGCGTAGGACGCTGGGCCAAGCGCAAAACGTCAGGCCCACCAAAGGAGCTTATTTCAATGACTTGCATGGTCGTATCAGACAACAGCGTGGGTGCCGGCTCGATCACAAACAATCAGGCGTGCTGCTCGGGAGCATTCTGCATCGGGCGGTCCAGCAGGACCTTCATCGACAGCTTGATGCGGCCCTTTTCGTCGGTTTCCATGACCTTGACCTTGACGATCTGGCCTTCGGTCAGGTAGTCGGACACCTTTTCGACACGCTCGTGCGCGATCTGGCTGATATGCAACAAGCCGTCCTTGCCCGGCAACAGGTTGATCAGCGCGCCAAAATCAAGAATCTTGGTGACCGGGCCTTCGTAGATCCTGCCAATTTCAACTTCGGCGGTGATCTGCTCAATGCGGCGCTTGGCTTCCTCGGCCTTGGCCGGATCGGCCGACGCAATCGTGATCGTGCCGTCTTCCTCAATGTTAATCTGGGTACCGGTTTCTTCGGTCAACGCGCGAATCACCGAACCGCCCTTGCCGATCACGTCGCGGATTTTTTCCGGATTGATCTTCATCGTGAACAGGCGCGGCGCGAAGTTGGACACTTCGGTCTTGGCTTCGGCCATGGCTTCCTGCATCTTGCCCAGAATGTGCATGCGCGCCTCTTTGGCCTGCGCCAGCGCGACTTGCATGATTTCCTTGGTGATGCCCTGAATCTTGATGTCCATCTGTAGCGCGGTAATACCGTTGGTGGTACCCGCCACCTTGAAGTCCATGTCGCCCAGATGATCTTCGTCGCCCAGAATGTCGGTCAGCACGGCGAAGCGGTTTTCTTCCTTGATCAGACCCATGGCGATGCCGGCCACGTGCGCCTTGATCGGCACACCGGCGTCCATCAGCGACAGGCAACCGGCGCACACCGACGCCATCGAAGACGAACCATTGGATTCGGTGATCTCGCTCACCACGCGCATTGTGTAGGGGAAATCGTCTTTGGTTGGCAAGACCGCGATCAGCGCGCGCTTGGCCAGACGGCCATGGCCAATCTCGCGCCGTTTGGGGGTACCGACGCGGCCGGTTTCGCCGGTGGCGAACGGAGGCATGTTGTAGTGCAGCATGAAGCGGTCTTCATAGTCGCCAGACAGCGCGTCAATGCGCTGGGCGTCACGTTCGGTGCCCAGCGTGGTCACTACCAGCGCCTGCGTTTCGCCGCGCGTGAACAGTGCCGAGCCGTGGGTGCGTGGCAGCACGCCGTTGCGGATTTCAATCGCGCGCACGGTGCGGGTGTCGCGACCGTCGATGCGTGGCTCGCCGGCCAGAATCTGGCTGCGCACAATCTTGGCTTCAATGTCAAACAACATGCCTTCAATCGCTACGCTGTCAAATGCGGCGCCGTCTGCCTTCAGGGCCGACATCACGTCGGCGTAGGCGGCGCGGCAAGCCTGCGTGCGGGCCTGCTTGTTGCGAATTTGATAGGCAGCAGCCAGTTTGTCAGCGGCCAGTGCGCCGACTTTGGCGATCAGCGGTTCGTCCTTGGCCGGGGCCTTCCAGTCCCACACCGGTTTGCCGGCGTCGCGCACCAGCTCATGAATTGCGTTGATCGCGATATTGCCCTGCTCATGGCCAAACACCACGGCGCCAAGCATGATTTCTTCGGATAGTTGCTTGGCTTCAGACTCGACCATCAGGACGGCAGACTCGGTACCGGCCACCACCAGGTCAAGCGTTGAATCCTTGCGCGCGGTCTGGCCCGGATTGAGCACGTATTCGCCGTTGACGTAGCCGACACGTGCGGCGCCAATCGGACCGCTGAACGGAATGCCGCTGATCGACAAGGCGGCGCTGGTCGCAATCAATGCGGCGATGTCGGCATCGACTTCCGGATTCAACGACAACGTGAGCACGACCACGTGCACTTCGTTGAAGAAGCCTTCCGGGAACAGCGGGCGAATCGGACGGTCGATCAAACGGCTGGTCAGTGTCTCAAACTCGCTGGGACGACCTTCGCGCTTGAAAAAGCTGCCGGGGATTTTCCCGGCGGCATAACTTTTTTCAAGGTAATCGACAGTCAACGGGAAGAAGTCCTGACCGGCCTTGCCTTCGGTCTTGGCCACCACGGTGGCCAGCACCACGGTGCCGTCCATGTCGAGCAGCACGGCGCCGCTCGCTTGACGGGCGATTTCGCCGGTTTCCATGGTGACTGTGTTCTGTCCCCATTGGAAGGTCTTGGTCACTTTATTGAATATGCTCATATCTTTTCTCCTGGTCAATTTGGGAAGTGCAGGCCACCTCACCCGAGCCCGGATCACGCATGACGGAACACGATGCCATTCCAGAGAAATTCAACTCAAATGACTCTGGAATGACACAGCTTCGCTCCGTTTTAGCCCTCTCCGAAGTAAAAAACGCCTGAGCTAGCCAACTAACTCAGGCGTTCATCATTCGCGCAAACGCTTACTTGCGCAGACCCAATTTGGCGATCAGCGCGGTGTAGCGGCCTGCATCTTTGGATTTCAGGTAGTCAAGCAGCTTGCGGCGGCGACTCACCATGCGCAACAGGCCACGGCGACCGTGGTGATCCTTGGCGTGGGTCTTGAAGTGCGGTGTGAGTTCGTTGATGCGGGCGGTCAGCAGTGCAACTTGCACTTCGGGGCTACCCGTGTCACCGGCCTGGCGTGCGTTGTCTTTAACGACAGCGGCTTTGATACTGGATGCGATCATGTCTGATTTCCTGTTGATAATGAACTTGCGTGCGGCGCTGGAACTGCCCCGGACGTGCGCTTATGCGGTGTGCAAAGCCTGCTGATTATAGCCAGTTGCGCAAGCGCTCGACGCCTGCCACCAGCCGCTGCGGGTCTTTTGACGCAAAACACCAGCGCAGCCAGCCTTGCGCCTCGGGTGCAAACGCCTCACCCGGCGCCAGCCCGAGCCCGGCTTCGAGCACCAGACGCTTGGCCACCGCCAGTGAGTCATCAAAGCCGCCCAGCCGGAAAAAGGCGTACATGCCGCCGCGCGGCGACGCCGCCTGCACGCCGGGAATCGCCTGCAATAGCGGAATCAGCGTGTCGCGGCAGGTCTTCAAATGCGTCACTACGCGCGGCGTCACCTCGTCGCTTCGTTCAAGCGCCACCACGCCTGCGCGCTGCGTGAAGACACTGGCGCACGAAGTGTTGAACTCGATCAGCTTGCCCATCTGCGGCGTCATGTTCGCCGGCATCACCAGCCAGCCCAGACGCCAGCCGGTCATCAGAAAACTCTTGGAGAAGCTGTGCACCACGACCAGTCGGTCATCGGAGGCGGCCAGATCGAGAAAACTCGGTGCGCAGCCATTTGATGTCGGTTCGAAGTACAGCCGCTCATAGACCTCATCGGCCAGGATCCAGGTGCCGGTCTGGCGGCAGTGTTGCAGGATGCGCTGTTGCTGCTGGCTGGTGAGGGTCCAGCCGGTCGGGTTGTTCGGGGCGTTGATGATCAGCACCTTGGTCGCGGCGGTCACTGCGCTGAGCAACTTGTTCATGTCGAGCGACCAGACCCCGTCCACCGGCGCCAGGGCGACGCACTGCACGCGCGCGCCCAGAATCGCCGGCTGCGCTGTCAGATTCGGCCAGACCGGTGTCACCGCCACCACATGATCGCCGGCGTCCACCAGTTGCTGCATCGCCAGCATCAGGGCGTTGACGCCGCCGCTGGTGACCGCCAGCCGATCGACCCCAATCGGCCCATGGCGCAGACTCATGTAATCGGATAGGGCCTGGCGCAACTCGGGCAGACCCAGGTTATGCGCATAAAAAGTTTCACCACGCTGCAATGACTCGATTGCCGCCTGCCGGATGAATTCCGGTGTCACCTCGTCACTCTCGCCAAACCAGAACGCCAGCACGTCGCTGCGCCCGATGCCGGCGTTGGCTACCTCGCGGATTTTCGATTCTTCCAGATTCCTGATTGCTTGACGCATGATGGACTCAGCTTGTTGTGTTCATGGGAGTGACGGTCGCTGCATTTTGCAACTCGTCGCTTGTTCGGCGCGCGCTGCCGCAATGGTCTTGATGACCCGAAAACCGTAGCCCGAGCCTTCCACGTCGAATTTGACGCCTGGGGCTCCCTGGCGGTCCATCTCGCCCACCACCAGTGGCTGCTGGAACTGATGATCCGACGAGCGCATCGCCCCCTGTTGTGCGGAGAAAACCAGTTTGACCTTCTCCAGCTCGGTCGCAACGGCGACCGCGTTCAAACTGCCGGCCTTCTCGATCACCTGCGCCAGCGCCTCCACCATCAGTTGCATGCGCATGTGCACGTAGTCGGTCTCCGGTGCCGGAAAGCGCTGCCGAAACGACCGGTAGAAGGTCTCGCTCTGGGCGTTCTGCACATTCGGCAGCCAGTCCGCCACTGCCAGCACTTTGCCAACGCCGGCCTCACCGTTGGCGGCCGGAGCACCTAGCGCGTTGCCGTAGAACGTGTAGAACTTGCCGTCAAAGCCGACCTCTTTGGCGGCCTTGATCAACAGCGTCAGGTCATTGCCCCAGTTGCCGGTAATGACAGCCTGGGCACCGCTGGCCTTGATCTTGCTGACATACGGCAAAAAATCCTTGACGCGTCCCACCGGGTGCAGTTCCTCGCCGACGATCTGCACGTCAGGGCGCAGCACAGCGAGTTGACGCCGCGCTTCGCGCGCTACCGCATGGCCAAAGCTGTAATCCTGCCCAATCAGATAAACGCTTTTGAGCGCCTTGTCGTCGCGCAGCACCTCCATCAGCGCCGCCATGCGCATGTCGGCGTGGGCGTCAAACCGAAAGTGCCAGAAACTGCATTTCTCATTGGTCAGAATAGGGTCAACCGCCGAGTAGTTCAAAAACAGCACGCGCTTGTCCGGCTCGCGTTCATTGTGTTTGTTGATGGCGTCAATCAACGCCGCCGCGGTACTTGAAGAATTGCCTTGCAGCACAAACCGGGCACCGTCGTCAATGGCCGACTTGAGCGCCGACAGCGCCTCTTCGGTCTGGCCCTTGCTGTCGTAGCGCTCCAGTGCCAGCAGCCGCTGCTCAGGCGCCGCTCCAGCCGAGCCAGCGAGTTTCACACCGCCACGTGCGTTGACGCGCTCAATGGCCCAAATCAGATTGCGAAACACCGACTCCCCGGTGTTGGCAAAGGCGCCACTCAGGCTTTCGATCATCGCCATCTTGATCGGCGCTGGCGCCGTCTGTGCCTGCGCCAGCAGCGGTAAGCATAGTGCCAACGCCAGCAATTTCAAGGCCCAACGGGCAAGAATAAACATAGTGGAATTTCTCTTGAAAACAGCGAATTCATTCGCAGATTGAAAACAACCGGGCGTTCATGTCGAACGCCGGGCAGTGTACAAGGAGTTCACCCATGTTTTATGCCACCACCACCCCCGCCAGTCTGCGACGTCAATTGTTCTCACCGGCCGGGCGTTCGCTTGAGCGCTTTCTGCAGGAGACGCAACTGGCCAGTCGCCCAGCGTCCTGCGCCATTGTGCAAGACGACACATCCTTCACGTTGTCGTTCGATTTGCCCGGCGTTACCAAAGACCAGCTCAGCATCGGCATTGAAGATGCCATTGTGCGCGTCGAGACCAAAGAAGGCGCGCCGCGCCAGTACCGCCACGCTTATGAATTGCCGCAGCCGATTGACGTCGCAGGCAGCGATGCCAAGCTGGAAAATGGCGTGTTGACGCTCAAGCTCAGCAAACAGGTGCCGGCGAGCCGCGTCACCGAGCTGCCGATCCGCTGAGCCGTTACAACGCTGCCAGCGGCCAGCGCGGTTTGACGTCAAAAGCGTAATCCGTGCTGGGCGCCTGGCAGCCAGACTGCAGCCGCATAGCTGCCGCCATGGCGATCATCGCGCCGTTGTCGGTGCACAAATCAAGCTCCGGGTAATGCACCCGAACATGGCGCCTGGCACACTCAGCGTCGAGCTGCTGGCGCAGGTTGCGGTTGGCGCCGACACCACCGGCGACCACCAGACGAGTCAACCCCGTCTGTGCCAGCGCCGTCAGCGATTTCTTCACCAGCACCTCGACAATCGCCGCTTCGGTCGAGGCCGCCAGGTCGGCCAGCACGCCGATGGGCAACAGATCAACAACGCAGCCCTGCGTCAGCGCCAGTTTTTTGGCCTGCACCATTACCGCCGTCTTCAAGCCGGCGAATGAAAAATCAAGATTGCCGCTCTTGAGCAAGGGGCGTGGCAGCTTGAACGCGTTGACGTCACCCCGCTGCGCCAGCGCGGACAAGGCCGGACCGCCCGGATAACCCAGACCAAGCAGCTTGGCCGATTTATCGAACGCCTCGCCGGCGGCGTCGTCGATTGCTTCCCCCAGCAAGGTGTAGTGCCCGACCGCATCGACCCGCATCAACTGTGTGTGACCGCCGGAGACCAGCAGCGCCACAAAAGGGAATTCGGGCGCGTCGGCACTCAGAAACGGCGACAGCAAATGCCCTTCCAGATGGTGCACGCCCAGCACCGGCTTGCCCAGCGCCGCGCCCAGCGCGCAAGCCACACCGGCACCCACCAGCAAGGCTCCGGCCAGGCCCGGGCCCCGCGTAAACGCCACGACATCGATATCGGACAGAGTCCGGTTGGCCTGCGCCAGAACCTGCTGCGTCAGCGGCAGCACGCGCCGGATATGGTCACGGCTGGCCAGTTCCGGCACCACACCGCCATAGGCCTGATGCATGTCGATCTGACTGTACAGCGCGTGCGCCAGCAGTCGCGGCAGTTCACCGCCCTGCAGTTCGACCAGCGCGACGCCGGTCTCGTCGCACGACGATTCAATTCCGAGCACCTGCAAGTTCGTTCTCATAGGCGTCGAGTTTAGGGGATGGCTGGCGGCGCCAGCGCGCGGCCTGCGAAGATGGAATAATCGGGGCATTGACCCTTAAGGAAATTTTCAAATGAGTGATGCACAACAACGCATAGCCGGACTGGTTAAATCCAATCCCGTAGTTCTTTTCATGAAGGGCGACGCGAGTTTTCCGCAATGCGGTTTTTCTGGCCGGGCTGTGCAAATTCTGCAGTCCTGCGGCGTGGACCTGAAAACACTCAAGACTGTCAACGTGCTGGAAGACGAGGACATTCGCGCCGGCATCAAGGAATTCAGCAACTGGCCGACCATCCCGCAGCTCTACATCAACGGCGAGTTCATCGGCGGCTCGGACATCATGCTCGAGATGTATGAAAACGGCGAGTTGCAGCAGGCGCTGACCGCCAAAGCCTAAGTTACTCCCAATTTCTTCTGGCCTGCAGTACCGCATTCGGATACGCAGGCTTGCCGCGCGAGCCGTTATAGCGCCCCAGTGCCATGAACAAGTCACCTTTTTCGCGGTCCAGATAGTGGCGCAGGATGACGCAACCAAAGCGAAGATTGGTCTGCATATAAAACAGCTTGCCCGCGTCCCCATCACCGAGCACGCGCGTCCAGAACGGCATCACCTGCATATAGCCGCGCGCGCCCACGCTGCTGACGGCAAATTTGCGGAAGTTGCTCTCCACTTGGACCAGTCCCAGCACCAGCACCGGCTCCAGCCCGGCACGCCGGCTCTCATACCACAGCGTTTGCAGAAACTCGCGGCGCACATTCCAGTCCGGCATCTTCTTCTTCAGGCGCTCGCTGATGCGGCCCAGCCAGCGAAGATACTGCAGACGCGACTCGGTATCTGAGAATTCCGGCACCGGCGGCGCATGGTTGGAAATGGCCGAACTGAGCGCGGTGCGCACCGAGTCCACCAGCGGTTCTTCCAGTTGGGCACCGGCATCCGCCGGCAGATGCAGCGTCAGCAAGCCCAGTCCGCTGAGCAAGGTCAGGACGCTGGTTCGTCTGGAAATCAATCCCGTCAAGACTGACAAGCTCACACCTTCAATTTGGCTCGAAGCAGAGCCAGCACTTCGGTCACCGCCAGCGCAGTCGGCGTTGCGTCGCGCCGGTGCTGGTACTCGACCTGACCGGCTTTCAAGCCGCGCTCGCCTATCGTGATGCGGTGCGGCACGCCGATCAGTTCCCAATCGGCAAACATGGCACCGGGTCGCTCGCCGCGGTCATCCAGTATCACGTCAATGCCAGCGGCCAGCAGTTCGCCGTACAGTTGATCGGCAGCGGCCTTGACGTCGGGGAAGCGGTCCGGGCTGATCGGGCACAACACCACGGTAAACGGCGCCAGCGCATCCGGCCAGATAATGCCGCGCTCATCGTGGTTTTGCTCAATCGCTGCGGCCGGCAAGCGTGTAATGCCAATGCCATAGCAACCCATTTCCATAAATTGCGGCTTGCCGTTGACGTCCAGGAAGGTCGCATTCATCGGCTTGCTGTACTTGGTGCCAAGTACAAATACGTGACCGATTTAGATGCCCCGCTCGATCGCCAGAACGCCTTTACCGTCTGGCGATGCATCACCTGCGACCACGTTGCGAATATCGGCCACCAGCCGCGGCTCCGCCAGATCGCGCCCCCAGTTGACCCCGGTGAGGTGAAAGTCGGACTCGTTGGCGCCACAAACCCAGTCGCTCATGATGGCCACGTCCCGGTCCGCTACGATGTTGACTGCTTGCTTCAAACCAATCGGCCCCAGGTAGCCTGGCTTACAGCCAAAGCACGTTTCGATTTCAGCCTCGGTCGCAAAGCGAAAGCCGGCCAGTCCGGGCAACTTGCTGACCTTGACTTCGTTCATCTCATGGTCACCGCGCAGCAACAGCAGCCAGACCTGGGTCTTGATCACCGCCCCGGCTTCATTGCGCTGATCGGTCGCCAGCACCAGCGACTTGACGGTACGCTGCAACGGCAACGCCAGCAAATCCGCCACATCGGCGCAGGTGCTCCTGCCCGGCGTCGGCGTCTTGACCATCACTGCAACAGGCGGTTGGCGCGGTCCGACCGGGGCCAATGCAACAGCCTTTTCCATATTGGCCGCGTAACCGCTGTCCGGACAATAGACGATCGCGTCTTCGCCGGTATCGGCAATCACCTGGAACTCTTCATTCACATCGCCGCCGATGGCACCACTATCAGCCGCCACGGCGCGATAACGCAATCCAAAGCGGTCAAAGATGCGTCGATAGGCATCGCTCATGACTTGGTAGCTTTGCTTGGCCGCGTCCAGATCACGGTCAAAACTGTAGGCATCCTTCATCGTGAATTCCCGACCCCGCATCAGGCCAAAGCGCGGCCGGCGCTCATCGCGGAACTTGGTCTGGATCTGGTACAGGTTCTTCGGCAGCTGCTTGTAGCTCTTGATCTCCTGGCGCGCGATATCGGTGATCACCTCTTCGCTGGTGGGTTGAATCACAAAGTCGCGATCATGCCGGTCCTTGAGTCGTAACAACTCAGGCCCGTTGCTGGTAAATCGCCCTGTTTCGCGCCACAGCTCGGCGGGTTGCACCACCGGCATGCTCAGTTCCACCGCACCGGCACGGTTCATCTCTTCACGCACGATCGCTTCGACCTTGCGAATAACCCGCAAACCCATCGGCAGATAGCTGTAGATGCCGGCGCCAAGCTTCTTGATCATGCCGGCGCGCATCATCAGTTTATGACTTACGACCTCGGCATCGGCAGGTGCTTCTTTGAGAGTGGAAATAAAGAATTGCGAGGCTTTCATGGCGGGGCTCAATACAAAGGAATAAGGGCTACACCCCTTGATGCGCGGCGCATGCTGTGCATAATGGGTACAGTTTAAAAATTGGGGTTTGATTATGCTTGACCGGGACGGCTTTAGGCCCAACGTCGGCATCATCCTGCTCAACCAGAAAAATCAAGTGTTCTGGGGCAAGCGAATTCGTACGCACTCTTGGCAGTTTCCGCAGGGTGGCATTGATCGGGGAGAAACCCCTGAGCAAGCCATGATTCGTGAGTTGCATGAGGAAGTCGGGCTCTGTCAAGAGCATATTCGCATCGTTGCCCGGACCCGAGACTGGTTGCGCTACGAGGTGCCAGACAGATACATCCGCCGCGATGCGCGCGGACATTACAAAGGCCAGAAACAGATTTGGTACTTGCTGCAACTGGTGGGGCATGACTGGGATTTAAACCTGCGCGCGACCAATCATCCCGAGTTTGACGCCTGGCGCTGGAACGACTACTGGGTACCACTGGATGCGGTGGTCGAGTTCAAGCGCGGTGTCTATGAGTTGGCGCTGACTGAACTGGCACGCTATTTACCCCGCCACGAACACCGCAACCGGTTCCTGCGCCAAGGCATGCGCCCACTCGATCACGAGTACGAGGCAGGACAGGATGCCATTGCCGGCACAACGTTGGCACCGGATCTGCATACCAATAGCTGTGCCAACTTCAACGAGAAGCCGCATGAAAATCAATAAACTTTGCTGGCTGGGTCTGATGCTGTTGGCAGTTGGCGCCACGGCCCAGACCGAGACTGCGCCTGAGCGCAAGGAAATCGACGCGCCAGCAGCGCCCTCCTTCAACAAGGAGCGGCTGATTCCGATCGAAATGCCACGCCACATCACGCTGCGCTTTGGCATTGATCCGCTGACCCTGACCATAGGCCCCGACGGCGTCGTGCGCTATGTGATGGTCGCGATCAGTCCGGCCGGCACACTGACCGCTCTATACGAAGGAATTCGTTGCCCAAACTGGGAAGTCAAGACTTATGCCCGCTATAGCGCCAGCGGGCAATGGTCTTCTGTCAGCAACCCGGAATGGCGCGCCATGAATGACCAGCCGTCCAGACATGCCCGGACTTTCGCCAAGCAAGGCGCGTGTCAGAACGGGGCCGCAGTGCCGGCTTCGGTGGCGGAAATTATCAATACCCTGAAGAACCCGGGCCAGAGCTCGCAGCATTGAGCCTTGAACCAGCTCACGCCCTGTTACCGCGTCAGCACCAGATTGTCCCGGTGCACCATTTCGGCCTCGGCCACATAACCCAGCAGCTTTTCAAATTCACTCGATGGCTTGCGGCAAATCAGCCGCGCCTCGGCACTGGCGTAGTTAGCCAGGCCGCGCGCCACCTCCATACCGTCGGCATCGCGGATAGCAATCACGTCGCCGCGTGAAAAATCACCATCTACCAGCGTCATGCCGATCGGCAGCAGGCTCTTGCCGTCGTCGCGCAGTTTGGCGACAGCGCCGGCATCGACGGTCACCGAGCCACGCAGTTGCAGGTGATCGGCAATCCACTGCTTGCGCGCCTGTTTCTTTTGCGTCTGCGCCACCAGCAAAGTGCCAATCGCCTCCCCCTGCGTCAAACGCACCAGCGCATCCGGCTCGCGCCCCCACGCAATCACGGTCGAAGCGCCCGAGCCGGCAGCGCGTTTTGCCGCCAGTATCTTCGTGATCATGCCGCCGCGTCCCAGACTGGAGCCAGCGCCCCCGGCCATCATCTCCAGCGCCGGATCGCCGGCCTTGGCCCGATCAACGAACTGTGCGCCTGGATCTTTGCGCGGATCGGCATCGTAAAGCCCCTTCTGATCGGTCAGAATTACCAGGGCATCGGCCTCGACCAGATTGGCCACCAACGCACCCAAAGTGTCGTTGTCGCCAAACTTGATTTCATCGTTGACTACCGTGTCGTTTTCGTTGATCACCGGCACCACGCCCAGTTTGAGCAGGGTCAGCAGGGTGGAGCGGGCATTCAGATAGCGCTCGCGATCGGCCAGGTCAGCGTGCGTCAACAACACCTGCGCGCTGCGCAAGCCCTGTTCTCGCAGCTTGGTTTCATACATCTGTGCCAAGCCCATCTGCCCGACCGCCGCAGCCGCCTGCAGCTCATGAATATGGTGCGGCCGGCTGACCCAACCCAGACGCTTCATGCCTTCGGCAATGGCGCCGCTGGAGACCATGATGACTTCGCGCCCGTCGCGCGCCAGCACAGCCAACTGCCGGCACCATTCGCCAATCGCAGCTTCGTCGAGTCCGCGCCCGTCGTCGGTCACCAGGCTGGAGCCGACCTTGACCACGATACGCCGGGCATCGCGCAATAGGTTTGAATCCGCTTCAGACATGGTTGCCAGTGGCTGTTCGCGCTATTCGGCGTCAACAGCAAAACGGGGATCAACCGCCGGCGGATTCAGCTCGGCCGTTTGCTGCGCCTTGACGTGCTGATAGACGACTTTGACCAGCGCCTCGCAACCTTCGCGCGTCAGCGCCGAAATCTCGAACACCGGACCTTTGAACTTGAGGCGCTTGACGAAGTCCTTCACCAGTGCCGCACGTTGCTCCGGCGGGACCATGTCAAGCTTGTTCAGAACCAGCCAGCGCGGCTTGTCGTACAGCGCCGGATCGTATTTCTTGAGTTCGTTCACAATCGCCTTGGCTTGCACAACGGTATCGACGGCGGCGTCGAACGGTGCCATGTCGATCACGTGCAGCAGCAAGCGCGTGCGCTGCAAGTGGCGCAGAAAGAGGTGGCCCAGACCGGCCCCGTCCGAGGCACCCTCGATCAAGCCCGGCAAGTCAGCGACGACAAAACTCTGCTCGGGTCCGACCCGCACCACACCCAGGTTCGGGTGCAGCGTCGTGAAAGGATAGTCGGCAATGCGCGGCCTGGCGTTCGATATCGCGGTGATCAGCGTCGATTTGCCGGCGTTGGGCATGCCCAGCAGGCCGACATCGGCCAGTACCTTGAGTTCCAGCTTGAGATTGCGCTTCTCACCCGGCCAGCCCGGGGTTTTTTGCCGCGGTGCCCGGTTGATCGCGCTCTTGAAGCGCATGTTGCCGAAGCCGCCATCGCCGCCTTTGGCAATGGTGATGACCTCGCCGGGCTTGAGCAACTCGAACAACACATCACCAGTCTCTGCGTCCGAGATGATGGTGCCCACCGGCATCTTGAGCGTGATGTCATCGCCAGCCGCGCCAAACATGTCGGAGCCCATGCCATGCTCGCCACGCTTCGCGTCATGGCGCCTGGCGAAGCGAAAATCCACCAGCGTGTTCAGGTTCGGGTCGGCGACAGCAAAGACATGGCCGCCACGGCCACCATCACCGCCATTGGGACCGCCAAACTCTTTGTATTTTTCATGCCGGAACGAGACGCAGCCAGCGCCGCCATCTCCTGCCGAGATGTCAATGTAGGCTTCGTCAACGAACTTCATGATTTCAGGCTTTATAAACGAAAAACCCCGCGCAGCGCGCAGGGTTTCAATTGGGACTACCCAGCAAATTAAGCCGAGGTAACGCTCACCGTCTGCTTGTTCAGGGCACCCTTGGTGGCAAACTGCACATGGCCTTGCACCAGCGCAAACAGCGTGTGGTCTTTGCCGATGCCGACATTGGCTCCGGGGTGGAACTTGGTGCCGCGCTGGCGAACGATGATCGCGCCGGCGCTGATCAATTCACCGCCGAACTTCTTCACGCCAAGCATTTTGGGCTGCGAATCGCGCCCGTTTCGCGTAGAGCCGCCGCCTTTTTTCTGTGCCATGATCTGTCCTTGTCAGGCTGCAATGACGCCAACCAGCAGTTCAGTGAACTGCTGCCGATGCCCTTGACGTTTTTGGTAATGCTTGCGACGGCGCATCTTGAAAATGCTGACCTTGTCGTGCTTGCCGTGAGCCACTACTGTGACACTCACCGTTGCGCCGGACACCAAGGGAGTACCGACCTTCAGTTCTGCGCCGTTGCCGACTGCCAAAACCTGATCGAACACAATCTCTTGGCCTACGTCCGCAGCAATCTGTTCTACTTTAATTTTTTCGCCGGCTGCAACCCGATATTGCTTGCCGCCGGTTTTTATGACCGCGTACATGTTGACCTCTTCAATTTAGCTCCGGGAACGAATTTTC
>JANNUE010000420.1:0-21361 GCA_031394895.1 Betaproteobacteria bacterium
CTTGAAGCCCGAGCAGGTCAAGGCGGCGCCGCAGATGGCGTCGGTGCTGGACTCGGACTACCTGATCGGCCTGGGCACGCTGGATGAGCGCATGCTGATTTTGGTGGATATCGACCGGCTGATGTCGAGCGCCGAGATGGGCCTGATTGAACAACTGGTGGCGTGACGACGCTGCGACACAGTTAGCGGGATACAAAGTTACTCAACTATAAGAAAGGTACGAATATGAAGATCAAAAAATTTGGCGACTGGAAGATCACCTCGAAAATCCTGAGCATTTCGATCACCACCATCCTGGTGGCGATGGTGGGAATCCTGTTCTATGTCCTGCCCTACATGGAACAGCGCCTGATGAACGAAAAGGTGCTGGCGACAAAGGGTGTTGTGGACACCGCCGCAGCACTGATTGACAGTCATACGCATGATGTCAAAGAAGGCAAGATCACGATCGACGAAGCAAAATCCAGAGCACTGGAAAACATCAAGGACATGCGCTATCACGGCACCGAGTACTTCTGGGTCAATGATCTGGAGCCCAAGATGCTGATGCACCCGGTCAAGCCGGAGTTGAACGGGAAGAGCGTGGGAGACATGAAGGATCCCAACGGCAAGCAGCTCTTTATCGAGATGGTCAAGATCGCCAGGGAAAAGGGTGAGGGCCTGGTTGAATACCAATGGTCAAAACCTGGTGCCGCCGAGCCGGTTGACAAAATATCCTACGTCAAGCTGGTCAAGGAGTGGGATTGGGTCGTTGGTAGCGGCATCTATGTCGATGATGTGAAGGCCGAAGTGACCAGGATGCGCGTGCAGATCATTGGCGTGGCAAGCGTGCTGGCACTGCTGGTATTTGTATTTGGCTGGCTGGTTGCGCGGCGGATCAAACGCACGCTCGATACGGCAGTGAGCTTGTCCAAACAGATCGCGGCTGGCAATCTGACGGTCAGGATTGATGTCGATTCCAGCGACGAGACCGGGCAGTTGATGCATGCGCTCAAGGAGATGCAGTTCAGTCTGGCGGAAATCGTCGGTGAAGTGCGCCGTGGCACCGACACCATTGCCACCGCATCGAGCCAGATCGCCAGCGGCAACATGGACCTGTCGTCGCGCACCGAAGAGCAGGCCAGTGCGCTGGAGCAGACAGCGGCCTCGGTAGAACAACTCACCGCCACCGTCAAGCAAAACGCTGACAACGCGCAGCAGGCGAATCAGCTTGCTGCATCGGCCTCGCAAGTGGCGCTGCAGGGTGGCAGCGTGGTGGCGCAGGTGGTGCAAACCATGGGCGACATCAACAGCTCGTCGAAGAAGATCGTTGACATCATTGGCGTGATCGACGGCATCGCATTCCAGACCAATATTCTGGCGCTCAACGCGGCGGTCGAAGCGGCGCGTGCTGGCGAGCAGGGCCGCGGCTTTGCGGTGGTGGCGGCCGAAGTGCGCAACCTGGCGCAACGCTCGGCGGCGGCGGCCAAAGAGATCAAGACGCTGATTGGCGACTCGGTGGACAAGGTCGAAGAAGGCAGCCAGCAGGTGGCGCAGGCCGGCAAGACGATGCAGGAGATTGTGGGCAGCGTCAAGCGCGTAACCGACATCATGGCCGAGATTGCAGCGGCAAGCCGCGAGCAGACTTCGGGGCTGGAGCAAATCAACCAGGCGATCACGCAGATGGACCAGGTGACGCAGCAAAACGCGGCGCTGGTGGAAGAGGAAGCCTCGGCCTCGGCTTCGCTGCAGGAGCAGGCCAATGAGCTGTTGCGCTCGGTCAGCGTGTTTAAGCTCGATAATGCCTAGGCGCCGCAAATGGATGGGAGCGGTTTCAGATTGTTTCAAATAGACATGGTTGGCACCCTCCAGTTTTCCGCCGGAATGCCGTTATCGGTAGAGAGACCACAAAAGCCGGTGAGGCGCGGCTGTTTGCTTTGGGCAGTTGAGGTTTAGAGGATCGGATATATGTCGAATAGCATGTTTTTCGTCGGATTGAGTGGCTTGAGCGCTGCGCAGGCGGCGTTGACGACGACCGGGCACAACACGGCCAACGTCAATACCGCTGGCTACAGCCGGCAGTCGGCACAAGTCGAATCCACCACCGGTGTCTATATGCCGGGAGCCGGGTTCTTTGGTGGCGGTGTGCGGGTGTCGGACGTGACCCGCAGCTACGACCAGTATCTGGTGTCTCAGCTGGACCAGGCGCAGTCCACCAGTCAATCGCTGAACACCTACTTCACGCAGGTCAGCCGGATCGACAATTTGTTGGCCGATCAGGCCGCCGGTCTGGCGCCCAAGCTGCAGGCGCTGTTCAGCGATGTGCAGGCGGTTGCCAATTCGCCGGCGGACCCGTCGGCCCGCCAGCAGTTGATCAGCTCCGGCCAGACCCTGACCAATCAGTTCAGGACGATGGATCAGTACCTGACCAACCTTAACAGCAGCATCAACAATCAGGTGTCCGGCACGGTCGATCAAATCAACAGCTATGCCACGCAGATTGCCAATCTGAACAAGCAGATCGGTGTCCTTGGCGGAGCTGGCGGCCAGGCGCCCAATGACCTGCTGGACCAGCGTGATCTGATGGTGAGTGAACTGGGCAAGCTGGTCGGCACCAAGGTCATTGTGCAGGACGGCGGGCAATACAACGTGTTCATCGGCAACGGGCAGACGCTGGTGCTGGGTAACAACGCCACCCGGCTGGCCACCGTCAGTTCGGCGGCCGACCCGAGCCGCACGACGCTGGCCACCGTCAACGCCGCTGGCACCGTGGTGGAGATGCAGGAAAGCGTGATCTCCGGTGGTTCGCTCGACGGCCTGCTGCAGTTTCGCAACGACTCCTTAACGACGGCGCAGAACTCGCTGGGGCGCATCGCCATTGCGCTGGCCGACACGTTTAATGCGCAGCAAAAGCTCGGTATCGATCTCAATGGCAGCGCCGGCCAGAACTTCTTCTCGCAGGCCCGCCCCGGCCTGATCTCGAACGCCAGAAACAGCGGCAATCTGGCGCTGACGCCGTCGTTCTCCAATACAGCGGCGTTGACCACCAGCGATTACACGCTCAGTGTCAGGGACGTGAGCGGAACGCTGCAGTACACGCTGACCCGGCTGTCCGACCAGCAGCCGGTGGGTAATTACGTGGGCGCGGATTTCCCCATCACATTCGATGGCGTCAGCCTTGCGATGAGCAGCGGCAGTGCGCAGTCGGGCGACAGCTTCCTGATTCAGCCCACACGCAGCGGCGCGCGCGACTTCGCTGTGGTGCTGACCGATCCGGCCAAAGTGGCCGCCGCCTCGCCGGTCATCACCGGCAAGACGGCGGGTAATCAAGGCAGCGGCGCGATCAGTGCCGGCTCGGTCGATGCCGGTTTCCTGGCGCTGGCCAGTCCGCTTGGCGCCGCTGGTTCGGTAACGCTGACGTACGACGGTGCGACCAATCAGTTGACCGGTTTCCCGGCCGGGGCCACAGTCAGCGTGACGCTGGCCGATGGCACGAGCGACCCGGCCAGCCCATATGCCTCCGGTTCCCCGGTTCCCTATGCGGCCGGGGCCAGGCTAAGCTTTAATGGCATCACGATCACGATCAGCGGCCAGCCGGCCAATAACGACACGTTTACCGTGCGCAAGAATGCCGGTGGCGTCTCCGATGGCAGCAATGCCCTGTTGTTGGGTGCGCTGCAGAACAAGAAGACGATGGACAACGGTAGCGCCAGCTTCATGAATGGCTACGCGCAGCTGGTCAGCAGCGTCGGCAACAAGACCCGGCAAGTGCAGATTTCGAACATCGCCCAGGCCAGCCTGACGACCCAGATTCGCACCGCGCAACAATCGGTGTCGGGCGTCAACCAGGACGAAGAAACCGCCAATCTGCTGATGTTTCAGCAGATGTACCAAGCCAATGCCAAGGTGATTCAGACGGCAGCAACCATCTTCGATACCTTGCTGGGCATTCGCTAGGTGTTACTCAGGAGTTCATGATGCGCATCAGCACCCAGACCTTTTACGAACTCAGTCGCAGCGCCATGGGCACGCAGCAGGGCAACCTGCTGCGCGTGCAGCAGCAGCTCGCCGCCGGCAGCAAGGTTCTGGCGCCGTCGGACGACCCGCTGGCCGCCACCGAGGCGCTCAACGTGTCGCAGTCGATCGCGCTGGGTTCGCAGTACGCGGCCAGCCGCAGCCGGGCCAGGCAGTCGCTGACACTGGAAGAAAATGCGCTGCAAAGCATCACCACGGTGTTGCAGAACATCAAAAGCAGCCTGATCGAGGCCGGCAACGGCACGCTGTCGGACGCCGACCGCGCCACCATCGCCACCACTTTGCAGAGCAATCTGGACCAGTTGCAGGGCCTGGCCAACAGCGACGACGGCAACGGCCAGTTCCTGTTTGCCGGTTTCAAGAGCGCCAGCGCGCCGTTCGTCACTCAGCCGGGCGGCGGCATTGGCTACATTGGCGATCAGGGCCAGCGCCTGATGCAGGTCGATGTCTCGCGCCAGATGGCGGTGACGGACGACGGCCGCAGCATCTTCCAGACGGTGCAGGGCGGCGCAGGCTACGTGACATCAGCCGGCGTCAATAGCGGCAGTGCCGTGTTTGGTTCGACTTCCATCGTCGATGCCAGCGACCCCAATTTCGGCAAGGACTTTGTCATCAGTTTCACCGACGCCACGAACTACACCGTGGACACGGTGCCGGCGTCACTGGCGCCTGGCGTTCAGCCCTACACGGCGGGCAGTGCGATCAGTTTTGGCGGCATGCAGATCAGCGTCAGCGGCGCGCCGGCGGCTGGCGACCAGATCAAAGTCGCCACCGCCAACAATGCCGGTGCAGACGTGTTCCAGGCCATCGGCGACGTGATTGCGGCACTGAAAACGCCAATCGCCTTTACCGGCGCAATCGGCCAGGCCAAGGTGCTCAACGCACTCAGCACGGCTAACCGCAAGACGACGAACGCGCACGACAATGTGCTGACGGTGCGCTCCTCGGTCGGCTCGCGCCTGCAGGAACTCGACGCGCTGGGTGCCACCGGAGATCAGCGCACGCTGGCTGACAAGAGCCATCTGTCTGATCTGCAGGACCTGGATTACGCCGCCACCATTGCCGAGTATTACCAGCGCCAGACCGCGCTGCAGGCGAGCCAGCAGACCTTTGTCAAACTGCAGCAAACGGCGCTGCTCAATTACCTGTAGGCGAGCCCCGATCAACCGGCGCCGCTGGCGCTGCGGATCGCTCACGCGATGTGACTTCGTCATTGCGAGCGCAGCGTGGCAATCCATGTGACTTCGTCATTGCGAGCGCAGCGCGGCAATCCATGACGCCGGGGTCCTGGATTGCCACGTCGCTACGCTCCTCGCAATGACGGAGAAGTTGTCATTGCGAGCGCAGCGTGGCAATCCATGTGACTTCGTCATTGCGAGCGCAGCGTGGCAATCCATGACGCCGGGGCTCTGGATTGCCACGGCCTGTGGGGTGTTTCGTGATTCGGGGTGCTGGCCACGCGCTGCATGACGGTTAGCGGCGCAGCCCCTGCAGAAACTCGCTCATCAATTCGAATCCGCTGCCAAAGCGCGGCTCCAGAAACGGCGCCAGATACTGCATCAGCAACTGCATCATGGCCAGACCGGCCAGCAGCGTGATCGGAAAGCCGACGGCAAAAATGCTGAATTGCGGCGACACCCGGTTCAATATTCCCATCGCCAGGTTCAGCGTCAGCAAGGCGGCAATGATCGGCAGCGCGAGCATCACGCCACCGGAAAAAATGTGGCCGCCGGCCAGCACCAGCTGGAACCAGCCGCCGCCGGCCAGCGCGGCGTCGCTGATGGGCAGCGTGTGGAAGCTCTCGGTCAGCGTCATGATCAGTGTCAGATGCCCATCGACGGCCAGAAAGATCAGCAGCGCGATGGCGTTGAGCAAGCGCGCCAGCACCATCGTCTGGCCGCCGCTGGTGGGGTCAAAGAACGCGGCAAAAGACAGACCCATCTGCAGGCTGGCGTACTCGCCGGCGGTCTGCACCACGGCAAAGATCATGCGCATGGAAAAGCCCATCGCGCCGCCGATCAGGATTTGCTGGACCAGTATCCACAGGCCGGCGCCCGACACCAGTGGAACCGTCGGCGCAGCGCCCAGTGTCGGCGCGATGGCGACGGCCAGCAACGCGGCAAGCCCCACCTTGACGCGCCGCGGCACGGCGGCTTCGCCAAAAATTGGTGCCGTGCTGATCAGCGCCAGCATGCGTACAAACGGCCACAGAAACGACACCAGCCAGAGACTGAGCTGGGCGGAGGTGACGGAGAAAACCGGCGACATCACCCAATCAACTGTGGAATGGACGTGAACAGGTCGCGCATGTAGTCGAGCACCGTGGCCAGCATCCAGGGACCGGCGATCACCAGCGTGGCAAACACCGCCAGCAGCTTGGGGATGAACGACAGAGTCATCTCGTTGATTTGCGTGGCCGCCTGAAACAGGCTGATCACCAGCCCGGTGACCAGCGCCACCAGCAACAGCGGGCCGCCCAGCAGCAGCGAGAGCTTCATGGCCTGGTGGCCGAGTGTCATGACCGATTCAGGTGTCATCCGGGTGCCGTGTCTTGATGCCAGGCATCAGGTGTAAAAACTCTGCGCCAGCGCGCCGACCAGCAGTTGCCAGCCATCGACCAGCACAAACAGCATCAGCTTGAACGGCATCGAGATCGTGGCCGGCGGCACCATCATCATGCCCAGCGACATCAGCACGCTGGCGACCACCAGATCGACGACCAGAAACGGTATGAAGATGGTGAAGCCAATCTGGAACGCGGTCTTGAGCTCGCTGATGACAAAAGCCGGCAGCAAAATGCGCAAGCTCACCTGTTCCGGTCCCTGTATCGGCGGGCTGTTGGCGATCTTGGCAAACATCGCCAGGTCGGCCTCGCGGGTCTGCTTGAGCATGAACAGCTTGAACGGCTGGACACCGCGCTCAAGCGCCTGTTCGGCGCTGATCTTGCTCTCATTGAACGGCGTGTAGGCCTCGTTGTACACCTTGTCAAACACCGGCGACATGACAAAGAAAGTCAGAAACAGCGACAGCCCGACCAGGATCTGGTTCGGCGGAGAAGACTGCGTTCCCAGCGCCGTGCGCAGCAGTCCGAGCACAATCAGAATGCGCGTGAAGCTGGTCATTGACAACAGCAGCGCCGGCAAGAACGACAGCGAGGTCAGCAGCACCAGCGTCTGCACGCTGAGCGACCAGGTCTGCCCGCCACCGGGCAACGGCGTGGTGATAACGCCCGGCAGTCCCTGGGCCGAAGCCAGCGCCGGCATTGCCAGCGTGAGCGCGAGCAGCAGGCGCAGCAAATGCGCCGGCCGTGCTGCTGGTAGCGGGTGCATCAAGCGCGTTTCCCCAGCTTGTTCAGTTGTGCCAGCGACTGGCGCAACTTGTCCGAAAAAGCGCCGCCGCCCTGATCACCAGTGAAGTCTGACGTCGCGGGCGCGCTGGGCAACTGCTGCGCCGCCATGGTGTGCAGCGCGCGCACCTGGCCGGCCGCCACGCCGAGCACTAGCCAGGCATCGCCAATTTCCACCACCACCACGCGCTCGCGTTGCCCGACCATGGTGCTCGCAACCACCTTGAGCAGACGCCCGCCGCCGCTGCGTTGCAGGCCAAAACGCCGCACCACCCAACCGCACAGAAAGATCAACCCGAGCACCAGCGCCAGGCCGAGCGTGGCCTGCAACAGGCCGCCGGCGCCGGACGACCAGGCTGGCTCGGGCGCTGTGGCTGGCACGCCGGGCAACGCCGCCTGGCTGGCCAGGCTCAGGCTGGCCAGCAGCGCCAGCGCCGCCGCGTGCATGCGCGCAAGCTTCATCGGTTGAGCTTCTGGATGCGCTCGGACGGCGTGATGATGTCGGTCAGGCGAATGCCGAACTTGTCGTTGACCACCACCACTTCACCTTGCGCAATCAGGTAGCCGTTGATGAAAACGTCCATCGGCTGGCCGGCCAGGCCGTCGAGCTCGACCACCGAGCCTGGCGAGAGCTGTAGCAAATTTTTAATCGTCATGCGGGTGCGGCCCAACTCGGCGGTGAGCTGCACCGGCACATCGAGCACCCTGGCAATATCGCCATCGGTCTTGAAAACATCGCCGTCGTTTTGCAGCGGCGGGAACACACGGGTGCCGGCCGGCGCTGCGGGTGCCGGCGCAGCCTGGCTGGCCTGAGCCTGCTCGGCCATGGCACTACCCCAGTCGTCAGCCGCATCAGTGGCCAGTGCCGGGTCCTGTTCGTTGACTTCACTCATAGTTACCATCCTTGCTTGTAGCGCTGTCCTGAAGATCGATCATTTTCTGCACCTGCAGGGCGTAGCGGTTGTTGGACATGCCGTAGCCGCACTCCATCATCGGAATTCCGTTGACCTTGGCGACCACTGTTTTCGGAATCTCGACCGGCAGCACATCGCCCACGCTCAACTTGAGCAACTGGCCGATGCTCGACTGCACGGTCAGAAACGGCACCGTGATTTCCACGTCGGCGCTTTGCACCTGCTGTTGCAAATGCTTGCTCCAGTGCTGGTCGGCGGCGGTTTCGTCCTGCAGCGGGTTGGCCAGCAGGTCGCGGATCGGCTCGATCATCGAATACGGGAAACACACGGTCAGCACGCCGCCGACCGGACCGAACTCGATTTGAAAAGTGGTGACGATCACCATTTCGTTGGGCGCCACGATATTGGCCAGCCGGGCGTGCATTTCGGAGCGCACGTACTCGAACTCGATCGGGTAGATTGGCTGCCACGCCTTGCCATAACTCTCCAGCGTCACATCGAGCAGCCGCTTGATGATGCGCTGTTCGGTCTGCGTGAAGTCGCGGCCCTCGATGCGAACGTGGTAGCGACCGTCGCTGCCAAACAGATTGTCAACCACCAGAAACACCAGCTTCGGGTCGAACACAAACAGCGCCGTGCCGCGCAGCGGCTTCATCTGCATCAGGTTGATGTTCGACGGCACCGGCAGGTTGCGCGAGAAGTCACCATACTTCTGGATCTTGACCGCGCTGACCGAAATATCGGCGTTGCGGCGCATGAAGATCAGCAGCGAGCTGCGCAGGTGCCGGGAGAAGCGTTCATTGATAATTTCGAGCGCGTGCATGCGTCCGCGCACGATGCGCTCGTCGGTGCCGAGCTTGTAGCTGATCGGCGCATGCGCGTCCACTTCCTGCGCAGGCGCAGCGGCGGCTTCGGTGTCGCCGCTGACACCTTGCAGCAGGGCATCTACCTCGTCCTGGGACAGATCGTGTTCATAGGCCATAGCGGACTTTCATTGCGCTCGGTCACTGGAGTATGAAAGTGGTGTACATGATGCTCGATATCCTGGCGCTCGGGCGGCTCGGCGAGAACGGCTTCGTCAGTGTCGCCAGCAGTTCACCGGCCAGCGCAGTCTTTTGCTCTGGCGTGTGCAGCGTGTCGGCCTCGCGATTGGACAGCGCCGACAGAATGCGGCTGCGCACTTCCGGCAGGAATTTGGTGACCAGTTCCTGCGACGCTGCGTCTTCTACCTTGAGGGTCAGACCGACGTGCAAAAAGCGGCTTCTCCCATCCGACTGCAGATTGACGGTAAACGGCTCTAGTGCGACAAAAATCGGGTCGGGCGGCGGCGCCGGTGCGGCCGCGTGGCTGGGGCCGCTGTCGAGCATGAAATAGGCGGCGGCGCCAGCCGCGCCAAGCAGCAGCACAGCCGCAACGATCACGATGATGAGCTTGCGCGACTTGGCGGGCGCTGGGGGCTTGGCTTCTGGGCTGCTGGTGGCCATGGTGGTTTGCGTAGTGTGAGATTACATTGTTGGTCAAACGGGGGGTTCGGCATCGCTTGATCAACAGGGGAAATGCGCTTCAACTTCGGCATTTGCACGTGCGCTGTGACGGTTGCAGCGGTGCTCTCAGGCGTAGGTGTCGATGCTCAAGCCACGGTCTGGGCGCAGCGCCGGCTTGAGCGCTGGCGCGCTGCTGTCTTGTGTGCCGAGCCTGGCGTTGTCGCGGTAGCTGCGCTGTCCGGAGCGGCCGTCCTGTGCTTGCGAGAAGGCCGCTTGCGGCTGGCTGTCGGCGCTGACCGAGGTATGGCCCAGACTGATTCCGCTGTCGGCCAGACTGGCGCGCAACTGCGGCAGCGCTGCCTCCACGGCGGCGCGAACCTGTGAATGAGCGGATACGAACAGCGCCTCCATCTGTTGATTGTTCATGTTCAGTGTGACTTTGAGCGGCCCCAGTCCTGGCGGGTTGAGTTGGAGCTCCGCCACCTGATGCAGGCCCCGGCCGAGCTGGCTCAATTGCTGGCCCAGCGCCTTGCCCCATTCGCTGCTGCCGACTTCAGGTGTTAGCGATGAAACGGTCATAGCCGGCTGTGCGCCCGGCTCGGTCACAGCAGCCGGCCCATGCGCCGGTGTAGCGCCGCTGAACGCGTGGAGCGCTGCGCCCATGTTCAACGTTGGCACTGCGGCGTCGGCAGTCTGGCGGTTACGGTTGTCATCGCGCGGGGCTGAATCGTTGTCAGTGGCGTTGCTCAGGGCGATCGCCTGGGTAGCAAGCTGGCCGGCAGCGGGCGGCGCTTCGGCACTGGAGCGCAGCGCCATTGGCTCACCAGTCGAGCGCACGGCAAACGTGGCTTGCACCGCCTGCATGGTGGCGGGCGCAGTAGCCTGCGTCATCACTTGCGCGACGGTTGTCTCGGCGACGGCGTCCGATTCAGGCGCCAAGCCAGGGCCGCTGCGCGCAGCCACAGGAGCGGCGTTGGCGCGGGGTGCAAGCAGTGTCTGTGCCGCCTGCGGGACTGCTGCTGGTTGTGCTGGTGCAGTCGTTGGCGCGGTCACCTGATCCGTGACTGTGTCGGGCGCAGACGCAAAACCGGGGCCGCTGTGCGCAGGCGCCGGCACGGCGTTGGCGCGCGGTGTGAGCGTTGCCGGCGCCGCTTGCCTGACGGCTGGTTGCTCTGCGGCCGCAGTCGTTGGCGCAATGCCCTGATCGGCCATTGCGTCGGGTGCACGAGCAGAGTTCACGCTGGTGCGCGCGACCGCTGGCAGCCCGTTGGTCAGGGGTGTGAACCGTGTCGGCGCTGCCTGCTTGATGGCGGGTTGATCAGCCGCCGTCATCGTTGGCGCTATCGCCGTCACTTCGACGTTTGCGCCGATCGACGCCAGGGCATTGCTGACGCTCGCCGCTACCGGCACGTCGTCAGGCCGGGTTGCGACGGCAGTCGCGCGGGTGCTCTTGAGGCTGCGCGCAGTGAGCGCCGGTTGTACGCCGTCCGCAGCGCTGGCAGCCGGCGCGTCAGCCGCAGTGTCGGGGTCGACTGCGGCCTGAGCGGTGGACATGTCAGTACGCTCGCCTGCAGTGGCCTTGCTTGCGCTGCCTGGCGGCGTCGCAATGGCAAGCGCCAATGCGTTGACCAGATCCTGCAGGTCATCTTTTGGCTCGGCGCCGCGGCGCCTCGGGGCCAGCGGCGCTGCTTCCTTGTCACCGTCGGTTGCGATGGTTTCATCGGCTTGCAGCGAACGCGCCAGGATGTCGCCGAAACTTGCAGCGGCAGTGGGGTCGCTCTCGTCGCCACGCGCTCCCGCCTTCGGGAGCAGCGTATCAATGCGACCGGGCGCGGCGCTGGGTGTCAGAATCAAAGCCATCGTTTTGCTCGCTTCACTTATTCGGTCAACAGGTTGGTGCGCAGGTAGAACTGGCGCGCGCTGCGCTCGTCGCTGTCACGCTGCTCGCGTTTGTTGCTGGCCAGCAATTGCTGCTGGCGTACCCGGTCGGCCAGTGTGTCAAAGGAGCTCAGGCGGCGCTTGCTGTGCTGCCAGCTGCTGCGCCCGTGCCCGAGCTGCGCGTCAGCCTGATGGGTGAGTGCGCGTTGCTGCTCGATCGCGCTGTCGAGTGTGCTGATGAACTGCTGGAAGTTGCGCAGTTGCGAGCAGTTCACGCCGTCACGTACCTGAACTTCGAGCTGTTGCAGATAGTCCTGGCGGTACTGCAGCAGCATCTCGAGCTTTTCGCTCGCGCTGTTGTGCGCGTTCTGCAACTCGCCGAGCCGGCGCGTCGCCTCGTCGGTCTTGTTTTGTGCCAGTTCAATCAGGGTGGCAAGGGGAAGCTCGTGTGCCATGATTATCTTTCTGAAGTGTTCGTTGCAACGTCCATCAGGCTACGTGCGACAGACTGTTGAGCTGCCGCACGGATGCGGCGTAGTCGGCCCGCTCCTGCAACGGCTGCTGCAGGAAGGCTTCAATTTTTGGATAGAGCGCAATCGCCTTGTCCAGTTGTGCGTCGTGGCCGGGCGCGTAGGCGCCGACGCTGATCAGGTCGCGGTTGCGCTGGTAGCGCGACAACAGTTGCTTGAGGCCGCGCACCGCTTCAAACTGGGACGGCTCAATGAGCGCTGTCATGGCGCGGCTGATGGATGCCTCGACGTCAATCGCCGGGTAGTGGCCCGACTCGGCCAGGCTGCGCGACAGCACCACGTGGCCATCCAGAATCGCGCGCGCGGCGTCGGCAATCGGGTCCTGCTGGTCGTCGCCTTCGGTCAGTACGGTGTAAAACGCGGTGATCGAGCCGCCCTTGCCATGGGCGTCGCGCGCACCGTTGCCGGCTCGCTCGACCAGTGCCGGCAGCTTGGCAAACACCGACGGCGGGTAACCCTTGGTGGCCGGCGGCTCGCCCACGGCCAGCGCAATTACGCGCTGCGCCATCGCGTAGCGGGTGAGCGAATCCATGATCAGCAGCACGTTCATGCCGAGGTCGCGGAAATGTTCCGCCAGACAAGTGGCATAGGCGGCGCCCTGCAGGCGCAGCAGTGGTGAGGTGTCGGACGGCGCGGCCACCAGCACGGCGCGCGCCATGCCATCCTTGCCCAGCGTGTTCTCGATGAAGTCCTTGACCTCGCGGCCGCGTTCGCCGATCAGGCCGACCACAATCACGTCGGCGCTGGTATAGCGCGCCATCATGCCCAGCAGCACGCTCTTGCCGACGCCGGAACCGGCAAACAACCCCATGCGCTGACCGCGCCCAACCGTCAGCAGCGCGTTGATGGCGCGCACGCCGACATCAAGCACGGCGTCGATCGGCGCGCGGGTCAGCGGGTTGATCGGTCTGGCGCCAAGCGGCACCTCGCGGGTGAAATTGAGCGGTCCGAGTCCATCGAGCGGACGCCCGGCGGCATCGACCACGCGCCCGAGCATGCCAACGCCGACCGGCAGCCGCTTGGTCTTGGGGCCGGCTTCGCTACCGGCTGCGTTGGGTGACTCGACGGCATAGACGCGGGCGCCCGGCACCAGGCCATCGACCGTGTTTTCCGGCATCAGGAACAGGCGGTCGCCAGTGAAGCCGACCACTTCGGCCTCGACCGTCTTGTGGCCATAGCCGGGCGGCAGTTCGATCAGGCAGTCGCTGCCGACGGCGCAGCGCAGGCCAACCGCTTCGAGCACCAGTCCGACGGCGCGCGTCAGCCGGCCATAGCTGCGCACCGGCACGCTGGCGCCGACCGCCGCACTGGCCTGGGTCAGCGTCGCCCGCCAGGCGTCGATGTGCGGGTTGGCGGGGGTGAATTGGGCGGTGTCATTCATGGTCGGTGCCAGCCGGTTCGGGGTTGAGCGCCAGCGCTGCAGTGACCCGTTCCCAGCGCGTTTCCATTCTTGCATCGCGCTCGCCACTGTGCGCCAGCACGCGACAACCGCCGCGTGTGAGCTGGGAGTCAAGGCGGATGCGCCAGCCGGCGGCATGCAGGTCGTCGCTCAGGTGTTCCTTTACCAACACGGCGTCTTCGGGGTGCAAGAACAGTTGCGGCGCGCCGGTCAACGCCGGTTCCGACTGCAGCAGTTGATGGACCACGGCCAGCATCACTTGCGGCTCCACTTTCAGCGTTTGCCCGACGACCTGGCGCGCCAGATCGAGCGCCAGCGTCAGCAGCGTGTTGGCCACCTGGCTGTCGGCCTCGCGCAGTGCCGCGCCCCATTCGAGCGTGAGCGCGCAAGTGCAGGGCGGCACGTTCCTGTGCGGTTGCCATGCCGGCGGCATAACCTTCAGACTGCCCGCGGGCGAAGCCTTCCTGATAACCCTTGAGCTCGGACGCCGCCTGCTCCTGCAGGCGCTGCTGCACCAGCGAGGCCTGCTCCCTGGACAACACTGGCGCCGCGCTGCTCTGGCCGGACTGGGCTCTGGAATAGGCGGCGCGGCCCTGCGCTGCGAGGTCGTTGGTGATCGGTGTCATCTCCCAGCGCTTCCAGGTGCTGCGCTTTTCCTTGAACTCGCCAAAGCCTTGCTCCGGCGCCGCTGGCAGGATGGGAAGGCTAGACATAGGAGTCGTCGCCCTTGCCGCCGAGCGACAGCTCGCCGGCATCGGCCAGGCGGCGAACGATCAGCAAAATGGCCTTCTGCTCGGCCTCGACCTGCGACAACCGCACCGGTCCGCGCGACTCGATGTCTTCGCGCAAGGTTTCGGCGGCGCGCTGCGACATGTTCTTGAGGAACTTCTCGCGCAACTCCTCGGGTGCTCCCTTGAGAGCCACCACCAGCGAGGTCGATTCCACTTCCTTGAGCAGCAACTGCACGCCGCGGTCTTCGAGTTCGAGCAGGTTCTCGAACAGGAACATCTCGTCGATCATCTTCTGCGCCAGTGCTTCGTCGTTCTCGCGCAGATGCTTGATCACGCCTTCTTCCAGCGTGCTACTCATCATGTTGACGATCTCGGCCGCCGCGCGCACGCCGCCCAGGCGGCCGCGCTTGTTGCCTTCGCCGGCCAGTACGCCATTGAGCACGTCGGTCAATTCCTTCAGCGCCGCCGGTTGTACGCCGCCGAAAGTGGCAACCCGCAACACCGCGTCATGGCGCATGCGCTCGGGCAGTTTCTCCAGCACTTTGGCGGCCTTGTTGCGGTCCATGTGGACCAGCAGCGTGGCCACGATTTGTGGATGCTCGTCGCGAATGATTTCGACCACTTCCACCGGGTCGAGCTGATTGAGCCGTTCGATGCCACCGAGCGAGTCGTTGTTCTGGATGATGTTGTCGAGCATGTCGGCGGCCCGGTCATCGCCGAGCGCCTTGTTCAGCGCCGCGCGCAGATAGCTGTCGGAGTCCAGGCTAAGGGCCGAGAACTGCTCGGTTTCAAGGCGGAACTCTTCCATCACCGCGTTGACTTCGATGCGTCGCACTTTGGCCAGGCTGGCCATTGCCTCGCTCATGGTCTCGACAATGCCGTGCGGCAGTTGGCGCAGCACGCTGCCGGCGCCTTCTTCGCCGAGCGACATCAAGAGAATGGCACTTTTGCGCAGGCCTTCGTCCATTACTTCTTACCCGTCCAGGATTTGATTTGGGCCGCCACCACGCCAGGATTGGTTGCCGCAACTTCCTGCGCGTACTGCAGGTTCTCGTGTTCGCGCTTGTCTTGCCGCTGCTGGGTGGGCGCCTGTGCTTCGACGCCAGCTGTGTGCTGCGGTTCGGCAGGCGTGGCCACGATAGGCGCCGGCTGCAACGCCTTGCCCAGCAAGGGCCGCAGTACGCCAAACCAGATATAGAGTGTGACGATGCCAAGCAGCAGGTATTTGCCTGCAACTTTGGCCAGTTCGACGTTGGCTGGCTGGCGCCACAGCGGCAGCGGCGCTTCTGGCGGCTCGGCTGCGGCCACCGCAAACGCGCTGTTGACCACGTTGAGCGTGTCGCCGCGCGCCTCGCTAAAGCCCATCGCTTCCTTGACCAGCTTCTGTATTTGTTCCAGCTCGGCTGCTGGCAGCGCCTGGCTGGTGCGCTTGCCCTGGGCATCGACCGTGCTGCGATGGTTCACCACCACCGCCGCCGACAGCCGCTTGATGGTTCCGGCGCCCTGTTGCACATGGCGGATCGAGCGGTCCAGTTCATAGTTGGTGGTGCCGTCTTTGCGACCGTTGCCGGCGCTGCGCGAAACGCTGTCCAGGCTGGCTGGCTCGGCGTTGGCTTTGGGCTGGCTGGCAGCCGGGCTGGCCGCGCTGGCCGGTTTGGCGCGGTTTGCGCTGCTATTGACGATTGGCGCCGCCGGGTTGGCCGGCGGCTGATTGCTCAGCGCCCCTGGCACGCCACCGACCGCGCTGGCGCCGCCCTGGCTTGACTCGCTCGACTGCTGGCTGCGAATGGCGGCGCTGCCCGGCTCCTGATTCGGCTGATAGGTTTCGTCGGTGTTTTCGACAATCGAGAAGTCAATGTCCGCAGCGACCTGCGCATGCACATTGGCGGAGCCGACAATCGGCTGCAAAATGGCTTCGATGCGGCGCATGTAGCTCTGCTCGATTTCCTGCGTGTATTTGAGCTGGCTGGTATCGAGGCCGCGCGCGCCGCTGTTCGCCGCCGACAGCAGGTTGCCGGCCTGGTCCACCACCGTCACGTTCTTGGCCGACAACTCGGGCACGCTGCTTGACAGCATGTGCACAATCGCGCTGACCTGGCCTTCGTCAATGCTGCGGCCGTGATTGAGCGTCAGAATGACCGAGGCGCTGGGCTTCTTTTGCTCGCGCACAAAGAGCGACGACTTGGGCAGCGCCAGGTGCACGCGCGCCGAGCTGACGGCTGAGATCGAATTGATCGAACGCGCCAGTTCACCTTCGAGCGCGCGCTGGTAGTTGACCTGTTCAGCAAACTGGCTGGTGCCGAACTTTTGGTTGTCCATCAGCTCGAAGCCGACTGTGCCGCCCTTGGGCAGGCCCTGCGCCGCCAGACGCAGCCGCGCTTCCGGCACCTTGTTGGCCGCCACCAGCAAAGCGCCGCCGCCCTCGGCGAACTTGAACGGAATGTTCATTTGCTGCAGCGACGCGATGATGGCGCCGCCATCGCGGTCCGACACATTGCTGTAGAGCACGCCGTAGTCTGGCTGGCTGACCCACAGCCACATGGCGGCCAGAGCAGCGACGGTGGCGGACACCCCGAATATCAGCGGCAAGCGCAGATTGGCTGGCAACTGGCTGAGCAAGGGTCCGTTCTTGGTGGTGGCAGCGGGACTCATGGGCACATTGTCCGAGCGTGGTGGCGCCGTTGATCCTCCGAATAACCGTGGGTTTTGCCATCTTTTGGCGCGATGCACGGCCGGCCCGGCTGGTACGCTTCAGGCCTTCAATGCAAAAGGTGCGCCTGTGGCACCGGGAAAACACCATGGCCATATCGTCTATTGAATCCGTGCTGCAGCAAATGCGCGCTATTAACCAGTCGAACGGGGGCGCGCTGGCGTCCGCCAGCGACGTGGCCGGCGGCGGCTTTGCCGGCGCGCTGAAACAATCGCTGGACCGCATCAGCGGCGCACAGCAGCAGGCCTCTGAGCAGGGCGAAGCGTTCGAACTCGGCAAGCCCGGCGTGACGCTGAGCGACGTGATGATTGACATGCAAAAAGCCGGTATCGGCTTTCAGATGGGCCTGCAGGTGCGCAACAAGCTGGTCGCCGCCTACCAGGAAGTCATGAACATGCCGGCGTAGCCACTCACACCAGCGTCTTGTAGATGCCGCAGCCCAGGTACAGGCCGTCCAGCGCCATCACATAGGACATCTTGGGCTGCACCCGACCCGACACAGGGTTGGTGATGTCGTATTCGACCCAGCCGGGCGCCTGGCGCGCCTGCTCGACAATGGCGCGCGTGAGCCCGTCGCCATCAATGCCCGGCACGTCCTGCACCCGGGTGCCGACCTTGGCCGGGTTGCCGCCAAAGGCCAGGTAGGTGCCATCGGCGTCGAGCACAAAGACGTACATGTCGCGATCGAAGAAGCCGTTGGACTTGTCGGTCAGCCCGCGCAGGAACGCCTCGCGTGAGCTGCAACTGCCCTTGTAATCGGCAGCACGCTGCACCAGCGCCATCGCTTCTTCCGCGATGCCCTGCAACAGCTTGAAGCGGGCGGTGGTCTCAGCCAGCGAACTGGCCCGCACTTCCAGCCCATTGGCCTGATTGACGGCGCGCTCCACCATCTCGGCGTTGCGCTGGGTGATTTCATCGAGCTGCTTGAGCGCGGCAGAGATTTCGTTGATGCCGTTGCTCTGCTCGGTGCTGGCCATGGAAATTTGCGACACGCCGGCCGATACCCCGCGAATGCCCGACGCAACACGCGTCATGCCCTGGCCGGCGGCACGGATTTGCGCCACGCTCGACGCCACTTGCGAAGACGAAGATTGAATCAGCGCGCGAATTTCTCGCGCGTTTTCGGCCGAACGCTGCGCCAGCGTGCGCACCTCGGCCGCCACCACCGCAAAGCTGCGCCCGGCTTCGCCGGCGCGCGCCGCCTCGATCGCCGCATTGAGTGCCAGTATGTTGGTCTGGAACGCCAGCCCGTCAATCACGCCAATGATCTCGTTCATGCGCTCGGACCCGTTGTGGATTGCTTCGACCGACGTCACAGAGGCCAGCATCGCCTGCGCTGCGGCTTCGGCAATGTCGCGCACCTCCAGCGCCTGGCGGTCCACATCGCTGGCCGCGTGCGCGTTTTGCCCGACGATGGCGGCCAGCTCCTGCACGCTGGTCGAGGTCTGCTCCAGATTGGCCGCCTGCTGCTCGGTGCGGTCCGACAGATCCTGGTTACCGGCGCGCAGCTCGCGCCCGGCAAATGCCACCAGTGCCGAATCACTACCCACTGCCGCCACCATGGCCGACATGCCGGTGATCATCTTCTGCAGCAAGGCGGCCAGCTCACCCATCTCGTCCTTGCTGCGCACCGTCGCCGCCACCTGCAGATTGCCCGCAGCGGCTTCATTCATGGTGTAGATCAGGCGGCCAATGTCGTGCATGAAATTTTTGTAGAAAGCAATCAGCAGGTAAACGACTGCCAGCAGACCCAGCACGGCGGCTCCCAGCAGCGCGTTGCGCGCCAACGCCAGTTCGCCGGCGCGGCGCTTGAGCTGGCTGTCGAGCTGCTCCAGCAACTGGTTCTGCGCCGACGCCAGCGCCTCGGTGGCAGCGCTCGCGGCCGCTGCGTAGCCGGCAGTGTCGGGCTTGTTGTCTGACGGCTCGGCGAACAGTTGCGCCGCCAGTTGCCTGAACGTGTCGGCGGCATCGATCGCCGCAGTGCCGCCAAGATCGGCCTCGCCAGCACGCTTGAGCTCTTGCAGCGCCACTCGCGCGTCCTGCAGACCGTCGGCCAGCGGGCCCAGGCGCGCGCGAATCTGCGCGTACGCCTGAGCGTTGGCCTGCGGCTGTGCCAGCGCAGCCGTGCCGGTCGCCTGCAACTGCGTCAGTTGTTCGGACAGCGCAGTTTGCCGGCTCACGATCGCGTCCATCAACCGGTGTTCGGCCGGCGCTGCTTCGTAGCGCAGGCCCGACTCCTGCGCCAGCGCAGCAACGAAATAGTGCAGGTCGCGCACCAGCTCAGTGTGCAACACGAAGCTACCCGCGGCGCCGGCTGTTTGCGCATCCGTTGCCAGGCCTTGCAGCCGGGTCGCCAGCGGCTGCCACGGCGCCGCCATGTCCAAGCTGGCGCTGCGTTTGAACGCCGACAGGACGTCTGCCGTGGCCTGCGTCAGCGCGGTGCGGGTGGCGTCGATTTCAGTCTGGGCCGCGTTATTGCCTGATAGCAGACTGGCGCTGAGTCCGCGGTGTTTTTGTACCAGCGTCACAGCACGCAGCACTGGTCGCAGAATTGCCACGCCGTCGATCTCTGATTGGGTAAGGCGCAACACGCTACTGTGCTGCAGCACCAGCAGCACGGCGGCGACAAGCATAGGAACCAGCAACATGGCCGCCAGCAGGGTCAGCTTGAGCGGAAAGCGGATGCGCCGCAGCAGCAAAACCCCGGGCGTCCAGACGCCCAGCCGTTCGTTGATCGAGTTCATGCAGTCTCCTTGCTTGTTCGTCGCTCTAACAGTACACGCATTAACGGCATGTGCGGGCACAAACTGTAGCGGGCGATGGGAGTCCTTGCCGCTATCAGGATGTTGCTGACCAGGCAGATGGCACCCAGCGCTGTGACCGTGTCGATCATGCGGGCGAACGTCGCGCTGCCTTCACAACTCAACAAAAAGTTTGCGCTCAACCCTAAAGGTTTCTCCGGCCCGCACCGATAACCTGAATAACGGTGGCTTGCACAGTGTCTGTCTAAGGTAGCAGGGCCAACGTGGCGGTAATTAGGCCGCAGTATTCAACCATTGTTATCAGGAGTTCATCATGTCTTCAGTCATCAACACCAACAGTCTCTCGCTGCTCACACAGAACAACCTCAACAAATCGCAAGGTGCGTTGAACTCTGCGATTGAGCGTCTGTCGTCTGGCATGCGCATCAACAGCGCCAAAGACGACGCCGCCGGCCAGGCCATTGCCAACCGCTTCACCTCCAACATCCGCGGCCTGACGCAAGCTTCGCGCAATGCCAATGACGGCATCTCGCTGGCGCAAACGACGGAAAGCGCCTTGGGCGAAATCAACACCAATCTGCAGCGCATTCGTGAACTGACTGTGCAAGCCGCCAATGGCAGCAACTCTGCCGCTGACAAGACATCGATCCAGTCTGAAATTACCCAGCGCATGGCTGAAATCGACCGCACTTCGGCGCAAACCGATTTCAACGGCGTCAAGGTGCTCGCCGCCACGCAGTCCCTGAACGTCCAGGTCGGCGCCAAAGATGGTGAGTCCATTCTTATTGACCTCAAAGCGATGGACTCTAGCGCTCTTGGCATGTCCGGTTTCAGCGTTGCCGGCGCGGCCGACGTCACCTCAATCAATTTCACGTCGGGTAATGTCGAGACGACGGTAGCGGTTTCTTTCGGTGGCGTTGCCAACGGGCCAGGCGGCACCTTGACGCTCAAGGGTTACGGCGCCTTTACTGCGAGCACTGGTAAATACGCCAACTATGCGGTCATGGACGCCGCTGGTAACGGTTACAAAATTGCCGTTGGTGATGTGAGCAATACCACGGGTGTCGTGACCCATGATTTCACCGACGCGACCGGGCTGGCTACGGCAAAAACTGCATTCGATGCCGACGTAACTGCGGGCACCACGGCCGTCGCAACGGCCAACCCGCTGGCGAAGGTCGATGCGGCGTTGGCAAAGGTTGACACCCTGCGCGGCGCACTCGGCGCGGTACAAAACCGGTTTGACTCGGTGATCTCGAACCTGGGCACCACCATCAACAACCTGACGTCGTCACGTTCGCGCATTGAAGATGCGAACTACGCAACCGAAGTGTCGAACATGAGCCGCGCGCAGATTCTGCAACAAGCTGGTACCTCGGTTCTGGCCCAGGCGAACCAGACGACGCAAGGCGTGTTGTCACTGCTGCGTTAAGAGCAGGCGTAGGTCGGGTTAGCGCAGCGTAACCCGACAGACAAGCAAAAAACCCGGCCGGCGCCACCAGCGCAGGCCGGGTTTGTTTTTGGATGGTTAAGCACTCCCGCTTGCAACGGCCGGCGTGAGTGCCTGGCGATTCCTAAAAAAATATTTGCAAA
>JANNUE010000426.1:0-10007 GCA_031394895.1 Betaproteobacteria bacterium
CCTGATCCACGAAAACTGCGAGCGCCGCGCCCACTTCGACGCCGGCCGTTTCGCCATGGAGTTCGGCGACAGCGGCCACCGCCAGGGCTACTGCCTCTACAAGCTCGGCTGCAAGGGTCCGGAAACCTACGCCAACTGCCCGACACTGGGTTTTGGCGATGCCGGCGAGAACAACTGGCCGGTCGGTTGCGGCCACCCCTGTATCGGCTGCAGCGAGAAAGGCGTCGGCTTTACCAAGCCGATCCATCAAGTCGCAACGATGCTCAACGTGACACCACCGCTGCAGTACGCGCGCATTGTCGAAGAGCAGGGCAAGGGCGCTGCGTTTGCGTCGGCTGCGGCGCTGGCAGCGCTGGCTGGCGCTGCCGCCGGTGCGGCCATCATGCTCACGCGCAACCTGGGCCTGTCACACGCGGCGCAAGAGGCCAAGAACTCGCAGGCCGACGATAAAACCCAAGACCAGGCGCGGGGTTGATCATGGATAACCGTCGCGATTTCCTGAAAGGGGTGGTCGCAGGCACAGCGGCGCTCGGCACCGCAGCCATTGCGCCCCCTGCTTACGCCAGAGACACCCACAGCCGCCCGGCCGACGCGCTGGGCCTGCTCTACGACGCCACGCTTTGTGTCGGCTGCAAGGCGTGCGACGCAGCCTGCAAGCGGGTCAACAACCTTCCGGCCGAGTTCTCCACGCCGGAGCGTCTTTGGGACACACCGCGCGACACCTCGGGCTACACCTTCACGCTGATCAAGATGTACCGCAACGGGACGATGGAGACCAAGGACGCCGAAGTCAACGGCTTTGCCTTCATGAAGACCTCGTGCATGCATTGCGCCGACCCGTCCTGCGTGTCGGCCTGCCCGGTTTCGGCGATGATCAAGGACCCGGTCACTGGCATCGTCGCCTATGACCCGGACGCATGCGTCGGCTGTCGCTATTGCGTCGTTGCCTGCCCGTTCGGCATTCCCAAATACCAGTACGACTCGCCGACCGGCAAGATTGGCAAGTGCGAGCTGTGCCGCCATCGCATCAAGGACGGCAACTACGCGGCCTGCGCCGAGGTCTGCCCGACCGGCGCCACGCTGTACGGCAAGACGTCCGATCTGCTGGTCGAGGCAAAGCGCCGCCTGGCGCTCAAGCCCGGCAGCATGACGCGCTACCCGCGCGGCAAGATCGGCGGCCCGGATCAAAGCCACGAAGCGCCAGTCAGCCGCTACATCAACCACGTCTATGGCGAGAAGGAGTACGGCGGCACGCAGGTGCTCAAACTGTCGGGCGTCAACTTCGAAAAGGTCGGCCAGCCGAATCTGCCACCGAAATCGTCGGCGGCAACCTCCGAGACGATTCAGCATACGCTGTACGGCGGCCTGATCATGCCTCTGGTGGTGCTGGGCGCACTGACTTACATCGCCAAGAAAAACGTCCATGAGGATGAGGAGAAATCGTCATGAGCCAGCAACAACATGCAGCGCCGGCACCGGTAGGCGGCAGTCTGATCAATGCCGCCACACTGGTTTGCGGCGTCCTGATTGCCATCATGGCGGCCATCTTGTTGGTGCGCTTTGTCTTTGGACTTGGCGCCGTCGCCAACATCAACGACGGCTACTCGTGGGGCATCTGGGTGGTGGTCGATGTGATGATCGGCTCGGCACTGGCCTGCGGCGGTTTTTCAGTCGCGCTGCTGGTGTATATCTTCAACAAGGGTGAGTATCACCCGCTGGTGCGTCCGGCGCTGCTGGGCAGTCTGTTCGGCTATACGCTGGCCGGCGGCGGCATCTTCGTTGACCTGGGGCGCTGGTGGAATTTCTGGCACATCTTCTGGCCCGGTTACGTCAATCTCAATTCGGTCATGTTCGAAGTGGCGGTCTGCGTCACCGCGTATGTGCTGGTGATGTGGATCGAGTTCTCGCCGGTGTTTCTGGAAAAATTCGGCCTCAAGGCAGCAAAGAAGAAACTCAACAAAGCGCTGTTCTTCGTCATCGCGCTGGGCATTTTGCTGCCGATGATGCACCAGTCGTCGCTGGGGGGCATGCTGGTGGTGATGGGCGCGCAGGTCAGCCCGCTGTGGCAAACGCCCATCGTGCCGCTGCTGTACCTGCTCAGCGCCATCATCATGGGCTTCGGCGTGGTGCTGTTCGAGTCTTGCGTCGCCGCCGCGAGCTACCGGCGCGGCATCGAGATGAACCTGCTCAACCCAATGTCGAAGATCATGCTCGGGGTGCTGGGTGCCTACCTGGTGGTGCGCTTTGGCGACCTCCTGATTCGCGGCGCGCTCGGCGCTGCGTTCACAGCGAGCTGGGCAGCGCTGTGGTTCTGGGTTGAAAACCTTTGCTTTGCCGCACCATTGCTGCTGATTGGCAATGCCCAGTCCCGGCGCGACCCGTCCAAGCTGTTTCTGGCCGGCATGGCCATCATGCTGGGCGGTATCCTGTTGCGCCTGAACGGCTTTCTGATCGGCTACGAACATCACACCGGCCAAGGCTGGAGCTATTTCCCGTCGTTTGCCGAAGTCATGGTGACGGTTGGAATGTTCGCCATCGAAGTACTCGGCTACATCATCATTACCCGTCGCTTCCCGGTATTGCCGCGTGAAGACGTGCAGGTGGCCCATTAAAACAAGGACGGAGACTCAAAATGTCAACACGCATCACGATTGATCCCATTACCCGCATCGAAGGTCACCTGCGGATCGATGTCGATATCGACGGCGGCCGCGTCAAAAAGGCCTGGTCGTCGGGCCAGATGTGGCGCGGCGTCGAGCTCATCCTGCTAGGGCGCGACCCGCGCGACGCCTGGGCCATCACGCAGCGCATCTGCGGTGTCTGCACCACGGTGCACGCGATCACCTCGGTGCGCGCGGTCGAGAACGCGCTGAAGATGGAGATCCCGCTGAACGCGCAGTACATCCGCAACCTGATTATCTTGGCGCACTCGGTGCACGACAGCATCGTGCACTTCTATCACCTGTCAGCGCTCGACTGGGTCGATGTGACCTCGGCGCTGAAGGCCGACCCGGACAAGACCGCCATCCTGGGCGAGAGCCTGTCCTCCTGGCATCTCAACAGCAAGCACGAGATGCGACGCGTGCACGAGCGGCTCAAGCATTTTGTCAACGGCGGACAGTTGGGGATATTTACCAACGGCTACTGGGGCCATCCGGCGATGAAACTCTCCCCCGAGGTCAACCTGCTGGCGGTGGCGCACTATCTGCAGGCGCTGGAAGTGCAGCGCAAGGCGAACAAGATCGTCTCGATTCTGGGCTCCAAAACCCCGCACATCCAGAACGTCGCGGTCGGTGGCGTTGCCAACCCGCTGGCAACCGATTCGCAGGCGGTGCTGACGGTCGAGCGGCTGCTGGCAATCAAGGGCTGGATCGATGAACTGGCCGACTTCGTCAAGAATGTGTACCTGATCGACGTCGCTGCGGTCGGCGCTTTCTATCCGGAATGGACCACCATCGGTAAAGGCGTCACCAATTACCTGTCGGTGCCCGACATTCCGCTCGACACCAAGGGCACGCAGTTTGCGTTCCCGGGCGGCTTCATCGAAGGCGGCGACCTCAAGACCCGCAAACCGATCAGCTCGTTCAACGACGACTACTGGATAAAGGGCGTGCAGGAAGGTGTCAAACACTCCTGGTACAGCGACAACAAGGCCGGCGCGCTACACCCGTACAAGGGCGAGACGCTGCCGAAATACACCGACTTCAAGGAAGACGCCAAGTACTCCTGGATGAAGTCGCCCACTTTCTACGGCAAGGTGGCGCAGGTCGGCCCATTGGCGCGGGTGCTCAACGGTCTGGCCGCCGGCCATGCGCCGACCACCAAGTACGCGACCGCCGCACTCGAAACCGTGTCGGCACTGGCCAAGACCAAGATCGGCCTGGACGCCATGCATTCAACGATTGGCCGGCACGCGGCACGCGCGATCAGTTGCTGCGTCAACGTCGATACGCTGGCCGATCAGTGGACCGCGCTGCTGACCAACATGGGCAAGGGCGACCTGAGCACCTTCAACAAGCCGGTGTTCCCGAAGGACGAGGTGATGGGCGTCGGCTTCCACGAAGCTCCGCGTGGCGTACTGTCGCATTGGGTCGTGATTGACGACGGCAAGATCAAGAACTACCAGTGCGTTGTGCCATCCACCTGGAACGCATGCCCCAGAAACGAAAAGGACGAGCCCGGACCGTACGAAGCGTCACTGATGGACACGCCGATCGCCGATGCGCAAAAGCCGCTGGAAGTGCTGCGCACCATCCACTCGTTCGACCCCTGCATCGCCTGCGCCGTTCACGTCACCGACACACAGAACAACACGGCGATTTCGGTCAAAGCGGTCTAGATTGGCTTACCATGCGTGATGGGCCGGCCTCGCCGGCCCCTCCTTTTTTGGGCCTTCCCTTATGCGTGCAGTGGTTCTGGGTATCGGTAACACCATCCTGAGTGATGAAGCGGCCGGCGTGCGCGCAGTCGAAATGCTGGAGCAGCACTACCACCTGCCAGCTAATGTGCAGGTCATCGACGGCGGCACATCCGGCATGGAGATGATCGAGGACCTGTCCAATCTGGATTTGCTGATCGTTATCGACGTCGTCAAGACCGGCGCCGCGCCCGGTACTGTGGTGAAAATCGCCGGCGCCGAGATCCCGGTTTTCTTCCGCCACAAGCTGTCGCCGCACCAGATTGGCCTGCCCGATGTGCTGGCCAGCCTGGAACTGCTGGACTGTCTGCCCAAGGAAATGGTGGTACTCGGCGTCGAGCCTGTGTCGCTGGAGTTGGGAATGGAGATGACAGCCACCGTGGCAGAAAAAGTTCCCGCGCTGGTCGATATGGCAGTGGCCGAATTGCGCTCGCGCGGCTATCCGGTAGCAGTCACTGCCGTGGCGCAGCGCTGAGCGTTTGCAATGTGCCTGGCTGCCCCGTCCCTGGTGCTTGAAGTTCACAACGGCATGGCGCTGACTGAGTGCTTTGGACAGCGCCGTGAAGTCAGCCTGCTGCTGATGAACGAGGAAGTCGCCGCCGGTGACTACCTGCTGATCCAGGCCGGTGGTTTTGCGTTTGAGCGCATTGAGCCGCAGCGCGCACTGGAAGCATTGGCGTTGATGACGGAGCTGATGAGCGAGGGTGGAGACGCACGTACCTGGGGTGTTGCGCCATGAGTTTTCGCGTGCATCAGCACAGCCCGGCCGACGCGGTGGAGCAGGCGTTCTTTCGCATTCAACACGAGAACATGGCGGATGTGCCGATTCTGAACGCGGCGCTGCGCGTCGAGGCAATAGATTTTCAGCGCTGGCAGGGGCACTGGCTGGGCATGCTGGTGACACCCTGGTGCATGAGCATGCTGCTGGTTCCCGGCAGCAGCGAGAACTGGATATCGACCGGCGAGAACAAACGCCGCTTCGTGCACTTTCCAGCCGGGGACTTTGCCTTTCTCGGCAGCAGCGAGGTCGAGCTCGGCGAGTACCAGAGCTGCCCGCTGTTTTCGCCCATGGACAAATTTTCGAGCCAGACCGACGCCAGCATGACGGCGCGCGCAGCGCTGATCGGCTTGCTGACACCCAAACCAGCGCCCGGCCAAGACGCACCTGCGCCCGCCGCGCCAAGTGACAAACCCTCGCTGTCACGGCGCCGTTTCTTCGCCATGCGTCAATGAGACCTGTGCAACAGCGCAATGACGTCATTGCGAGCGAAGCGCGGCAATCCATGACCCCGGACTTCCTGGATTGCCACGTCGCTACGCTCCTCGCAATGACAAGTTGATTAATCTCCAAGTCCCTATATGCATGAAATGTCCCTCGCCGAAGGCGTGCTGCAACTGATTGAAGACGCGGCGCGGCAGCAGAACTTCTCGAAAGTCAGTACAGTTTGGCTGGAGATCGGCCAGTTGTCCGGCGTGGAGGTCGAAGCCATGAAGTTCTGCTTTGATGCCGTCGTGCACGGCAGCGTGGCGCAGGGCGCGCGGCTGGAAATCATTGCGCTGCCTGGCACCGGCTGGTGCATGACGTGCGCGCAGTCGGTGGCCATGACGGAAGTGTTCGGTGAATGTCCGCAGTGCGGCGGCCATCAAATGCAGGTCACTGGCGGCACCGAGATGCGGCTGAAGGAACTTGAAGTCGATTAACAGGAGAATGGTGATGTGTAGTACCTGCGGCTGCGGCGCTGGCGAAGTGAAGATAGACGGCGAACATTCCCATCACGGGCACGACCATGTGCACGCCGACGGCAGTCGGCACAGCCATGCGCACGCACATGACGACGGCCATGACCATCCACATGAGCACGAGCACGACCATGCACAAGAGCAGGGGCAGGGGCACGACCATGATCACGACCATGATCACGACCACCCGCACGAGCACGCCGCGCCAGCGCATTCGCACGCGCCCGGCGTCAGCGCCAAACGCATGGTGCAAATCGAGCAGGACATTCTGGCCAAGAACAACGCCTATGCGAAAGAGAACCGGCAGGCGCTGGCCGCGCGCGGCATTTTTGCGCTGAACCTGGTATCTAGCCCCGGCTCCGGCAAGACCACTTTGCTGTGCAAGACGATCAGCATGCTGCAAGGCCAGCCGGTGGCGGTGATCGAAGGCGACCAGCAAACTTCGCAGGACGCCGAGCGCATTCGCGCCACCGGCGCACCGGCGATCCAGATCAATACCGGCAAGGGCTGCCATCTGGACGCGCACATGGTGGGGCACGCGATGGAGCAGCTCAGCCTGCCGGAACATTCGCTGCTGATGATCGAAAACGTCGGTAACCTGGTCTGCCCGGCGGCGTTTGACCTGGGCGAGGCGCACAAGGTGGTGATCCTGTCGGTCACCGAGGGTGAAGACAAGCCGATTAAATACCCCGACATGTTTCGCGCTGCCAGCCTGATGCTGCTCAACAAGATTGACCTGTTACCGCATCTGAATTTTGATGTCGCGGCGACGATTGCCTATGCGCGCCGGGTCAATCCCTACATTCGCGTCATCCAGCTGTCGGCGACCAGCGGCGCCGGCATGGATGAATGGCTGGCCTATCTGCGCGCCGGCGTGCAGCTTGCCGGCATCCAGCAGCGGGCGCAGCTGCAAGTGGCAAGCAGCTGACCGTCGCCTTGAGCGTCATCGCGCGTCGTATCCGGGTCAGCGGCGTCGTTCAGGGCGTTGGCTTTCGGCCCTTTGTCTGGCGCCTGGCACAAGAGCTGGAGTTGAGCGGTTGGGTGCGCAATGACGGCGAAGGCGTCCACATCGTGGCTCAGGGCAGCCCCGACCGCCTGGACGCATTGCTGGCGCGCCTGCGCAGCCAGGCACCGGCGCTGGCGCGCGTTGACGCCATCTCCGTGCATGACATCACGCCCGACGGCAGCAGCGAATTTCGCATTCTTGAGAGCGTGGCCGGGCGATCTACCACGGCCATTGGGCCTGACGTTGCGGTCTGCTCCGATTGTCTAGCTGAAATGCTGGACCCGGCCGACCGGCGCTGGCGCCATGCCTTCATCACCTGCACGCATTGCGGCCCGCGCTACACGGTCACAAGCGCCCTGCCCTATGACCGACCGCAAACCAGCCTGGCGCCGTTCCCGCTATGCGCCGCCTGTGAGCGCGAGTACACGAATCCGGCGGATCGGCGCTTTCATGCCGAGACCACTTGCTGCCCGGCTTGTGGCCCGCAGCTGTCGCTGCACGATGCGCAAGGTCAGACGATCAGCGGCGACCCGATTGCGCGCACGCTGGAGCTATTGCGCGGCGGCGCCATCGTCGCCATCAAGGGCCTGGGCGGGTTTCATCTGGCTTGCGACGCGCGCAACGCCGAGACCGTGGCACGGCTACGCCAGCGCAAGAACCGCGAACAAAAACCGTTTGCCGTAATGACCGCCAACGTCCAGAGCCTGCTGCCGTACGCCGTCATGTCTGCGCCGGAGCGCGCGCTGCTGCAAGGGCGTGAGCGCCCGGTCGTGCTGCTGCGCCGCCGCCCGGATACCGACCACCTGTTGCCCGGCGTGGCGCCCGATCTGCTGGAGTTGGGCGCGATGTTGCCCACCACACCGATCCACTTCCTGCTGTTCCATGAAGCCGCAGGCCGACCGCCTGGCAATGAATGGCTGGAAGCAGCGCAGGAGCTGATGCTGGTAATGACCAGCGCCAACCCCGGCGACGAGCCAATCGTGCGCGATGGCCAGGAGGCCGCCACGCGTCTGGCTGGCATTGCCGACGCGCTGCTCGACCACAACCGCGACATCGTCGCGCGTTGCGACGACAGCGTGCTGCGTGCATTGGATCAGTCCCCGCAATTCATCCGGCGCAGCCGCGGCTACGCGCCGACCGCCATCCGTCTCGCGCGCGCTGGCCCTTCGGTGCTGGCGCTGGGCGCGCATCTCAAGGCCAGTGTGTGCGTGACGCGCGGCTTCGATGCGTTTACCTCGGCGCATATTGGTGATCTGGACAACGCCGCAACCTGTTCATTCTTTGACGAATCGCTGCAGCGCCTGCTCAGTCTGAACGAAGTGCAACCAGTGATCGTCGCGCACGATCTGCACCCCGACTACTACAGCAGCCGCGTCGCTGCTCTGTTTGCCCAGCAGCACGACGTGCCAACGCTCGCGGTGCAGCATCATCACGCGCACATCGCCGCCGTCTGTGCCGAGCACGGTGAATTGCATGCGGTGCTCGGCCTGGCGCTCGACGGCGTTGGCCTGGGCAGCGACGGTGCCGCATGGGGTGGCGAACTGCTGCGCGTTGATGGCGCACAGTTCGAGCGACTCGGCCATCTGCGCCCACTGCCACTGCCGGGTGGCGACAAGGCCGCGCAAGAGCCCTGGCGCATGGCCGCCGCTGTCTGGCATGAGCTGGGCCGTAGTGCAGACATTGGGCGCCGCTTTTCGCACACTGGCGCCGCCACTATTGCTGGCATGCTTAAGCGCAATGTGAACTGCCCGCGCAGCTCCAGCATGGGTCGCGTGTTTGACGCTGCCGCCGCGCTGCTCGGCCTGTGCACCGAGATGAAATACGAAGCGCAGGCCGCGATCTTTTTGCAGCAGGCAGCGCAGCGCCATATCGAGCGCCACGGCTGGCCGCAGGCGCTGGCCGGCGGCTGGCTCATCAACGCGCAGGGGCAACTCGACCTTTTGCCGCTACTGGCCACACTGGACGGCGCTGCCGATGTGAATGCGGCAGCAGCGCGCTTTCATGCGACGCTGGTCGCAGCACTGGCCGACTGGGTGCTACAGGCGGCCGAGCGCACGGGGTTGCGCACGCTGGCCTGCGGCGGCGGCTGCTTTCTCAACTCCCTGTTATCGTCGGGCCTGAGGCAAAATCTGGAGCAACGCGGCATCCGGGTGCTGATGCCGTTGCAGATGCCTGCCGGCGACGCCGGTATTGCGCTCGGTCAGGCCTGGGTTGCCCACCGTTTTTTGGAGCTGTGAAATGTGTCTTGCCATTCCCGTCAAAGTCATAGAAGTTGGCGGCGCGGCAGCGCCCGACTGGGCACTGGTTGACCTCGGTGGTGTGAAGAAAGAAATCTCGCTGGCTCTGCTCGACGATGTTCAGGTCGGCGACTACGTCATCCTGCACGTCGGCTACGCGCTGTCCAAACTCGATGCGCAAGAAGCCGAAAGGACGCTGGCGCTGTTTTCCGAGATGAATGACGTTGCCCTGCAAGCGAAAAGCATATGAACAATGCAAACAGGATTGTCGGCTTACGCTGCGCTAAGCCGACCTACGAAAAATGTTCAACCCCACCCGTAGGTCGGGTTAACCGAAGGCGTAACCCGACAAGCACCCCACCCGTAGGTCGGGTTAGCCGAAGGCGTAACCCGACGAACATACTGTGAAATACATCGACGAATTACGCGACGGCGACGTGGCGCAAACGCTGGCCGGCAAGAGTTACAGATTCCGCCGGACACTTTCAGTTTAATTATAATAAATGTCCTTCTGATACATTAATAATTACAAGTATCAGCTATCAACCCTATTTTTTTGTAATACCCCAAAACGCAGACACGGTTTACATTACAGCCGCTTTGCAAT
>JANNUE010000078.1:0-68812 GCA_031394895.1 Betaproteobacteria bacterium
TAAATCGAAGATGTCAGCCATTGGTGCAGCCATGCGTAAACTGGCTCACCTGTGCTTTGGGGTCCTTCATTCTGGTCAACCTTACGACCCAAACTTCAAGTCAAAAAGCGCTTGACAAGACGGTATCTACGAGAAGCACCATTCTTCGATACCGTAGGTCGGGGTAGGTCGGGGTAGGTCGGGGCAGGTCGGGGTAGGTCGGGGTAGGTCGGGTTAGCCGAAGGCGTAACCCGACAATCCCGCAGGCGTAACCCGACATTGCCCTACACCAGCCGCACTTTGACACTCTTGCCCTTGATGCTGCCGGCGTTGAGTTTTTGCATTGCCTGCAGTGCAATGTCGCGCTGCACCGCCACAAAAGTGGTGAACTCCGTGACGTTGATCTTGCCGATCTGCTCGCGCCGGTAGCCGGCGTCGGCGGTCAGCGCACCCAGCACGTCACCGGCACGGATTTTTTCCTTGCGCCCACCCAGAATCTGCAGCGTCACCATGGGTGGCAGCAGCGGCCCCTGGCCGGTCGGCGTCAGTTCATCGAGTTTGTGCCAGACCGAAGCACATTTTTGATACTGCTCTATTTTGCCGACCGATCCCATCTCTGACATTGAGGCCAGGCTCAGCGCCAGGCCTGATTCACCGGCGCGTCCGGTGCGCCCGATGCGATGCACGTGGACCTCGGCGTCGGGCGTGATATCGACATTGATCACCGCTTCGAGCTGCTCGATATCGAGGCCGCGCGAGGCAACATCGGTGGCCACCAGCACCGAGCAACTGCGGTTGGCAAACTGCGCCAGCACCTGGTCGCGTTCGCGCTGTTCCAGTTCACCGTAAAGAGCCATGGCGTTAAAGCCCTGCGCCTGCAAATAGTTGACCAGTTCCTTGCACTGCTGTTTGGTGTTGCAAAAAGCCAGTGTGCTCACCGGGCGAAAGTGGTTCAGCAACAGCGCCACCGCCTCGAAGCGGTTGCCGCGCGTGACTTCATAAAAGCGCTGCTCAATCAGGCTCTGGTCCTGCTGCGCCTTGACCTCGATGCGCGTCGGCGCGCGCATGAACTGCGCCGCGAGCTTTTCAATGCCCACCGGGTAGGTCGCAGAAAACAGCAGCGTCTGGCGCTCGGCCGGGCACTGTTTGGTGACAGTCGCAATATCGTCAAAGAAACCCATGTCGAGCATGCGGTCGGCTTCGTCCAGCACCAGCGTGTTGAGCGCTTCCAGACTGAGATAGCCGCGTTCCAGATGGTCCATCACGCGCCCTGGCGTGCCGACCACGATGTGCGCGCCGTGTTCCAGCGAAGCGCGCTGGCCGCGCAGTGCAACGCCGCCACACAGCGTGACGACCTTGATGTTTTCCTCAGAGCGCGCCAGCCGGCGGATCTCAGTCGTCACCTGGTCGGCTAGTTCGCGCGTCGGGCACAGCACCAGCGCTTGCACCGCAAAGCGGCGCGGGTTCAGGTTGGCCAGCAGAGTGAGCGCAAACGCCGCGGTCTTGCCACTGCCGGTCTGCGCCTGCGCGATCAGGTCTTTGCCGGCCAGCGCGGTGGGCAGGCTGGCGGCCTGGATCGGCGTCATCTCCAGATAGCCGAGTTGCGTCAGATTGGCCAGCGTGGCCGGGTTCAAAGCCAGGTTGGCGAAGCTGGTGGTGGGGTTGGTACTCATGGGTCGATTATCGGTACAACGGCGTATCGGGGCAGAATGCGGCATGCACGATTCACACGATACCGACCAGCGCCTGACCGATCTGGAGATCAAGGCCAGTTTTAGCGAAGACTTGCTCGATCAACTCAATCAGGTCATCGTGCGTCAGCAACAGCTTATCGACGAGTTGACGCGACAGATCGGTCAACTGCGGCAGTCGGCCACGCAGGACGGTGTCGGCACTGCGCGCAATTTACGCGACGAGTTGCCGCCGCATTACTGAGTTTCGGCGACCGCCACCAGCGCTTCAAATTGCTCCACCGGCACCGGCCGGCTGAACAGATAACCCTGGTAATTACTGCAACCTAGCGCCATCAGGAAGTCACGCTGCGCCTCGGTCTCGACGCCTTCGGCGATGATCGCCAGGTCCATGCTGGCGGCCAGCGCGATCACCATTTTGGCAATCGCCGCATCGTTCGGATCGACCAGGATGTCGCGCACAAAACCCTGGTCGATCTTGAGTTCATCCAGTGGCAAGCGCTTGAGGTAATGCAGTGACGAGTAACCGGTGCCAAAGTCGTCTAGCGCGAAACTGACGCCCAGCGTCTTGAGCGCCTGCATCTTGACGATCACCTCTTCCACATTGGTCAGCATCACTGATTCGGTCAGTTCCAGCCGCAGCAGCTCCGGTCGCGCGCCGCTGCTCTGAAGCGTGGCAAGTACTTGCGCCACAAAGTCGGCGTGATGGAACTGGCGCGCACTGACGTTGATGGCGATCTGCAGGGCGCACAGCGCCGGTTGCCGGGCCCACAGCGTCAACTGGTTGCAGGCATCCTGCAACACCCATTGCCCAAGCGGCAGGATCAGCCCGGTTTCTTCGGCCAGCGAAATGAAGTTGGCCGGCAGCGCCATGCCGCGAATCGGATGATTCCAGCGCACCAGCGCTTCTGCGCCAGTGATTCGACCCTGATCGTTGACCTTGGCCTGGTAATACAGGACAAAGCGCTGGCTCTGCAGCCCGGCGCGCATATCCATCTCGAGCGCGGCACGCGCCGTGACCTGGGACTGCATCTGCGGGTCAAAGAAACGCAGCGAATTGCGGGTGGCGGTTTTGGCCTGATACATCGCCAGATCGGCCCGCTTCAACGGCTCTTCGGCTTCTTCGTCCTGGTTGCCAAACAGTGTGACGCCGATGCTGCAGGTCATGTGGCGCTGGTAGCCGGCCAGCGGATAGGGCTGGCTCAGTAGCGCCAGAATTTTTTCGCCCACTTTCTCGGCCTGAGTAGCGGCCACCATGGTGTCAGGACTGAGTTCTTCCAGCATCACCACAAATTCGTCGCCGCCAAAACGGGCAACGGTGTCGCTTTCGCGCACACAAGCCGTCAGCCGCCTGGCAACCTGATTGAGCAACAGGTCGCCGTTGTCATGGCCCATGGTGTCGTTGAGGGTCTTGAAGTCGTCCAGATCGATAAACAGCAGCGCTCCCTGCTGGTTGTGGCGCAGACTGGTCGTCAAGGCATGGCGCAGGCGCTCCAGCAGCAGTCGCCGGTTGGGCAGGTCGGTCAACGCGTCATAGAACGCCAGCCGCTTGATCTTCTCTTCAGACTGTTTGTGCTCGGTGATATCGGTGATCATGCCGAGGATGCCGCTTTCGGCGTCAACGGCAGCGGAGAAGCGCTTGCAATTGAGCTGGCCCCAGAAACTGCTCTGATCGGGACGCAAATACAGGCGCTCCAGATTCACCGACTCGATGGCGCCGCTGAGCAGCGCAGCGACCCGTTGGCGCACGCCGTCGCGCTCGGTTGCCTGCACCAGCGACAGATAATCGGTCCCGACCAATTGCTCCAGCGGACAGCCGAACATGTTGGCCATGCACTGGTTGGCTTGCGTAATGCGTCGCTCCTGGTCAAAGACAAAGATGGCGACGGTGGCGGTGTCAAAGATGTTGGTGAGCAAGGTCTCGCGCTGTTTGAGGCTTTGCAGCAGATGATTGAAGCCGCCAATCAGTTGCCCTATTTCGTCGTGGCGCGCCACGACCAGCGGCTGCGCCGGCAGGGTTCCAGCGGACAGCGATTCAAGAATTGCGGCGTTGCTTTGCAGCGGCGCGAGTTGACGGCGCAACATCCACCAGCTTAGGCCCGCCACTAGCAGCGTCAGCAGCACGGTAGCCAGCAGTATGCGCTGGCGCAGGGACTCAATAGGTTCAAACGCTTCCGCGGTTGACATCGCCACCGACACGTACCAACCCGCCACTGGAACGCGTTTGACCGATCCGAGTACCTCCACGCCAAGCGGGTTGACGTAAATTTCCGTGCCCTCAAAACCGGCCACAAAGCGGTCTATCATGGTGTTCACACCGGGCGCCGGCTGCGCTGCCATGACGCGGTTTCGGTAGCTCGACGCCACCACCAGCCGGTGCTGCGGCGCGACTAGCAAATAGCCGCCAGACTTGCCGTACGGTATGGTGTTGAGCCGTTGCAGAAAGTCGGCCTTGTTCAGGTCGATAACCCCGGCCAGCGCGCCCATGACTTTACCTTGACCGTCCCGAATCGGCACTGTGATCGGAAGAATTGGTACTTTCATCACCAGGCCGATAACCGGTTGTCCGATCGATGATTTGCCCTGTAGCGCATTGGCGATGGATTCCCGGTCCAGCAAATTGACGCCCAGTCGTTGCACCGCGCTTGGTATGGAAGCGATGACGATGCCGTTAAGTCCGGTAACAAAGACACCTCCATCAAACAGGCTGGAAAAGAACGGGCGTTGTTCCAGAACTTTCTGCACCGCACCGGGGCTGCCCAGAACTGCCGGGTCAAAGCCTGCAGCCACGTTTTCCAATGCTTCCAGCCGCTCAGCCAATTCCTGATCCACGCCCGACGCGATGATGGAGGCGGTCGAGAACTGCTGCTTGCTGAGCAGCGATCGCAAATCCTCGCGCAGCATATAACTGGTGAAATACGACAGCGACCAGATGCTGAGCAGCAAGACGCCGACCGTAAAGACGGTAATTTTTGTCCTGAGCGAGCGCGAATGAAAGAAAAAGAAATTCATGCAAGCCTTTGTTTGACCCGTCTGCGCTGGGTCCCTGGTCTGGCGCCACTCTATCATTGTCCAACACGGCTGCCGCGCCGGTACTTTTACAATGCTTGAGCCACATCAGAGCCGACACCGTTAGAAACCATTGCACTGCATGACCCCACTCCACATCTCGTCCCAATTCGATTCCGGTGCCATCGAGGTGCTCAGCCTGGCCGATGCCGGCGACATTCAACTGGCCATCCGGCCCGACAACGCCAGTGAATTTGCCCAGTGGTTTCACTTCTGCCTGTACGGTGCGGCCGGGCAGGCGGTGAGCCTGCGCTTCATGAATGCCGGCGCTTCTTCCTACCCCAAAGGCTGGCACGGCTACCGGGTGGTCGCCAGCTACGACCGGCTGCACTGGTTTCGCATTGCTACACAGTTCGATGGGCAGGTGATGACGGCCAGCATCACGCCGCAAACGCAAAGCATTTACTTTGCCTATTTTGAGCCGTTCTCACATGAGCGCCATCTGGACCTGATCGCGTCGGCGGCCACCAGCGAGCATGTGGAAGCTCAGCATCTGGGCCAGACGCTCGATGGCCGCGACATGACGTTGCTGCGCATCACCGATGAGCGCAGTGCCACCGCGCTGGTGCAGAAGAAAAAGGTCTGGCTGATTGCGCGCCAGCATCCGGGCGAAGCGATGGCCGAATGGTTTGTCGAAGGCTTTCTGGAGCGCTTGCTCGACGGTGCTGATGCGGTGGCGCGCGTGCTGCTGCAGCGCTGTGTGTTTTATGTGGTGCCGAACATGAACCCGGACGGCGCGGTGCGCGGCAACCTGCGCACCAACGCCGGCGGCGCGAACCTGAACCGCGAATGGCTGGAGCCGAGCATGCAGCGCTCACCCGAAGTCTGGCTGGTGCGGCAGAAGATGATGCAAGTGGGTGTTGACCTCAGCCTCGATGCCCATGGCGACGAAGTCCTGCCATACAACTTCTGCGTCGGCTCTGAGGGCGTGCCCGGCTATACGCCGGCGCGCGAGGCGCTGGAAAATGGCTTCAAGAACGCATGGCAGACCAGTTGTCCGGACTTTCAAACCGCGCAGGGCTATGGCCGGGTCGCGCCCGGTGAAGCCAATCTGGCGCTGGCCACCAACTGGATCGCACAGACCTTTGGCTGCCTGGCTTTCACGATCGAGATGCCATTCAAGGACAACGCCGATTTGCCGGATGAAGACGCCGGTTGGAGCGGCGAGCGCTCGTGCAAACTCGGCGCCAGCGTGCTGCTGCCGATATTGGCGGTGCTGGAGCAGTTACGCTTACCATGAACCTTATGCCGGACACAACAATTTCGTCATTGCGAGGAGGTGCAGCCGACGTGGCAATCCATGCACCCGGAAGTCATGGATTGCCACGGCCTGGCGGCCTCGCAGTGACCGCATTTTCGGGTCTTGAACTTTTTATGTCGCTAACCCTATGACAGACGACCAACATCCAGCGAAATTTCGCCGCGCCGCGCCGCCACCGGGGCGCTTGCCGTCCGCGTCAGCGGGTGCCACCAACGCCAGCGGCACGCTGCGTCTGAACAAGCGCATGGCCGAGCTCGGGCTGGCCTCGCGCCGTGAAGCCGACGCGTGGATCGAGCAGGGCTGGGTCAAGGTTGATGGCGAAGTGGCCACCATGGGCATGCAGGTCAAGCCCGATGTGCGCATTGAAATACACAAGCAGGCGCAGGGCCAGCAGGCCAACCAGGTGACCATTTTGCTGAACAAGCCGATGGGCATCGTCAGCGGCCAGGCCGAAGACGGGCACTTGCCGGCGATCACGCTGATCCAGCCGCAAAATCGCTGGCAGGATGACAACGCGCGCTTCTTCTTCAACCCCCGGCAACTGCAGAGCCTGGTGCCGGCCGGGCGGCTCGACATCGATTCGATTGGCCTCTTGGTGCTGACGCAGGATGGTCGCGTGGCGCGCCAGTTGATTGGCGAAGACTCGGTGATGGAAAAGGAATATCTGGTGCGGGTCAGCTACACCGGCTTCCAGCAGCCCGACGGCCAGCCGGACCGGCTGCTGCAGATCAACGAAGGTGATGCGGTCAGCACCAACGTGCAGGCGGTCTTTCCGCCGGAGCGCATGAAGCTGCTGCGGCACGGCCTCAGTCTGGATGGCCAGGCCTTGAAGCCGGCCAAAGTCGAATGGCAGAACCCGGAACAATTGCGTGTGGTGCTGACCGAGGGCAAGAAGCGCCAGATCAGGCGCATGTGCGAACTGGTGGGCCTGAAGGTCGTCGGTCTCAAGCGCGTGCGCATCGGCCACGTGATGCTCGGTAATCTGCCGCTGGGCCAGTGGCGCTATCTGGCGCCGCATGAGCATTTCTGATGCCGCGTAAGCCCCCCACCCCAAAAAACGCGCTCAAGCATCTGCGCCCAACCGACCTGCGCGCGCTGGCGCAGCTCGCCACGCAGGCCACGGTCGGTGTCAGCAGCATTGCCGAAGGCGTGCACCAGGCGGTGTGGAGCACGCTGGGCTTTGCCTCCGGCAAGACAGCGGCACACAGCCGTGGCATCACCGGTCTGGTCTATCAAAGCGTCAACGGCATTACCCGTCTCGTCGGCAACGCACTGGACGCCGTGTTGGCCCGGCTGCAACCGCTGTTCGACTGGGTCGAGCGCTCACCCCAGGGCAGCCCCGAGCGCGAAGCGGTGCTGGCGGCACTCAACGGCGTGCTCGGCGACCGACTGGCGGCCAGCAACAACCCGCTGGCCACGGTCATGACCTTGCGTTATCGCGGCGCCGCGCTGGACTGGCAGGCGATGCCAGCCATGCCGGATGCCAGCGCCAAGGTATTGCTGATGCTGCATGGTCTGTGCATGAACGACCTGCAGTGGCAAACCCGCTCGCCGCTCGCGCAGCCGGGGCTGCCAGAACGGCTGCACGACCATGGCGCGCTGGCGGCCGATGCACTCGGCTGCAGTGCCGTTTATCTGCGCTACAACTCGGGCCGGCACATCTCGCAAAACGGGTTTGAGCTGGCGCAACAACTCGAACTGCTGCTGGCACATTGGCCAGCACCGCTGCAAGAACTTACGGTGCTGGCGCACAGCATGGGTGGCTTGCTGATTCGTAGCGCGCTGCATCAGGCGCAGCAGGCCGGCATGCACTGGCCGGCCGTGCTGAAGAACATCGTGTTTCTGGGCACGCCACATCACGGCGCGCCGCTGGAGCGTGCCGGCAATTGGGTCGATGTGATTCTGGGTAGCACGCCGTACAGCCGTCCCTTTGCCAAACTGGGCCAACTGCGCAGCGCCGGCATTACCGACCTGCGCTATGGCCTGTTGCTCGACGCCGATTGGCAGGGCCACGACCGCTTTCGGCGCAAGCCTGACAACCGCCAGGCCGTGCCGTTGCCGGATGGCGTCGCCTGCTATTGCGTGGCCGCCACCACGGCCGCCAAGCGCAGCCTGCTGGCCGACCGCTTGCTCGGTGACGGCCTGGTGCCGCTGCACAGCGGGCTCGGTCAGCACGATGACGCCAGCCGCAGCCTGGGCTTTGCGAAAGACCGGCAGTGGATTGCCTATCGCCACGGTCACCTGCAACTGCTGAGCAGCCCGGCGGTGTATGCGCAGATGCTGCAGTGGTTGAAGGGTCCGGCATAAGCCGACACAGTTCGCGCTCGGCCAGGATGTCGTGTTGCGTAGCCAAAGCAAGTAGCCAAAGCAAGTATTGCCCGATTCGCATTATGCGCATACCATGCGCATAATGCCCGTCAACAGGATTCACCATGCATTCCTCAGCCGCACCCGTCCGTAAACGGCCCGTCAATCTCACGCTCAGCGAAAGTTTGGTGGCGCAGGCCAAAAACTACACCAGCAACCTCTCCGCCACCATGGAGTCGCTGTTGGCCGAGTTTGTGGCACAGCAGCAGCAAACGCACGTGACCCGACAGCAAATGGCTGATGCTTGCGCCGCAGACTGGAACGCCGTGCATGCTGGCGTGGGTTCTTTCGCCGACGAACATTCGACCCTGTGATAGCACAGTTTGACGTGCATCGCAACCGGGGGCCGCTGCGCGAGTCGATTCCATTTGTGGTGTTGGTGCAGTCTTCGCAGTTTGACCGTTACCGTCGGCGCGTGGTAGTGCCGCTGGTGCGCCGCAGTGCTCTGCCTGGTAACACACCCACTGTGGGTTCACGCATGAACCCCGCGTTTCAGGTGGAGGACGTGGAGGTGGTACTGCATCCGCTGGATATGGTGTCGGTCGCCCTGGATCAACTTGGAGAACACATCGGTACGTTGGCTGATCATGGCCAGTCGATTGCCGACGCCATCGACGAGCTGCTCACCCGATCCTGGGGCTGAGACAGCGTCCACTGCGGGCTGCCGAGTCTTGAAAGCCGGCGCATCGCCCATAATTGCAGGGTTTCCGTAGCGCCACTGTGGCGCGATTCTTTTTTCAGACTCCAACCATTCCCATGACCAAACAAACTCTTTCCTTTCAGGCCGAAGTTGCGCAACTGCTGCATCTGGTGACGCACTCGTTGTACTCGAACAAGGAGATCTTTCTGCGCGAGCTGATCTCCAACGCATCGGATGCCTGCGACAAGCTGCGTTACGAGGCCATTAACGACAGCGGCCTGTATGAAGATGCGCCGAACCTTGAAGTGCGGGTCTCGTTTGACCCCGACGCCAAAACGCTGACGATCACCGACAACGGCATTGGCATGAGCGCGCAGGAAGCGATAGAGCACCTGGGCACCATTGCCAAGAGCGGCACCAAGGACTTTGTCGCCAAGCTCAGCGGTGACCAGAAGGCCGACTCGCAACTGATCGGCCAGTTTGGCGTCGGTTTTTATTCCGGCTTTATCGTTGCCGACAAGATCAGCGTCGAGTCGCGCCGCGCCGGCATGAAAGTGGAGGAGGGCGTGCGCTGGGTCAGCGGCGGCGCCGGCGACTTTGAAGTTGAAACCATCACGCGCGCCGCGCGCGGCACCAGCGTCACGCTGCATCTGCGCGACGACTCGCTGGACTACGCCAACGCATGGAAGGTCAAGGGCATCATCGGAAAATACTCTGACCACATCAGCCTGCCGATCCTGATGGAAAAAGAAGAGTGGAAAGACGGCGAGCTTATCAATGCTAGCGACGAGAACGGTGGCCGCCAGCCCGGCGCCATGGTCACGACCGGTGAGTGGGAAGCGGTCAACAAGGGCAATGCGATCTGGGCCCGCGCCAAGAAGGACATCACGCCCGAGCAGTACACCGAGTTCTACAAGCAGATCAGCCACGACTTCGAGGCGCCACTGGCGCACACGCACAACCGGGTCGAGGGCAGCACCGAGTACACGCAACTGCTGTACCTGCCGGCCAAGGCGCCGATGGACCTGTGGAACCGCGACAAGAAGGGCGGCGTCAAGCTCTACGTCAAGCGCGTCTTCATCATGGACGACGCCGAGGCGCTGCTGCCGACCTATCTGCGTTTCGTCAAAGGCGTGATCGACTCGGCCGACCTGCCGCTCAACGTCAGCCGCGAACTGCTGCAGGAAAGCCGCGACGTCAAGGCCATTCGCGAAGGCTGTACCAAGCGCGTGCTGGGCATGCTGGAAGACCTGGCCAAGCATGACAAGGTGGCCGAGCCAACTGTCGCTGAAGGCGTGACCGATGTGCTCAGCGCGGAGGATAAAGCCGAGGCCGAGGCCAATGCCGGCAAATACACCGCGTTCTACGCCGAGTTTGGCGCCGTGCTAAAGGAAGGCCTGGGCGAAGACTTTGCCAACAAGGATCGCCTGGCCAAGCTGTTGCGCTTTGCTTCCAGCACCACGGATACGGTCAGCGTCAGCTTTGCCGACTACAAGGCACGCATGAAAGAAGGCCAGGAAGCGATTTACTACATCACCGCCGACACGCTGGCGGCAGCCAAGAACAGCCCGCAGCTCGAAGTGTTCAAGAAAAAAGGCATTGAAGTGCTGCTGATGACTGATCGCGTGGACGAGTGGGCGCTGAACTTTTTGCACGACTTTGACGGCACGCCGCTGCAAAGCGTGGCCAAGGGTGCGGTCGATCTGGGCAAGCTGCAAGACGATGCCGAGAAGAAAGCTGCCGAAGAGGCAGCCGAAGCCTTCAAGCCGCTGCTGGCCAAACTGAAAGAAGCGTTGAAAGACAAGGCGGAAGACGTGCGCGTCACAACCCGTCTGGTGGACAGCCCGGCCTGTCTGGTGGTGCAGGACCACGGCATGAGCACGCAGCTCGCGCGCATGCTCAAGCAGGCCGGCCAGGCCGCGCCGGAGGTGAAGCCGGTGCTCGAAGTCAACGCCGAACACCCGCTGGTGAAAAAGCTCGACGGCTCAGTCCACTTCCATGACCTGGCGCACATCCTGTTTGACCAGGCGCTGCTGGCCGAAGGCGGGATGCCGGCCGACCCAGCGGCGTATGTGAAGCGCGTCAATGCGCTGCTGGTGTAGTTTTTGACTCCGAGTGGCTAATGCGATTCAGTGCCCCAATCCAGACTGGGGAATTTCCCCAGTGCGCCCATTCTTGACAGCCCACTTGAGCGCAGCCATTCCTGCAGTCTTGCGGTCAGTTTTGGGTCGCCCATCACTTTGACATCGCCGCAGCGCACGGCATCACGAAACTCCTGCTGGCAAGTCCAGATTGCGGTCATTGTTCGCAGGGAGCACTGGATGACAATATCGACACCATGACCGGTGTCAGTCAGACACAAATCAATCTCGCCATTTTCCGCAATAAGCCACCAGTCCCGAGACCCTGAGGGTGCATCGGGATACTCGAACTGCACGACGATGCGTTTCTGCGGAAAAACCGTTGGGTCTATGCTTCTGCGCATGTCCCACATCAGCAAGCCGGCGTCCAAATCTTCAGCGTTCAAACTGGAACGAACCCAACGGTGGCCCCATACACCCAGCAACTCTACGATTGGGCGCAACTCCAGCCCGGCAGGCGTCAGGATGTAAGAGGGATTGTCACTGTCAACGTCATGGGTAAGTAGCCCGGCCTTCATCAACTGCCTGAGCCGCGTTGACAGCAGTGTTGGAGACATATGTGGCGCTCCCCGTTGCAACTCGTTAAATCGGGTGCTGCCGGCAAGCAGTTCCCGCACGATGATCAGGGTCCAGCGCTCGCACAGCAATTGGGTGGCCTGGGCCAGGGGGCAGAACTGACCATAGGGTTTCATGGGATTTCCTTCAGGACGAGCACTTGATCAATGCAACGCCAGCGGCACTACAGATTTTGTACTGGCGAAAGCCAGCAAGCGATAGTACGCTGGTGCAGCTTTTGTTGCTGGCAAGGCAATTGAAGCGATGTTCCTCAACTTGATGGAGATAAAAAATGACGACTACTCTTTACGACAGGCTTGGCGGAACAAATGGCATCACCAAACTCGCACACGATCTTGTGGACTTGCATTTGGTGAACAAAGCCATTTCCTCGCGATTTGCCAAATCCGATGTGGCTGCATTGAAGAATGCCGCTGCAACCTTCTTTATTTCGGGAACAGGAGGGCCCAACGTTTACAAGGGCAAGGATATATTGACGGCACACAAGGGGATGAATATCTCTGCTGTCGAATTCATGGCTGTGCTGGATGATGCTTTGGCCGCAATGGAGAAAAATGGTGTTGCGCAACGCGAACAGGAGGAAGTGCTGTTTGTCTTTTACAGCATGCGCTCTCAAGTTGTTCTTGTTTGACCAGTTTGGGTCGACAGCGCGCAGGAGCGTCAGTCCGGCCAAAATATCGTCCTGGGTGCGGTAGCCGCCAAAGGCTTTGATGTCGTGCTCGCGCACGATGGGGAACATGCGCAGGGTAGCTGCCATTGATCAGGGGCGGCCGGCGCGCTTGGGCCAGCCGACCACGATGCCTATGCCGGTCAGAATCAACAGCGAACAAAGCACCAGCCGGGCGCTGACCGGCTCCGCCAGCAACGCCACGCCGCCGATCGTGGCCAGTACCGGCACGCTGAGCTGAACCGTTGCGGCAGAAGTTGCCGGCAATTGCGGCAGCGCCGCGTACCAGATGGCGTAGCCCACGCCGGATGCCAGCGCGCCCGAGGCAATAGCCAGCCACACGCCAGCGGGTTGGAATGCGATCTGCTCATGCATGATCGCCACCAGCATGAACCCCAGCAGCGCGGCGCGCGCAAAGTTGCCGGCGGTTGCCAGCGTAGCGTTGCCCTGGCGTTTGCCACGCAGGGAATAAATGCCCCAGGCGACGCCGGCCGCCACCATCAAAGCCGAACTGCCCAGCGGCGGAGCCTGCAGGTTGGGCGACAGCAGCGCCACCAAGCCGGCGAATGCCAGCAGGAAGCCGAACCACTGCCACGCGCGCAGGCGCTCGCCAGCAACCAGGCCGTAACCGATCATCGTGATCTGCACGCTGCTGAATAACACCAGTGCACCGGTGGCCGCAGGCAGTTGGAGATAGGCGTAGGAAAAGCCGGCCGCATAGGCAAACAGTGCCAGCGCCGAACCCCAACTGCCTTCGCGCACGCTCCCAGCATGGCGCCAGCGCGCGATCAACCCAAGTGCGATGGCGCCAGACAGCAGACGGATGGCGGTGAAGCTGCCGGCATCGATATGCGAATTTTTCAGGGCCAGGCGGCACAGCAGGGAATTCGCGGCAAAGGCCAGCATGGCAAACACAACCAGTAGCGCGGTTCGATTGAATATTTTCAAAGTTCTCTCGCAGGTACAGGCCGCAAGTCATCGACTGCGACGAAGGGCATTGTGTGCCTTCTTGCGCAGCTTCGTCAGAGTCGCTGCGAATAGCCACCGCGAATAGTTCTGCTGTGGGCTGACGCGCATTAGCCCGTCACTGGCGCCTTCCCGAGTGCGATGGCATCAAACTGGCGAGCGACCTGCGCGCTGCATTTTCAGGCTTCACCAAACGGCAGTCGGCACTCGCTTTGTCACCCCAATCAAATCGGAATTTCGTACGCCTGGTTGCTGCGTACCCAGGTCGCCAGACCAGCCTTGATGTTCTTCACGCGCCAGGCGGCGAAGGCCGGATCGCTGTTGATGCCGTCCATCGCTGCGCCCAATTTAGCGGCTGAATCAAAGCGCAGCATGAAGGCCAGATTGCCCACTTCACCGACCTGCACCGCCCACAGGCTGACGTTGGCTCCGTGCTTGCGCCACAACTCGGCCGATTCCTTGATCAAGCCCATCAGCGTTGGCATATCAGCGCCCTGGGTTGGCGTAAACACATACTGGACAATCATTTGTGACATGGCAGTTTCCTATTATGGTTTTGGTGCCCACAGAGCCGCGGACCAGGCTGTCAGGTTTCTGACCGTTGCAGTGTCAATCTTTTCAAAGACCCTGCCACAGCAAGTGTCAAGCCGCTGGCGCCGCACCGTCCGAGTCGCCGGCGCGAGCACGCGTCGCCGCAGAACTGAGCCGTCAGCGCTGCGCGACCAGGCGTTGCCGCGCTGTCACGCCGTGAGCTGAAAGTCATGCGCGGTCAAGCGTGGTTGCATTGAAAACTCCCGTGACGAAAGAAGAAGCAAGGATGGGAAGGTGCGAGCAAATTGGACACCGGCGCAGGGCACTCGGTGCGTCCGCTCAGGAATATCCCTAGGCTTGCGGGAACAGGTCCAGCGCCACCGGCACAACCCCTGCCGGAGGGCTGAACACTTCGACCCGGTTGCGGCCGCTGTCCTTGGCGCGGTACAGCGCCTGGTCGGCGGCACTGATCATGTCGTCGCAATGCTGATCGGTGCCAAGTCGTTGCGTATGCAGACCGACGCTGATGGTGACCGGCATCGACTCACCATTGAGCGACTCGAAGCGAGTGGTGGCGACACTGACCCGCAGACTTTCCGTCAGACGCAAAGCGTCCGCGGCGCCTGTGTTGGGCAAGATGATCAGAAACTCTTCACCGCCAAAGCGCCCGAAGATGTCCTGCGTGCGCAGCCGGGTTTGTAGCAGGCTGGCCAGATTCTGCAGCGCCAGGTCGCCCGACAGGTGACCGAAGCTGTCGTTGATGCGCTTGAAGTGGTCCACATCCAGAATCAGCAGTGTCAGCGGCAAAGCGATGCGCTGCGCTTGCGCCATTTGCTGCGTCAGTGAGGCAATGACAGAGCGCCGGTTGGCCAGGCCGGTGAGTTCATCGCGCATCGCTAAAACACGATTGCGCTCGTCGGCGCGCTCTTTGGTCATCAGCACAAAACCCATGCCCAGCAGGATCAGGCAGATGACCGACACCAGCACCGTGGTGATGCCGACCGCGCTGGCGTCAAAGGAGGGGCTGACGCTGGCCGGGTCCGAGGCGGCGACGGCGGCGCGGTAAACAAAAACAGCGACCGCCGCCAGCAGACCGCTGGCCACAAAATACTGACCACGGCCCACCGTTTCGCGCCGTTTTTGCAGCAGGATGACGAGCAGGACCGTGCATTGAGCTGCGGTGATGGCTGATCCGACAATGACCCGGTAGGCCAACTTGTCAATGAACACACTGAAGAATAACGCGGTGATCGGCACCGCACTCCAGAACCACCAGCGCGACAAGCGGCGTTGCTGAAACTGAAGCAGGCCTTCGGCGAATAGCGCAGTCACCGTGATCAGCGCCACGTTGGCCAGCACTACCGTGTAAACGTCGCTGATCTGGCCGCGTCGGCTATACAGCAGGTAGGCTGCGGTGTAGAGCAGCAGTCCCGCGGACCACCACACCATGCCGTCCCGGTTGCGGGAGCGGGCGACGGTACTGACAGCCACCGCCAGCGTGCCACTGACGACAATGAGCATCAGAAACATGGTCGGCACATGGGCGTTCATTAGTGAATTCTATCGAGCGTTGCACAATCTGTCAGAGACCGGCGAGGTTGCTGCGGATGCCCTATAGTTGAGCGATGACAGTACCGTTGCTGCGCGTCACCAGCTTGCACAAATCGTTCGGAACGCGCCACGCTGTGGATGCCGTGTCTTTTAACCTGGCCAAGGGACAAACCCTGGGTCTGATCGGTCCCAATGGCGCTGGCAAATCGACCACCGTCAGCATGATCTGCGGCCTGCTCAAACCCGATCAAGGCGAGGTCCGGCTCGACGGTCAACTCATGGCGCCAGGCAACAGCGAAGCAAAAAAACTGATCGGTCTGGTGCCGCAGGAGCTGGCGCTGTTCGAGGACTTGTCGGCGCGCGAGAACCTCAAAATATTTGGCGCGCTGTATGGTTTGAAGGGCGCCGCGCTCAAGACCCGCTGCGCCGAAGTGGCCGAGCTGGTGCAACTGAGCGACCGGCTGAACGACAAGCCTGCGACTTACTCGGGTGGCATGAAGCGCCGGCTCAACATTGCCGCCGCGCTGCTGCATGACCCGCAGTTGCTGGTCCTGGACGAACCCACCGTCGGCGTCGATCCACAAAGCCGCAACGCGATCTTCGACGCCCTGGAGTTGCTCAAGCGCCAGGGTCGCTCGCTGATCTACACCAGCCACTACATGGAAGAGGTCGAGCGCCTGGGTGACCATATCGTCATCATCGACCACGGCAAGGTGATCGCCGACGAAACGCCGGCTGCGCTGTATCGGCGACTGCCGGCGCAAGCGGCCTTGCATGTAACGCTGGACGCGCCGCTGGCGCCGCGCACACTGGAGCAGTTGCGCCTGCAGGGCGGCGTGGCGGGCGTCACGCTAGAGGGTCTGGATCTCGACATTGCGCTGGGCGCGCCGGAGCAGGCGCAGGCGCTGCTGGCCTGGCTGTCGGCGCAGGGCTGCCGCGCTGTGCAGTTCGCCACTGCGCGTACCAGCCTGGAAGCCATCTTTTTGACCCTGACCGGGCGCTCGCTGCGTGATGAGTAACAAGCCATGACCGCCCTGATTGCCCTGATTCGCAAAGACCTGTTGTTGTACCTGGGCGACCGCCGGGCGCTGCTGCTGAACCTGTTGATGCCAATTCTGCTCGGTGCTTTCTTTGGCTTTCTGTTTGGTGGCTCAGGCGCGCCGGACAACCACAAAATCGAGATCGCCGTGGTCTCGCAGGACACCAGCGAAACCGCGCGCAAGATCGTCGCCGGCCTGCAATCCGACACGGCGCTCAAGGTGGTTGAGATGGCGCTGGCCGAAGCAAAGGACAAGGTGCTGGCCGGCAAGCTCAATGCGGCGGTCGTGATCCCGGCCGGTTTTGGCGAGGCGGCCGGCGCGGCGCTATTTGGCGCGCGCGGCAAACCGGAAATAGAGATCTACTACGACCCGTCGCAAGCGGCCGTGCTGGCGATGGTCAAGGGTATGCTGACGCAGCATGTGATGAGCCAGGTCAGCGCCGAGATGTTCAACGGGGCCGGCGGTCAACGCATGGTGGACGACAGCATTGCCCAGCTGGAACAGGCTGCCAACACCGACCCACAGTCGGCGCAAGTGCGCGAGTTTCTGCTCGGCCTGCGCAAGTTCCAGTCGCGCACGCCCGCGTCGGCCAGTGCGGCATCGGGTGCGGGTGGCGGGCTGTCGATGCCGTTTGTGACCAAAGAGCAGGCGATGAGTTCCGGCCCCAAATACAACGGCTACGCGCACTCGTTTGCCGGCATGGCGGTGCAGTTCATTTTGTTCATGGGGGTCGATGCCGGCATTGGCGTGTTGCTGGCGCGCCGTCAGGGCTTGTGGAGCCGCCTGCTGGCCTCGCCGATCACCATTCACACGGTGCTGGCGGCGCGCGCCGCGTCGGCCACCATCATCGCCTTTGCGCTGCTGCTGTTCATCTTTGTGGTGGCGTCGCTGTTCTTTCAGGTCCGCGTGGCCGGCAGCATGCTCGGTTTTCTGGGTGTCGGCCTGAGCTTTGCGCTGGTCACCGCCACCTTCGGGCTGCTGATTGCAGCCTTTGGCAAGACACCGGAGGCGGCACGTGGCATTGCCGTCTTTGCCACGCTGATCATGGTAATGCTGGGCGGCGCCTGGGTGCCGGCCTTTTTGTTCCCGCAGTGGTTGCAAACGCTGACACTGGCGGTGCCAACGCGCTGGGCGGTCGATGGCCTGGACGCCATGACCTGGCGCGGCCTGGGTCTCGACGCGGCGCTGCCGGCGATCCTGGTGCAGCTCGGCTTTGCTGCGCTGTTTGGCGCACTGGCGCTGTGGAAGTTTGGCCGCGACGCGGGGGGCAACAGGTCCTGAGCCTGTGGTGGTCAGCGCGGCGCAACGGCGTTTCTTGCCGCCGCCGGTTTTGCTGGGTGATTGATCGCTTAGACTCTCGCAACAACGAATTCCAATTTGAGGAGGACGCTTTATGGCAACGCGCACACCGCGCATTTCGGCCTCTGGCGCAGCCAGGCCCGCCGCATCGGCCGCAGCAGCGTCAGCGGCAGTTGCTGCCACTCCCACCGTCGCAGAAGCCATCCAGTCAGTCAAGCACAACGCCCGCCGCAAGAACATTCCGCCGGCAGGTATCGAAGCCCAAGGCCAGGTGCAGGAAGCGCCCCGTCTGCGCCATGCCTACAACCCGCATCTGCCACCACGCCTGCGCTTCTCCGATGACCCGGCTGCCACTGACCGTTTGCCTGCACTGCTACAGACGGCTCGTGAACGTGCCCTGAGCGAAGAAGAGGCGGAAGAACTGGCACAAGCACTGCGCCGCCATGAGCCCTGGCTGGAGTGGGCCGGTAAGCGCGAGCGCCCGTGGTTTGAAGTCGAGCCACCTGCCTTGCACATTCACGACCGTGTCTCGACCCAGGCCATGCTGCGCGTGCTGGCGCGTGAAGATGTCAATCGCGATCTGTTTGCCGATCCGCAGCAGACCTATGCGCAAGCGGTGCAGTTTTACCGGCACGACGTGGACTGGAGCAACCGCATGATTCTGGGCGACAGCCTGGCGGTGATGGCCAGCCTGGCGCGGCGCGAAGACCTGGCCGGCAAGGTACAGATGATCTACGTCGACCCGCCCTATGGCATCAGTTTTAAGAGTAACTTTCAGCCACAACTCGGCCAGCGCGATGTGAAAGACAAGGTACAGGACCTGACGCGCGAGCCCGAGATGGTCAAGGCCTACCGCGACACCTGGACGCTCGGCATCCATTCGTATCTGGCCTACCTGCGCGACCGTCTGGCGATGGCGCGCGAGTTGTTGACCGACAGCGGCAGCGTGTTTGTGCAGATTTCGGATGAGAACCTGCATCGGGTGCGGGCGGTGATGGATGAGGTGTTTGGAACTGCGAATTTTTGTCGACTCATCACAATTCGTAAAACTGCCGGGGATACAACTACCTTACTCACATCCCAAGCTGACTACATAATTTGGTTTGCCAAGGACATAGCGGCAGTCAAGTACGTCCCGCTGTTCCAAGAAAAGACCGTTGGAACTGGCACCGGTGAGCAGTACGACCGCTTGTTCGACCCTGCGACAGGCGCAACGAGACGGTTGCAGAGCACTGATGATTTGACCCTTGATGGCAATGCACAGGACTTGTCCCCTTTTCGAACTGCAGACCTTCGCCGACAGGGTTTTAGCAGGACTGCAACGATTGACCTCACTCATGATGGGCGGGTATTCTTCCCTGGCTCCGGTCATCAATGGAAAACTAATGCTGAGGGATTGGCGCGCCTCGAAGGTAGTGAACGACTTCACCTTGTCGGCAATACGCTTGAGTACAGAAGGTATTACTCGGACTGGACCGTTACAGACTTAACCAACATTTGGATGGATGCTGGAGGAAGCGGATTCGCGGAGCCGAAGCTTTACGTTGTGCAAACCATTCCCCGTGTCATCGAGCGCTGCGTATTGATGACCACCGACCCCGGCGACCTGGTGCTCGATCCTACCTGCGGTAGCGGCACCACCGCCTTTGTCGCCGAGAAGTGGGGCCGGCGCTGGATCACCTGCGACACCAGCCGCGTGGCCCTCGCCCTGGCCAAGCAGCGGCTGATGACCGCCACGTTTGACCATTTCCAGTTGCGTGCCCTGACCCCCGAAGACGTGTTGCGCAACCCGCGCGGCGCCTGGCTGCGCAATGGCGGGCCTGAGCCAAAGACTTTTGCCTGCAGATCAGTGCCGCACATCACGCTCAAAAGCATTGCCCGCAACACGGCGCTCGACGCGCTGTTTGCCAAACACGAGCCGCTGCTGACCGAGAAGCTGGCGGCGTTGAATGCCGAGTTGGCCAAAGTCAAGCCTGCGCAGAAGGACAAGTTGCTGGACAAGCTGGTGCGCAAGCACCGCGAAGAAGGCGCCAATGCCATCACCGAGGCGGACCAGCGCCGCTGGCTGCTGCCCGGCGCGCAGGGTGGCCTGATTCGCGAGTACAAGGCGGCCAAGCCCTTGAAGGGGCTGACGGCCAAGCAGGCAGCGGCATACCGCAGCGCCATTGCGGCGGCAAGCTGGCAGCCCTGGCAAGTGCCGTTTGACATCGACGCCGATTGGCCGCAAGCCTTGCAGGATGCGCTCACAAGCTATCGCAGCGCCTGGCGCGCCAAGATGGATGAGGTGAATGCCGCCATCGAGGCTAATGCCGAGATGGAAGAACTGGTTGACCAACCGCTACCCGCACCCGGCGTGGTGCGTGTGGCCGGGCCGTTCACGATGGAGGGCGTGATTGCTCGCGAGCAGGGGCACGACGACGCGGCGGCGACCAGCACGCCGATTGGCGGCGCGCCCGCAGAACTGGAAGCGTTTGATGCCGACGCGGCAGACTTTGCAGGGGACGTGGGCCAGATCGCCAGCATCAACGCCGAGGCGCATCTGGACAAGATACTGCGCCTGCTCAAGGCAGTGGGCGTGGACTTTGCCGGCAACCGCAACCAGCGTTTTGCGCGGCTGGAGCCGATTGGCAGCAGCGCCATGCTGCACGCTGAAGGCGCATGGGTGGGCGCAGACGACAAGCGCGTGGCCGTATCAGTGGGGCCGGAAGTCGGCAACGTGACTGCATGGCAGGTGGAAGACGCGGTGCGCAGCGCCCACCGTTTTGCCTACGACGAACTGGTGTTTGCGGGCTATGGCTTTGATGCTGCGGCACAGGCGGCAATTGACGACGGTGGCGCCGGGAAGGTGCGCCTGCACATGGCGCTGATCCGCCCAGACATTGCCATGGGCGAGTTGCTCAAGACGCAGCCGGGCAGCCAACTCTTCATGGTGTTCAGCGCGCCGAGGGTGAAAGCGCCCGAGCGCCTGTCTGACGGGCAATGGGTGGTGGAAGTGGAAGGCATGGATGTGTACGACCCGGTCAACGGCGCGCTCTACCCCACCAGCCGCGAGCGCATCGCTGCCTGGTTTGTTGATACCGACTACGACGGCCGTACCTTTTGCATCTGCCAGGCGTTCTTCCCTGACCGCAAGAAATGGGACAAGCTGGCGCGCGCCCTGGGCGATAAGGGCGTGGTGGATGAAGCGCGCTTTGACGAACTCACAGGCTACCGTACCCTGGCGTTTGCGCGCCCGCTGGCCTTGCAAGCAGGCAAGCCGTGGCGGGTGGCAGTGAAGGTGATCGACCCGCGCGGCAACGAGGGGCTGCGCGTGATTACGATGCCGGGGGCGTGAGCATGTGCAGGCAAGCCCACATGAGCGTTTACCCAGGGGTATATCTGGCCGGGTTGTTTGCGTATAATACAAACCTGTTTATCCCCCTGGCGGTTTCGACCCCAGGTGCGAGGGCACCCAGGCGCGAGTTTGGGTGCCCTCTGTTTTTTGTGGATCGGTAAGTTATGCGTACCAGTATCTACATCGACGGCTTCAATCTGTACTACGGCGCCCTCAAGCGCACGTCGTACAAGTGGCTGGACTTCAAGGCAGTCTTTGCCATGCTGCTGCAGCCGCACCATCAAGTGACGGCGATCAACTATTTCACGGCACAGGTGTCTGGTTTGCGCGATCCGCAGCAGCCCATTCGCCAGCAAACCTATTGGCGCGCCCTGCAGGCCAGTACACCGGAATTTCGTCTGATCAAAGGCAGCTTCCTGACGCACACGGTCAAAGCGCCGCTGGCGCAGCCACAGGGGACGCAACGTTTCGCGAACGTGTTGAAGACCGAAGAAAAAGGCTCGGATGTTAATCTGGCGGTGCATTTGGTCAATGATGCCTGGCTGGATGCTTATGACTGCGCCGTGATTGTGTCCAACGACTCAGATTTAGCTGAAGCCATGCGGCTGGTTCGCCTGGAGCACCCGACCAAGCGCTTGGGGTTGGTGTTTCCGCGACGGGAAACGGGCGGTCATCCCTCGCGCGAACTGTCACAGCACGCGCACTTTGTGTTGCGTCTCGGCGCGCGAGTGCTGGCTGCAGCGCAGTTGCCTGCTGTGATCCCCGGCACCACGATTCACAAACCCCCCGCCTGGTAGATTTCATGGCACGTTCTCCCCAATCCAAGCCCACTCAATCCAGCGCGTTCAATAACGCGCAAGGCCAGTTGCCGATCCAGCCGGTGGACAAGCCCATTTTGTGCTCGCCCTACGTGGAGCCAGATTTGCATTGGGTGTATGACCAGAGCACCGGCATTCCAACCCGCACGCAGGGCCGCCGGCCAGCGAGCTACTGGTACAAGACCGAGCGCACCGGCAGCGCGCAACAGCAACTGGGTTTCATGGCCGAAGAAGACCGCGACGACTTGCCGCTGGTCAATGCCTTGCGCGCCGATGTGCGGCGCTGGCACGATGCGCAATGGGCTGGTGCCAGTGAAACCAGCAAAACCCTGTTGCGCCACTGGTGGCGCGAAGACCGCCTGCGCCGCTTGTTCTTTTGCCAACTGGAGGCAGTGGAGACCATCATTTACCTGCGCGAAATGTTGGCGCAAGGCAGGGTGCCGCGTTTCAAGCCCGAACTCACTCTGGCCGATCACGCAGCGCTGATGGCGGGACAGAATCCGCGCCCCGCAGAGTGGGTGGCCACGGTGGCGCAGCACCCCAAACTGGCTGACCTTCCCAACGAGGCGGGAGCGCGCGCGCTGACGCGTTACGCCTGCAAGATGGCCACTGGCAGTGGCAAGACGGTGCTGATGGCACTGCTATTGGCCTGGGCCTTTTGCAACCGGGGTCGCACGCCATCGGACGTGCGTTTTCCACGCCGCGCTCTGGTGGTCTGCCCCAACCTCACCATCAAGGACCGGCTTAATGTGCTGCGCCCAGGGGATGCCGACAACTACTTTGACAAATTCGATTTGGTGCCCACGGCGTTGCGACCGGATTTGGCCAAGGGCCGCGTGCGGGTAACGAACTGGCATATGTTCAGCCCTGAGGCAGAAGAGTTGCGAGTCGGTGGCGTGACGGTGGGGCAACTAGGGCCGGAAACACCCGACGCGTTTGCGCGCGCTCGACTAGGCGAGCTGTGGGACGACGAACCTTTGTTGGTATTCAACGACGAAGGTCACCACGCCTACCGGCCGGCTCCTGTGCAAGCGGGCGATGCGCTCAATGCGGACGAGCGTGCCGAGCGGGAAGAAGCCACGGTGTGGGTGAGCGGGTTGGACAAAATCAACGCAGCCTGTGGTGTGGCGTTTTGTGTGGACCTGTCGGCCACGCCGTTTTATTTACACGGCAGTGGCTACCCCGAAGGCTCGCCATTTCCGTGGATCGTCAGCGACTTTGGCTTGGTGGATGCGATTGAGAGCGGCATCACCAAAATTCCGCGTCTCCCTGCGGCAGACAACACAGGCCGGCCTGAGCCGCAATTCTTCAAGCTCTGGCAGCACGTCACGTCCAATCTGACATCGGGCGAACGGCTACCGGGCGGCAAGCCCAAGCCCGAAGTGGTTTATCGCAAGGCCCAAGCAGCGCTGCTGACGCTGGCCGGGCAATGGAAACAGCGGTTGGATCAGGTAGCCGCCGCCGCCCCTGGACAAGACCGAACGCCGCCGGTGATGATTGTGGTGTGCGACAACACGGATATTGCCGAGCACTTTTACCGCATGATTTCTGGCGAAGAAACAGTGACCGTGGAAGCAGACGACGAGGAGGGCGATGACGAAGACGAGGCGCCACGCCGCCGCAAGAAGCCCAAGCCCGTGAAGCGCTACGGCAATGGTCTGAGTGGTTTTCCGGAAATATGGAATCGCGCTGGATCCGAGGTAACGTTGCGCATCGACTCCAACCTGTTGGCAGCGGCAGAGAGTGAAGACCCCAACGCAACCCGCAAAGAGGCGGCGGAAGAATTGCGTCGCATCGTCTCCAGCGTGGGCAAGCCTGGCGGCGCTGGTGAGCATATTCGCTGTGTGGTGAGTGTGAATATGCTCAGCGAAGGCTGGGACGCCAACAACGTCACGCATATCCTCGGATTGCGCGCATTCCATAGCCAACTGCTGTGCGAGCAGGTGGTGGGTCGTGGTTTGCGCCGCATGGACTACACGCCAGACCCGGCTACCGGGCGTTTAACCGAAGAGTACGTGGACGTGTTCGGCGTGCCGTTTTCGTTGATTCCGTTCAAAGGCCGCACGCCTGGCGACCCGCCGCCGCCCGATGATCGACCCAAGCACGAGGTGATGGCCATGCCGGAGCGGGCAGCGTTTGAAATTCGGTTCCCGGTGGTTGAAGGGTTTGTGGTCGATCTGGGGCAGCACTGGATCGTCTGCGACGTTGCGGCGATGGAGCGCATCAAGCTCGATCCGGTGGCTAACCCCACAGCAGCGTTTGTGCGTCCACAGGTGGGCTACGCCGTGGGCACGCCGGGTCAACAGACCGGGTTTGGCTTTGAGCTGGTCACGCGCGAGGCGTACTACCAGGAAACACATCCGCAAACCATCGCTTTTGAGATTGCCCGTGAGGTGGTGCGATTGCTGACAGACACAGCCCATCCGGCAAGCGAACGGCTGCGCCGCACTGGGCGAGCCGCACTTTTTCCACAAGCGCTGACGTTCACTGAACGCTATCTGAACGAGCGGGTGGACTACAACGGGCTGCACCGCTGTGAAGTTGGTTTGCAGGTGTACGCACAGCGCATTGTTGGTTTGCTGCTGGCCGCGATTCGTCCGGACGAGGAAAAGGGTGAGCCCCCACTACTTCCCCGCCTGAACCGATACAAGCCGACCGGCAGCAGTGGCTCGGTTCGGTTCAAGACCGTCAAGCCGGTACAGGCAACTCAGGCAAGCCATTTGAATTTTGTGGCCGCCGATACTGGCTCGTGGGAACAGGCGGCCGCCACACAGCTTGAAATGGCCGCAGTGCAAGGGTTGATTCAATGCTATGTGCGCAATGACCGGATGGAGTTGACCGTTCCGTACGAGTTCTACGGGCAATCAAGGGCTTACGAGCCTGACTTCGTTGTGCGTTTGGCCGATGGAACGCATTTGTTGGTGGAAGTAAAAGGTGCACAACCCGCCGAGGTCGCCGCCAAGCATCAGGCGGCGCAACGCTGGGTCAACGCAGTGAATCGGTGGGGGCACTTGGGGCAATGGCAGTTCCTGGCGTGCCATGACCCGCAATTGCTCATGACCCAATTAGCGGTATTGTTGTCATCGCAGTCGCAAGCGACACCTTCAGCTGGTGCCCCTGCCCCTGGAAGTGGCGGCGCACAATGCACACCGTGATGTTGAAAGAGGGCTGATTCAATGATTACTCAGTTAACGCTGCGCAACTTCAAAAGCATAGGCGAGCAAATCTACAAGTTCACTGATTTTGACCTTCTGGTTGGGCGCAACAACAGTGGTAAAAGTACGGTGCTTCAGTCGTTGGCGATCTGGCAGTTTTGCGTGGACGAGTTTCACCGTGCCAAGCGCAGCGGCAGCACCGGCATTCAAATCGTGTTGCCCAACTTCACTGCGTTGCCAGTGCCTCAGTTCAATCTGCTGTGGAAAGACCGAACCGAGCGCGTTTATCCAAAAGATAAGTCTGGTGCAAAGAAGCTTGAATATATCTTGATCGAAATTCTGCTCGAGTGGAGCGAGCCCAGTGGTAAGAAACAGACTTTTGGGGTGGAGCTTCGCTATCACTCACCACAAACCATCTATGCAATTCCCGCTGGCGGATGGAAGGCATTCAGGGACTGCGAAAATAATGGACCGTTGCCGCGCATTGCCTACGTGCCGCCATTCTCCGGTCTGGAGCCTGCGGAAAAATGGCTGGATATGGCGCCCATTCGCCAGCAGGTTGGCAAAGGCCAGCCGGGCAGTGTGTTGCGCAATTTATTGCTCCACGTCTGGCAGCCGCCTACCAATGGCGCAAGAGCGGAGGCTGGCAAGGTTGCCAAGGGCGTAACGGCACCTGCCGACTGGACCGAACTTGCCAGCGTGGTCAAACGATGGTTTTCGGTGGATTTGATTCCCCCGCAATATGACTCGGCCAAGGATGTGTACATCGGTGTGGAATACAAGCAGAACGGCAAAACCTATGACCTGATTTCTGGGGGCAGCGGTTTCCATCAAACCATGACCTTGCTGGCCTTCTTGTACGGCTACCGGCCCACCACCATCTTGCTGGATGAGCCCGACGCGCACTTGCATGTCAATTTGCAGAGGGAGCTTCTTGATTATTTCAAGAAAAAATCCGCCGAGAAGGGCGTGCAATTCTTGATCGCCACCCATGCCGAGGAGTTCGTCATAGGCGTGGATGCTCGGCAAATCATGTCACTGCTCAAGCAGGTGCCAACGCGCATCGAGTCAACGCCAGCAGTTCTGCGAGCGATGTCCGACGTGTCGAACGAAGATATTGCTCGCCTGGTTGGGGCGCCGTACATGGTGTACGTCGAGGGTGAGAGCGATGAACGCATTCTTCGCGGTTGGGCGGAGCAATGCGGTGCACTGCCGGTGATGGACAAGATTTGCTTCAAGGTGATGGGCGGGGGCAATAAGCAGGAGATGAAATCGCAGGCCGATGCGCATTTCACTGCGCTGAGTCAGGTTGTGTCGGGCGTAAAACGTTTGATGTTGTTTGACTACGACGATCCGGACAAGGCATTTACTCCAAAAGACAACAACCCCGTGCTGGCTGAGTGGAAGCGCAAAAACATCGAAAACTATTTGCTGGTGCCGTCTGCCTGGCGGCGTGTCGCGCTTCAACTGCTTGATAGTCCGGACGTTGATTTGATCACGCAACCGGTAGCGCACATGATCGACGCGTTCTTTGCCGAGCAGAACCTTACGCTGGCACCTGGGAAGACGTGGCGCACGGTTTCGGCCAACATTTTTGCGGTGCTGGACGGGAAACGCATTCTGTTTGAAAACGATGATTCACTGTTTCACAGCTTGCGCAAGGGCGAGCCCACAGTGCAGGTGCTGCGTGAACGTGTCGCAGCAGCCATGACCTCGGAGGAGATTCACGAGGATGTTCACCAATTTTTTGCCAAGTTGATCAGCATGGTGTTGCCGCCTTTGTGAAAGAGGTAATTGCATGGCTTTGGATGCCGTCAAGGTCAAGAACTTTAAGGCGACGGTGCGTGACTCAGGGGCGGTCAAACGGGGCCCGTCACAGTCTTTGTGGGTGACCGGGTGAATGACTTGACTTTCTTGAATTTGAATCGCGTGCGGGTGGAGAGCACGTTTTACGAAGACCTACGCGAAAAGCTGCATGCCCTGGTGGGCGAAGAGCGCTTGACGGAGAACTTCGTGGTGCCTGGGCTTGGCAACGCGCGTGACTACCCTGTTGACTATTTTGTATCGGGAGGCGCGACACCCCTGTATTTGTTTGGCGTGCCGAACCGCGACAAGGCACGTCTGGCCACCATCATCTTGCAACACCTGAATGGCTCGGGACATGAGTTCAATTCAATGATCGTGTTTCAGAACATGGCGGATATGCCGAGGCATGACCTGAGTCGCCTGACCAACGCCGCCAACGACATGATTGATTCGCTGGATGCAACCGAGGACTTTCAGCGGAAACTTCTCAGGCGCGTGAACACCTGAAGAACCAGCAGTTCTTTATCTTTGGGCCTGGATAATGAAATTGAAAATCGAGAAAAATCCTTTATTTTCAACGAGTTGCTAAGACCGTTATTATCTTTTGCTGGTTAAATAGCCAGCCCTCTGACGATTCAATCTTCTCTGTCCTGAAATAAGGAAGTGTGGCGTCGCTGGGCCTTGCCAAACAGAGTTCTGGTGTTATATTTGTGTTTGTACACATAAACACATAACTTTTCATGGTACCCACATCCTCTTCCTCGTCAACCCGCTGGAATTTGGTGATCTCCGAGCAAACCAATCTGGCGGTGCGCAGTTTTCTGGCCCAGCGAGGGTTCAAAAAAGGCGATCTGTCATCGTTTGTCGAGGAGGCGGTTCGGTGGCGCGTGTTTGACCAGATCGTGAGTCAAGCCCGGGAAGGCTTTGAAGGCCTGACGGCGCGGGACGCCGAAGGTCTGCTGGATGAGGCGCTGTCTGAAGTCCGCGCGCAGGGGCTTGCCAATGGCATGTATGCCCCCTTCGAGTCGTCAACTCCGCCCAGGGTGATGGAGTCTGCCCCCAGAAAACCGGTCTAGGGACTGCATGCGGGTCGTTCTGGATACCAACGTGCTTATCAGCGCGCTGTTGAGCACTCGCTCCATTTCGGCGCAGTTGGTCACGGTATGGCGGCGTGGCGCGTTCCAGTTGCTGACCTGCGATTTGCAGTTGCAGGAAATGCGTGCCGTGACACGTCGCGAAAAGGTTCGAGCGCTCATCCGCCCGGCGCTGGCGGGTGAATTGATCAACCAACTGCGCGGCATGGCGCTAAGGGTCGACGCATTGCCCCACGTCGATCGCTCGGTGGACCCGTTTGACAATTTCCTGCTCGCCATGGCTGAAGGCGGACAAGCCGACATATTGGTCTCGGGCGACAAACGTGGCGTGCTGGCCTTACAGACTCACGGGGCCTGCCGCATCGTTACGGTGCGGCAACTTGTCAGTGAATTGGGCCTGACGTGATGAACTGGCGCATGGGCAAACTCAAACTAACGCCTTCACCTTGAGCCGCCAGCCATGCAGCAGCGGCTCGGTGTAGCCGCTGGGTTGCGTCAGCCCCTTGAACACCAGATCGGTTGCTGCCATGTAGGCCATCGACGTTTTGAAGTTGCCGGCCATCTTTTTGTACAGCGGGTCGCCGCCGTTTTGTTGGTCCACCACGGCCGCCATGCGCTCAAACGTGGCTGTGACCTGCGCCTTGCTGACGACGCCGTGCAGCAGCCAGTTGGCGATGTGCTGGCTGCTGATGCGCAGCGTGGCGCGGTCTTCCATCAGCGCGATGTTGTGGATGTCGGGCACCTTGGAGCAGCCCACGCCCTGATCGACCCAGCGCACCACATAGCCCAGAATGCCCTGCGCGTTGTTGTCGAGTTCCTGCTGCTTCTCGGCCGCGCTCCAGTTCGGTGTGGCGGTGACCGGAACGTGCAGCAAGCCGGTTAGCAGCGCATCGTGTTCCTGCTGCGGATCGCGCTGCGCGTGAATTCTTTCGAGTTCCTTTTGCACATCGCTGACCAGCACCTGGTGGTAGTGCAGCGCGTGCAGCGTGGCGCCGGTCGGGCTTGGCACCCATGCAGTGTTGGCGCCGGCCAGCGGGTGCGCAATCTTTTGCTGCAGCATGGCGCGCATCAAATCTGGCATGGCCCACATGCCCTTGCCGATTTGTGCCTTGCCGCGCAGGCCGCAGGCCAAGCCGACCAGCACATTGTTGTGCTCGTAGGCGTGGATCCAGGCGCTGGACTTCATGTCGCCCTTGCGAATCATGGGGCCGGCTTGCATTGCGCTGTGCATCTCGTCGCCGGTGCGGTCCAGAAAACCGGTGTTGATGAAGGCGACGCGGCTGCGCGCCGCAGCGATGCAGGCTTTGAGGTTGACGCTGGTGCGGCGTTCCTCGTCCATGATGCCAAGCTTGACGGTGCTGTCGGGCAATTCCAGCATTTTCTCGACACGGCCAAACAGCTCGTTGGCAAAAGCCACTTCCGCCGGTCCGTGCATTTTTGGTTTGACGATATAGATCGACCCTTTGCGCGAGTTGCGCAGGCCGCCTTTGGCCTTGCGCTTCAGGTCGTGCAGCGCAATCGTGGTGGTCAGCACGGCGTCCAGAATGCCTTCCGGAATTTCGCGCGTCACCCCCTGCGCGTCGGTGTACACAATGGCCGGGTTCGTCATCAGGTGGCCGACATTGCGCACAAACAGCAGCGAGCGACCGTGCAGTCTGACTGCTTTGCCTTTGCCGGACGGCGGTGTGTAAACACGGTCCGGGTTCAGGCCGCGCGTGAACGTCTGGCTGCCCTTGCTCACCTCCTCGGTCAGCGTGCCTTGCAAGATTCCCAGCCAGTTGCTGTAGGCCAGCACCTTGTCCTGCGCATCGACCGCCGCGATCGAGTCTTCCAGGTCGAGGATGGTCGAGAGCGCCGCTTCCAGCACCAGGTCGCAAACGCCGGCCGGGTCGCTGGCGCCAATCGGTGTGCCGCGGTTGATCTGAATGTCGAGATGCAGGCCGTTGTGTTGCAACAGCACGCTAGCCGGCGCCTTGGCGTCGCCCTGGTAGCCGATGAACTGGCTGGCGTGTTGCAGCCGGGTGCTGCTACCGTCGCTGAGCTTGACGCCCAGCTTGCCGTCCTTCACGCGGTAAGCGACCGAGTCCAGGTGCGAGCCACGGCGCAGCGGCGCCGTGCGGTCCAGCACATGACGCGCATATTCGATCACCCTGGCTCCGCGTTTCGGGTTGTAACCCTTGCCCTTTTCGCAGCCATCGGTCTCGGCAATGACGTCGGTGCCATATAGCGCGTCATACAGGCTACCCCAGCGTGAATTGGCGGCGTTGAGCGCATAGCGCGCGTTGAGTATTGGCACCACCAGTTGTGGGCCGGCCTGCAGCGCCAACTCGGCGTCCACCCGTTTCGTGCTGATGCGCACTTTTGTTGGTTGCGGCACGAGGTAGCCGATGCGCTCCAGAAAGGCGCGGTAGTTCGTCATGTCTGAGGGCTTGGAAGGATCACCTGCGGTGATGGGCCCCGGGTGCGCGCTGTGCCAACGGTCGAGCTCGGCTTGCAGGCGCTCGCGCTCGGCCAGCAGCGCGATGTTCTTCGGCGCCAGATCGGCCACGATGGCGTCAAAGCCGCGCCAGAAGCGGTCGCTTTTGATGCCGCTGCCGGGCAGAACGTTATCTTCAATGAACTGATGCAGCTTAGGCGCGACGCGCAGGCGGTGGCAGGAGATTCGTGCGTTCATGGTGTGGACCTTCAATGCGCAGGGGAGGTTAAGAGAATCTTGCGTAGGTCGTGTTAGCCCGCAGGGCGTAACGCGACATGATGGTGGTGCTTGTCGGGTTACGCCTTCGGCTAACCCGACCTACAAAACTAACCCGACCTGCAAAGCTGGTGGTCATCGCGAGCCCGCAGGGTGTGGCGATCCATGGTGGATTGCCATGCTGCGCTCGCAATGACGTAAGAGATGCTTCACGCATAGCTGTGATCGCCAGGAAAGAAGTCGAGCACAGCGCGCAGTGTGTTGCCGGCGCGCGTTGGTTGCGTGCCCAGTTCTTCAAACGGCAACTGGTAGCGGTTCACCCACAGCGTCTGGTAACCGTACCAGGTGGCGGCCAGCGCGTCCCAGGCGTTGCTGCTGACAAAGACGATTTGCTTTGCTGCCAATCCGGTGGCCTGTTCGCCCAAGCCATAGGCGGCGGGGTCGGTCTTGTATTTGCGAATCGGATCGACGCTGATCACATGGTCGAGCAGCGTCTCCAGCCCGGCCGACTTGACGGCCAGTTGCAGCATGGCGGCGTCGCCGTTGCTCAGGATGCCGGTGGCGATGCCGCGCGCCTTGAGTTCACTGAGCACTTGCCGGTTTTCGGGGAACGCGCTCAGGTGCCGGTACTGGTTCATCAGGCGTTCGATCTGCGCGCCAAACTGGCGCTCGAACTGCTCGTCGCTGCGCGTTGCATCGGTGCCAGCCACCAGTCTCTTCACGGCATATACCAGCGCGGCGCGTGTCAGTTGCCAAAACGGCTGGTAGTGCGCGCCGTGGTTGCTGGTAGTCACCAGCCGCGTGTACTCGATCTGCTTGTCGCGCCACAGCACGCTCAAGGCCTGGCCGTGGCCGGCAAACAGTTGCTCGGCCAGCAGCGCGACGCTGTAAACATCGAACAGCGTGCCGTAGGCGTCGAACAGCACGGCACGCGGCAGTTCCCGCTTCGGTGCTCTGGATTTTTCGGTCAAAGGGGCTCGGGCTTTTGGCATGGCCCTACTTTATTCGATACAGTTACACCGATTAACCTAGAATAAATCTCTTTATCTGTGATAAAAATAGATGTAATTATCTCCGTATAAGCCGTTCACTGGGCCCTGCAACGCATCCCTAGAATCGGCGTTACGGACAACAACAATGAACAAAGCGAGCCTCATGAACCGATCCGTTGATAGAGTCCCTGCGTTGCCGCTGACCGGGCTGCGCGTCGTTGAATTCACCCACATGGTGATGGGGCCGACCTGCGGCATGGTGCTGGCCGACATGGGCGCCGAGGTGATCAAGGTCGAGCCGATAGCGGGCGACCGCACGCGCCATCTGCTGGGTGCCGGTGCCGGTTTCTTCCCACTGTTCAACCGCAACAAGAAGAGCATTGCAATCGATCTGCACAACCCGGCCGGCGCCGAAGTGGCGCGCAAACTGGCCGCCAGCGCCGATGTCGTAGCGGAGAATTTCAAGCCCGGCACGATGGCTAAATATGGGCTCGATTACGCCGCGCTGTCGCAGGCCAACGAGCGACTGATCTTTGTGAGCCACAAGGGGTTCTTGCCCGGTCCCTACGAGCACCGCACGGCGCTCGACGAGGTGGTGCAGATGATGGGTGGTCTGGCCTACATGACGGGCCGCCCGGGCGACCCGCTGCGCGCCGGCTCCAGCGTGAACGACATCATGGGTGGCATGTTCGGCGCGATTGGTGCGCTCGGCGCGCTGATCCAGCGCGGTATCACCGGCAAGGGGCAGGAGGTGCAAAGCGCGCTGTTCGAGAACAACGTGTTCCTCGTTGGTCAGCACATGTTGCAGTACGCCATTACCGGCATGCCGGCGGCGCCGATGCCGGACCGCATTTCGTCGTGGGCCGTTTATGACGTGTTCACGGTGCAGGGTGGCGAGCAGATTTTTCTGGCCGCAGTCAGCGATGCGCAATGGGCCACGTTTTGTGCGGTGCTCGGTTTTGCCGATCTGAAGGCCGACCCGCAATACGCCAGCAACAACCAGCGTGTGCTGGCGCGCGCCACGCTGCTGCCGGCACTGCGACAACGCCTGGCAACGCGCAGCGCGGCCGAATTGACGTTGATCTTCGAGCAGGCCGGATTGCCGTTTGCGCCGATCCGCCGGCCCGAGGAGCTCTATGACGACGAGCACCTGCTGGCCACCGGCGGACTGGCCGACATCACGCTGCCCGACGGCGAGCGGGCCGGCAGCACGGCCAAGACTACCTTGTTCCCGTTCACGATGGACGGCCAGCGTCTGGGTGTGCGCCTGCAGCCGCCGACGATGGGACAGCACACGGCGCAGGTGTTGAGCGACCTCGGCTACAGCGCTGCCGCGATTGAAGATCTGTTGGCGACGCGCGCAGTGGCATGATGCAAGCGTGGACAAGCTCAAGCAACTCGAATCCTTTGTCTCGGTCGCGGCGCGTGGCAGCCTGAGCGCCGCTGCGCGCGCCGAAGGCGTGGCGCCGGCGATCATGGGGCGCCGGCTCGACGCGCTGGAGCAGCGCCTGGGCGTCAAGCTGCTGCTGCGCAGCACGCGGCGCATTGCGCTCACGCACGAAGGCAGCGCCTTTCTGGAAGACTGCCAGCGCGTGCTGGCCGAGCTCGCCAGCGCCGAGGCCAGTGTCTCGGCCGGCGGCGTCAAGGCCAGCGGCCACCTGCGCGTGACGGCGCCGGCCGGCTTCGGGCGGCGCCACGTGGCGCCGCTGGTGCCACGCTTTCGCGAACTGCACGCCGACGTCAGCATTGCATTGAACTTGAGCGACCGCGTTGTCGATCTGGCCGGCGAAGGCTTTGACTGCGCGGTGCGCGTCGGCGACATGCCCGACTCCTCGCTGGTCAGCACGCGCCTGGCCGACAACCGCCGGCTGTGCGTGGCGACGCCGCGCTACCTTCAGCAGCACGGCACACCGGCGCACCCAGCCGATCTGGCGCGCTTTGATTGCCTGACGTTGTCCAGTGATGGGTCGCAAACGCGCGGCTGGTCGTTCCAGATGCCCAAGGGCGCCGGCAGCGAGATCGTTTATCTCAAGCCGGCCGGACCGCTGAGCTGCTCGGACGGCCAGGTGCTGCATGACTGGTGTCTGGCCGGCTATGGCATTGCCTGGCGCAGCACCTGGGAGGTAGAGGCCGAGGTGGCGGCCGGCACGCTGGTCGCCGTGCTGGAGCAGTTTGCCGCGCCGCCGAACGGCATTTACGCGGTGTTTCCGCACGCCAAGCATTTGCCGCTGCGCGTGCGCTTGTGGATTGATTTCCTCAAGCACCACTACGCGCAGCCCGGTTTCTGGCGGGATCCATGAGCGGCGCGCAAGTCCGCCCGGCCAAGCGCATCATCCTGTGCGCCGACGACTTTGCGGTGCACCAGAGTGCGTCGCTCGGGATCGCCAAACTGGCGGCACTGGGGCGCCTGAGTGCCACCAGCGTCATGGCGCTGTCACCGCGCTGGGCGCAGGACGCGGCGCTGCTGCGCGACGTGCGCACGCGAATCGACGTCGGCCTGCATCTGGACTGGACCAGTGAGTTTGCCGTCGCTGCCGGCCACGGCCTGTCGTTGCCAGCCGCGATGCTCAAGGCCGTGCTTGGCGGGTTCGATCCTGAGCGCTCCTCCAGCGTCACGCGGGTCGTGATCGAGCGCCAGCTCGATGCCTTTGAGCAGCAGTGGAAGGCGCCGCCCGACTTTGTCGATGGTCACCAGCATGTGCAGCAGTTTGCCGGCATTCGCAACGCATTGGTGCAGATTCTGGACAGCCGTTACGGTGCCGGTAATCGATCTGACGACAGCACAAGTTACCGGCCGTATCTGCGGATTTCTCGTGCGCCGTCGCGTTCTGCTGATCTGAAAAGCCGCGTGATTGCGGCGATGGGCGCCGATGCGCTTGAACAACTTGCCACCACGGCTGGCCTGCGCGTCGCGCCCGGTCTGGCCGGCATCTATGATTTTGCCGGTAACGAACTGCGCTACGCGGCGCTGATGGAGCGCTGGCTGCGCAGCACTACCACTGGCAGCATCATCATGTGCCATCCGGCGCAGGCCGCTGAGCCGGGCGATGCGATCGGCGTGGCCCGCGCGCAGGAGTTCAACTACCTGTGCGGCGCCGAATTTGGCGCCGCGCTGAATAGCGCCGGCGTGCAACTGGTTCGCGGTTGATAAGGTGAAATTGCTTGAAGCGCAGAGTCTTCAGATCGAGTCGTTATAGATTTCGTCATTGCGAGGAGCGCATTCAGCCTTTAGCCGCGAGCGCAGCGTGGCGGGACGCGGCAATCCAGGACTTCATGGATCGCCACGGCCTGCGGCCTCGCGATGCCGGGATTTTTCATGATTCGGGGTGTTGCCCATTTGCTGCATGAAAGTTGGCGAGATAGGTCCAGCAAGGCAGTGACGCAGTCTGGTGCTGCCTTGTTGGTGGAGCTGATATTGCACCATCACGTTGCAGAAATATCTTGATAAATCTTCAAAGTAATGCTGAAATATCAGGATGGACCGTTATCTCAACAACCTGATCAGCCGCGACTTGGTCGAAAAAATGGTGTTTGTCACCGGACCGCGTCAGGTGGGCAAGACCACGCTGGCCAAATCGCTGGCTGAAAACTTCCAGCGCCCGCTGTACCTCAACTACGACAGCGCGGTGGATCGCAAGCGCATCGCCCGGGCTGATTGGACCGCAGCGTACGACTACGTGATGCTGGATGAAATTCACGCCATGCCGGACTGGAAAAGTTATCTCAAAGGCGTGTTCGACACCAAACCGGCGACCCAGTCCTTGCTGATTACCGGCAGCGCACGGCTCGACACGTTTCGGCAGACAGGCGAATCGCTGGCCGGGCGCTACTTTCGCTGGCGGCTGCATCCGTTTTCAGTGAAGGAATTCTTGCCGCAGGTGGCGGCTCCGGCGCATGCGCTGGACGCCTTGCTGCGCTTTGGTGGGTTTCCCGAACCCCTGCTCAAGGCCACTGACGCTGCGCGCAAACGCTGGCAAAACCAGTATTTCACGGACCTGGTGCGGGAGGATGTGCGGGAGTTCAGCCGCATTCAGGAGGTGCGCTCCATGCGCCTGCTGGTAGAAATGCTGCGCACCCGTACCGGCAGTCCGCTGTCGTTTGACGCGCTGGGGCGCGACTTGGCTCTGGCGCCCAACACAGTGCGCAACTACATCGAGATTCTGGAGGCTTTGCACATAATATTTTTGGTCCGGCCGTATCACCGCAACGTGGCGCGCGCCTTGGCCAAAGCCCCCAAGCTCTACTTTTACGACTGGGCCTATGTGAATGATGCCAAGGACGTCTCTCCCGAGTCCGGTGCGCGGTTTGAAAATCTGGTGGCCTGTCATCTGCTCAAGCATGTGCAGTTTCTGAGCGACAGTGAGGGAACATCATTGCAACTGCACTATCTGCGCACCACCGACGGCAAGGAAATTGATTTTGTGCTGGCCAATGAGGCGGGCGAGGCCACGCACTTTATTGAGGTAAAGGTCGGTGATGCCAAACCAACTTTGGCCTTGCGCCAAAGCGTCGCGACGCATCCGGGTGCCACGGCGATTCAACTGGTGCTGCGCACGCCACACGCATTTGACGTGGGCGCAATTGGCGTCCGGCCGGCCGCGCAATGGCTGGCGGAGTTGGCGGCTTGACGGGCCTGCTTTTCTTCACCACCCAACCACGCCCCTTAAAATCCGACCGTGAACACTACCCTGACCGAACGACAAAAATCCTGGCTGACGCTGGCCGCGCTGTGGCTGTTGCTGCTGGTCATGGCAAGCTTGCGGCCGCTGGCGGTGCCGGACGAGGGGCGCTACGGCGAAATCGGGCGCTGGATGCTGGTCAGTGGCGACTGGCTGACGCCGCGCCTGAACGGCATTCCGTTCTTTCACAAGCCACCGTATCTGCACTGGCTTGAAGCGATATCGCTGGCGGTCTTTGGCATCAATGAACTGGCGCTGCGACTGGTGCCGGCGCTGCATGTCGGGCTGATGCTGGTAGCGCTGTATCTGTCGGCGCGGACCATCAGCAGCGAGCAAATTGCGCGGCGCGCGGTGCTGATGCTGGGCACCAGCCTGACCTTTTTGCTGGGCGGCCAGTACATCAATCACGACATGGCGGTGGCGGCATGGATCGGCGTTGCGATCTGGTGTTTTGCGTTTGCTTTCATGGCGGGTGACAAGCCCGACGCCAGGCTGGCCCGCTTTGGCTTTGTCGCCTGCGCCTTGGGCATGCTGAGCAAGGGCCTGATTGGCATCGCGCTGCCGGGGCTGGTGATCTTCATCTGGCTGCTGTGGACGCGGCAGTTCAAGAAGCTTCTGTATTTGCCGTGGCTCAGCGGCCTGGCGCTGTTCGCACTGATTGCGCTGCCGTGGTTTGTCGTCGCCCAGCAAAAGTATCCGCAGCTGTTTGACTACATGTTCATCAACCAGCATTTCAAGCGTTACACCTCCACCACCTATAACAACCCGCAACACTGGGGGTTTTACCTGCTGGCGGTGTTCCTGCTGCTTTTTCCGTGGCTGCTTTTTGCCTACAACCAGGTGCGTAGCTGGTACCGGACCTTTGCCACAGAGCCGGCGCTGGCGCGACCGTGGTGGAACCTGTGCTGGATCTGGGCGATTGCGATCATGGTGTTCTTCTCGATCCCATCCTCGAAACTCGTGGGTTATGTGTTGCCGGTGATGCCGGCGCTGGCCTTGCTGGCGGCGCTGGGCTGGGAGCGCGCGATGGCGCAACGCGCCCATGCCGGGCGAATCTTTGCCGCGCTGTGTGTACTCAACGTCGGCATTGCGCTGGCTGTCGTGACCCAGGTCGGCAAAGTCACGCGCACCGGTCGCGCGCAGGATGTGGCACTGGTGCTGGCCTGCGCCGCGCGACCGTCGGAGACTATTTATGTATCGGGCGCTTTTCCGTATGACCTGCCGTTTTATGCGCAAACCCGGCGCCCATTGGTGGTGCTGGAAGACTGGGCAGAATTGCGCCGCGTCGCCGGCGACAGTTGGCAGCGCGAGCTGTTTGAGGGCGCGGATTTTGATGCGACGGCGGCCAGCGTTTTGCAGTCGTCGGCACAACTGGCGACGCTCGGGCTGCAGCGCGGAAACTGGTTTGTTGTGCGCAACTCGAACCGCATGACCGAGGGCTTAAGCGGCTGGAAGCTGTTCTACCAGGGTGCCGGCTGGGTGATTTACCAGTCAGGCGCGCAGTTAGCGCCGGAAAGCCCAGAACCGGCTGAGCACAAAGGTCTGCCCGGCTGCAACAACAAGCGCCACAAATAGGGCAGCCAGCGCCGGCCAGTGCAGCGTGCGCAGCAGCAGCACAAAGACCAGTTCGTTGCTGGCAAAACCGGCCAGTGCGGTGAGGCCAAAACGTCTCAGGCTGGTCGCCACACTGGTGGCTGCATCCTTGAAACTGAGCAGCCGGTGTCCGGCGAAACTGACCAGAAAAGCAATGCAAAAACCCAGCGCGTTGGCCAGCTCGGGCCAGATATGGCTTTGCGTCAGCGCGAATACCAGCATATGTGTCAGCGCCGCAGCGCCGCCGACCAGCAGGAACCAGAAGCTCGACGTGCTCAAAGCAGCGAATCTTCCTGCTCGACAAGGCGTGTGTCGGCGTGCGCTGTTGTCATGGCGATGGCTCCCAGACCGTGGCCCAGTTGCTGGCCGATCAGGTAGTTGGGACGGCGCTTGACTTCTTCATAAATACGCCCGACGTACTCGGCCAGCACGCCGATGGAGAGCATCTGGATGCCGCTGAAAAACATCATGCCGACAACAATGGTGGCATAGCCGGGAACGGCAATACCCAGCAGGAAGTATTCGGCAACGACCCAGCCGCCGTAGCCCAGCGCCAGCGCCGACAGCACCAGACCGACCAGCGTCAAGGCACGCAGTGGGGCGATCGAAAACGCCAGTATGCCGGTCAGCGCCAGCGAGATGGAGCCGCGCAAGCCAAAATTACTCAGGCCATCGGCGCGCGGCAGCGGCTGGTAGTCGATCGCGGTGCTGTTGAAGCCGACCCAAGCGTACAGGCCTTTCATGAAGCGGTTGCGCTCGGGCAGACTTTTCAGCGCATCAACGACCTTGCGGTCCATCAGCCGGAAGTCGCCGGCATTGGCCGGTATCTTCACGCGGTTGCCAAAATTGACCAGGCGGTAGAACAGTCCGGTCAGACCGGCTTGCAGCCGGCTCTGGTCGTCGCGCGTTTCGCGCACCGCATAGACCACGTCAAAGCCTTGCTGCCATTTGGCAAACATCTCGGGCAGCAGGCTGACCGGATGCTGGCCATCGGCATCCATCAGAATCACGACGTCACCCCGGCAAGCATCAATACCGGCAGTCAGCGCCGGCTCCTTGCCGAAGTTGCGCGACAGCCTCAGGTACACCAGTTCGCTGTGCGTTGCGCACAGCGTCTGCATCACTTGCGCCGTGTCGTCGCGACTGCCGTCATCGATCACGATCAGCTCAACCTGGCGGCTCAGAGCGGACAGCGTGGTCAAAATACTGGCCAGCACGCTGGCCAGATTGCGCGCCTCGTTGAACGCCGGAATGACACAGGATATGGAGGGAGACAGGGTTGTGCGGTTGGTCATGCCCGCATCATGCCAAAAAGAAAGCCCCGCCGGACCATGCCGGCGGGGCTTTTGTTAAATTTGTAGGGGACAGAGCAAATTGGCGGCGCAAAGGTTGGTCTGACCCGCAAAGCCAATGGCTATTTGCTCAGGCACTCTTTCATGAAGGCCTTGCGCGGATCGCCCTTGAGCTTTTTCTCGCCGGCGTCCTTGTTGCAGCTCTTCATCTTGTCTTGCTGCGTCATTTTCATGCCGGAAGCATGCATTGCCGGGGCGGCTGCGGCAGCCGGGGCGGCTGCCGCGGGCTTGGCACTGAGACAGTTTTTCATGAAGGCCTTGCGCTCGTCGCCCATCAACTTCTTTTCCCCAGCGTCCTTGTTGCAAGTGGCCATCTTGCCTTGTTGTGCGGTCTTTGCCGCCGGAGCGTCGGCGGCGTGGACTGTACCCAAGGAAAGGGTCAGGCCGATGGCGAGCAGAGTTAACAGCTTTTTCATATTGCTTCCTAAAAAGGGGTTTGAGGGGAATTCCCGCAGCGGATTCCAGCACATATCGGCCGACTTGGCAATGAGGGGACGGCCATGAGGGGACGGCCGTCTTTGCAAGCCGGCAATCTGCAACTGGTGCCGGCCCCGTAAAATCAACGAATGCTGTCTGTAAAAATAGAATTGCTCGCAACGCTGGCCCAAGTGCTGGAGCGACTGGTGCCCGGTGCCGGGGCGAAAGCCGTTTTTGAGTCGCCCAAGGTTGCCGCCCACGGCGACCTGGCCACGACTGCGGCGATGCAACTGGCCAAGCCACTGCAACGCAAACCGAGGGACCTGGCTGAGCAACTGCGCACCGAGCTACTGGCGGCGCCGGTTTATCAGCGCTGGGTCGAGGCGATCGATATCGCCGGCCCCGGCTTCATCAATATCCGGCTCAAGGCCGAGGCCAAGCAGGCAATCGTGCGCGAAGTGCTGTTGCAGGGCGCGCACTTCGGCTGTCAAGCGCCGAACGGGCACCGCATGATGGTCGAGTTTGTCTCGGCTAACCCGACTGGGCCACTGCACGTCGGCCATGGCAGGCAGGCAGCGTTGGGCGACGCCATCAGCAATCTGTACCAGACCCAGGGCTGGCAGGTCTATCGCGAGTTTTATTACAACGACGCCGGCGTGCAGATTGGCACACTGGCCTCCAGCGTGCAATTGCGCGCGCGCGGCTTCAAGCCGGGCGACGCCGAGTGGCCCAGCGGGGAGAATGCGCCGGTCTATAACGGTGATTACATCGCCGACATCGCGGCAGATTTTCTGGCCAAGAAAACGGTGCACGCGGACGACCGCGAGTTCACCGCCTCGGGCGACGTGGATGCGCTGGACGATATGCGACTGTTCGCCGTTGCCTATTTGCGCCACGAGCAGGACCTCGACCTGAAGGCCTTTGCCCTGCATTTCGATAACTACTACCTGGAGTCGAGCCTGTACCTCAGCGGCAAGGTCGATGCCACGGTCAAGCGGCTGCATGACGCCGGCAAAACCTTTGAAAAGGACGGCGCGTTGTGGCTCAAATCGACCGACTACGGCGATGACAAGGACCGCGTCATGCGCAAAGGCGACGGCAGTTATACCTACTTCGTGCCGGACGTGGCGTACCACATAGCCAAGTGGGAGCGCGGTTTTGAGAAGGTCGTCAATATTCAGGGCACCGACCACCACGGCACGATCGCGCGCGTTCGCGCCGGCCTGCAGGCCGCCGGTGTCGGCATTCCACCGGGCTATCCCGACTATGTGCTGCACACCATGGTGCGCGTCGTGCGAGGTGGGGACGAAGTCAAGATCTCCAAGCGCGCCGGCAGCTATCTCACGCTGCGCGACCTGATCGACTGGACATCGAAGGACGCGGTGCGCTTCTTTCTGCTCAGCCGCAAACCCGATACCGAATACACGTTCGATGTGGACCTGGCGGTCGCCAAGAACAACGACAACCCGGTCTATTACGTGCAGTACGCGCATGCGCGCATCTGCTCGGTGCTGGCGGCGTGGCTGGAGAAGGACGCGGGCGACGTGGGCAGCCTGGCCCAGGCCGATCTGACTGCGCTGCAAAGTCCGCAGGCGCAGGCGCTGCTGCTGCTGCTGGCCAAATACCCGGCGATGCTGAGCGCGGCGGCGCAGGATTTTGCGCCGCATGACGTGACTTTCTATTTGCGCGAACTGGCCGCCTGCTATCACAGTTACTACGACGCCGAGCGCATCCTGGTGGACGACGTGACGGTCAAGCGGGCCAGGCTGGCGCTGGTCGCGGCGACGGCTCAGGTGTTGCACAATGGGCTGGCGGTGCTGGGCGTGAGCGCGCCGCAAAAAATGTAAATCAAGTTGAAAGTCAAAGGCATGAAACAGCAGCGCGGCGGAACCATTCTGGGCATCATCATCGGGTTCGTAGTGGGCCTCGCGCTGGCGCTGGCGGTTGCCCTGTATGTCACCAAGACGCCGATCCAGTTTCTGAACAAGGGACAAAACCGCAGCACCGAGCAGGACGCGGCCGAGGTCAAGAAAAACAAGGACTGGGATCCGAATGCGCCACTGTATGGCAAGAATCCGGCCAGACCGGCGCTGGCGCCAGCGTCTGAGAGCGCGCCATCGGCGCCAAAAACTGATGCCGCCACGACCGACAAAGCGGAGCTCAAGCCGGCGGTGACAGCCGATCCGCTGGGCGATCTGGCCAAGGCGCGCGCTCAAGGTGCGGCCGGCGACCCGTTCCTGTATTTCGTCCAGGCCGGTGCCTTTCGTACCGCCGAGGACGCCGAGGCTCAGCGCGCCAGACTGACCCTGGCCGGCGTCGAAGCCAAGGTGACCGAGCGTGAGCAGTCCGGCCGTGCCGTGTTTCGCGTGCGCGCCGGCCCGTTTGACAAAAAGGAAGATGCCGACAAGGTGAAGGAGCGGCTGGAAGCGGCCGGCCAGGAAACTGCGTTGGTGCGGACTCAGCGTTAGGCGTCCAGCAGATAGCGTGGCGCGTGCGGGCTGGTTGATGTCAATTTGTAGTGATCGATTTAACAGGAGTGTGTGATGAAACGTCGTGAATTTTCACTGACCTGCGGTGCCGCAGTCGCGGGCGCGGCATGGCTTGGGTCGGCTGCCATGGCACAGGGCGCAACGCCGCAGCCCGGCGTCGATTTTGTGGTGCTGGACAAAGCCACGTCGGTCGATGCTCCGGCCGGCAGAATAGAGGTGGTCGAATTCTTTGGCTACTTCTGTCCGCATTGCAATTCGTTCGAACCGACCTTCGACGCCTGGACCAAGCGGGCGGCGAAGGATGTGTTCGTGCGCCGGCTGCCAGTGGCGTTTCAGAGCACCCTCAAGCCACAGCAGCATCTTTACTACGCGCTGGAGGCGATGGGCCTGGTGGACAAACTGCATCGCAAAGTGTTTGCTGCCATTCATGTTGACAGGGTCAGACTCGACAGCCCGGAGCCGATCGCCGACTGGGTTGCCAAACAGGGCGTGGACCGGGCCAAGTTCATGGAGCATTTCAACTCGTTCTCGGTCGCCACCAAGGCCACCAAGGCGACGCGCCTGCACAATGACTACAGGATCGACGGCGTCCCGGCACTCGGCGTGGCCGGGCGTTTCCTGACCGATGGCACGATGGCCAAAGGCATGGAACGGGCCTTGCAGGTGGTTGATTTTCTTACCGCCACGGTGCGCGCCGGTCGTTGATTGCAGCGCTCCAACCTGTGGCCCGCGCCGATATGAAACGTTTCATTGCTTCACCCCTGTTGTTGTTCGCCCTCGCGTTGTCAGGCGCACCGGCCCAGGCGGAAAAGGCGGACCGCAACAAGCCGATGAATATCGAGTCGGACGCCCTGCGCTACGACGATCAGAAGCAGACCAGTGTCTTTAGCGGCCGCGTGTTGCTGACCAAGGGCAGTATTTTGATTCGCGGCGAAAAAGTCGCGGTCCGCCAGGACAGCGACGGCTTCCAGTTTGGCCAAGTCAGCGCCGAGCCGGGCAAGCTCGCCACGTTCCGGCAAAAACGCGAAGGGCTGGACGAATTCATAGAAGGCGAGAGCGAGAGTATCGAATACGACGGCCGCGCCGATGTCGTGAGGTTCGCCAAGAACGCCCGCTTGCGCCGCTATCTGGGCGCCACGCTCAATGATGAATTCACCGGTGCCGTGATTGTCTATAACAACGCGACCGAGACCTTCAGCATCGACGGCGCGCCGGCCAGTGGCCCGGCTGGTACTGGCAGCGGGCGGGTGCGGGCCATGCTGACGCCCAAATCGGCAGCGCCGGCAACGCCTGCGTCCGCCGCCGCAGCCCCGGCGGCACCGACGCTTCGCTCCAGCACTACTTTGGGTGGGGCCGCCAAGTGACGCAGGCCGTGCCGGTCGCTGGCAACGGGTCAAGAGCTGCGGCTGCGCGCTGCGACAGCCGGCTCGAAGTCAGCCATCTGCAAAAGTTCTATGGCAGTCGCAAGGCGGTGAAAGACGTCTCGCTGACTGTCTGCAAGGGGGAAGTGGTGGGCCTGCTTGGTCCCAACGGGGCCGGCAAGACGACCTCGTTTTACATGATTGTCGGCCTGGTGCATGCCAGCGCCGGCGATATCACGATCGACGGCCAGTCGGTGGCGCACATGCCGATCCACCGGCGTTCGCGCCTGGGGCTGAGCTATTTGCCGCAGGAAGCGTCGATCTTTCGCAAGCTCAACGTCGAAGAAAATGTGCGCGCCGTGCTGGAGTTGCAGCGCGATGAGAATGGCAAAGCGCTGGCCAAGGCCGAGATTGAAAAGCGCCTGACCGGTTTGCTGCAGGATTTGCGCGTCGAGCACTTGCGCAAGTCACCGGCGCTAGCCCTGTCCGGCGGCGAGCGCCGACGCGTCGAGATCGCGCGCGCGCTGGCGACGCAGCCGCGTTTTATTCTGCTCGACGAGCCGTTTGCCGGCATTGACCCGATTGCAGTGATCGAAATCCAGCGCATCATCAGTTTCCTCAAAGAGCGCGGCATCGGCGTGCTGATCACCGACCACAACGTGCGCGAGACGCTGGGCATTTGCGACCACGCCTACATCATCAGCGACGGCTCCGTGCTGGCGCAAGGCACGCCGTCCGAGATCGTCGATGATGCCAATGTGCGCCGCGTCTATCTCGGCGAACACTTCAAGATGTAGTGTGAACAGACGCTAATGAAACAAGGTTTATCGCTGCGTGTTTCACAGCATCTGGCGCTGACGCCGCAGTTGCAGCAGTCAATCCGGATGTTGCAGTTGTCCACACTCGAGCTCAGCCAGGAGGTCGAGCAGATGCTCGGCGACAACCCGTTTCTGGAACTCGATGCCGATGCGCCGGCGCGCGAGGAGTTCGGTCTGGCGCAGTCCGATGCGCCGGCCCAGCCGGACGAACCGGAGCCCGAGTTCATGCCGGGGGCGGGGCTTGATTACGCGCCCGCCGGCAGTGCGGCCGTCGAGCGCGAAAGCGAGACCACGGCGCTGTCGAGCGAAGACGGGCAAAGCTGGGACGGCGACGGCACAACGCAGCTTGCGCCCGACGACAGCGAGTGGGGCGGCGACGCCCGGGCGCGCGGCAACAACCTCGATGGCAACGAAGACGCGGACGCGACCGAACTGGCGCGCACCCAGGAGTCGCTGCAAAGCCATTTGCAGCGGCAGGCGCTGGCACTGCAGCTCGGTGCCGAGGACAGCGCCGCGCTGCACTTTTTGATTGAGTCGCTGAACGACGACGGCTATCTGGAAGACTCGCTGGCGTCGCTGGCGCAGGGGCTGGCTGGCAATGATCAGGAACAGATTGAACAACTGCTGCACCACTTTACGGTGGCGCTGTCGCTGCTGCAAAGCCTGGAGCCAGCCGGTGTGGCGGCGCGCGATCTGGCCGAGTGCCTGACGCTGCAGCTCAAAGCCTTGCTGGCGGTGGCCGAGACTGACCGCACGCACCAGTCTGCCAGCAGGGTCCTGCAAGTGGCGCTGCGCATTTGCGCGCAGCCGCTGGACCTGCTGGCGCGGCGTGACATCAAGCGGCTGGTGCAGTTGTGCGGCGCGACCGACGCGTTGGTGCGCGAAGCGATTGCCGTCATCGGCCGGCTCGAGCCGAAACCGGGGCGGCGCTTCCTCGATGTCGAGCGCAATGTGGTGGTGCCCGATGTACTGGTGGTCAAGACCGGCAAGGGCGCCCAGCAGCGGTTTCAAGTGCGGCTCAACACCGACGTGATGCCGCGCCTGCGGGTGCACGACATCTACGCCAACGCGCTCAAGCAGCACCGGGGTGGCGGCAGCGATGCGTCCAGCTTTGCCGCGCTGCAGCAGCGCTTGCAGGAGGCGCGCTGGTTCATCAAAAACATTCAACAGCGCTTTGACACCATTCTTCGCGTCAGCACGGCGATTGTCGAGCGGCAGAAGAACTTCTTCAGCCACGGCGAGCTGGCGATGCGCCCGCTGGTGCTGCGTGAAATTGCCGACGAGCTCGGCCTGCATGAGTCAACGATCAGCCGCGTCACCAGCGCCAAGTACATGGCCACGCCGTTAGGCACTTTCGAGCTCAAGTATTTCTTTGGCTCCGGCCTGGGAACTGATTCGGGCGGCAATGCGTCGAGCACCGCGGTGCGGGCGCTGATCAAGCAGTTCATCGCCGCCGAGAACCTTAAAAACCGCTCAGCGACAACCAGTTGTCCGAGATGCTCAAGGAGCAGGGCATCGAGTGTGCCCGGCGCACCGTGGCCAAATACCGCGAAGGCCTGCGCATTGCGCCGGCGTCGCTGAGGAAGTCGCTGTGATGCCGGGCCGTGTTCGAAAGGCAGCAAATGCGCTGACGATATTGGTACGCCAGGGAGCCTGGGTGGGCGACTACGCTCGTGTCCCCCGCACCGGGCTGCGCCCGCCGCTCCTCCTTTACCTCGCTACGCCACCCACCCAGACTCCCAGGCAACGGGCATTGTTGGCGCGCGCACCGCAATACATCAATGCAGGAGCAGTTCGGTTCGGCGCTCAGTGCAGCGTGGACTTGGGGTTTTGCCAAATAAAGGACGAGGCCGCAGGCCGCAGAGGACATGGATTGCCGCGCTGCGCTCGCAATGACGATACTTTCGCCGTCATTGCGAGGAACGTAGTGACGTGGCAATCCACGAAGTCCGGCTCCCGGCCCGGGGCCGTGACGTTGAGCCGAGCGCCAAGCTGGTGTGCTCCGGGTTACAGCTTGACTGCTCCCGCCCACAAAGCGCCGCCTGTCTGACTCTTTGAACGCCAAACCATATGAACCAACTGCAACTATTCTTGCCCTGCGCGGCCGGTGTCGAAGATTTTCTGGCGACCGAGGTGCAGCGCATTACCGGCTTGGCGCCGGGCGAGGTGCTCAAGCAGCGTGGTGGGGTTGCGCTGCGCTCGTCGTGGCGCGACGCGATGCTGCTCAATCTGCACAGCCGTCTGGCGCAGCGCGTGCTGGTCCTGTTGTCGTACACCGAGTACCGCAACGAGCAGGACCTGTACCGCGCTGCCAGCGAGGTGGCGTGGGAAGCCTGGTTCACGCCGCGTGAGAGCATCAAGGTGGAAGTCACGGCGCAGCACAGTCCGCTGACATCGCTGAACTTTGCCGCGCTCAAGATCAAGGACGCGGTGTGCGACCGCTTTCGGGTCAAGGCTGGCGGCGTGCGCCCGGATGTCAACACGCAGTGGCCCGACGTGCGCATTTACACGCACCTCACCACCGACAGTTGCTCGCTCTACATCGACACCTCCGGCGAGCCACTGTTCAAGCGCGGCTGGCGCGAAGACAAGGGCGACGCGCCGCTGAAAGAAACACTGGCCGCGGCGATGCTGGCGGCCAGCGGTTGGGCGGACGGTAGCGACGACTTGTTGCCGCTGTATGACCCGTGCTGCGGCAGCGGCACGATTGCCATCGAGGCGGCCCAGATCGCCTGCAATATTGCGCCGGGCTCGCTGCGCCGCTTTGCGTTCGAGAAATATCTGCCGTACCAAAAGCACGTCTGGGACCAGATCAAGCAGGAGGCGCGGGCCGACGAGGTGCTGCGCGCGCCGGATCAGCCGGCTATCATTTTCGGCAGCGACGTGGCGCACCGCATGGTCGATTTTGCCCAGCGCAACGCACAGCGCGCCGGCGTTGCCGACGTGATCGAATTTCGCGGCGGTGATGCGCTGCAACGCATGCCGCCGTGCGAGCGCGCCGGCGTCATGCTGCTCAATCCGCCGTATGGCGAGCGCATCGAAGTGGCCGGCGTTGCGGGCGCGGGTGGCGCGCAGCAGGGGCGCTTTGGCGCACGCGAGCTGGCGCAGACCGAAGACGGTGGCGAATTTTTCAGCCAGCTCGCCAGCCACTGGAAGAAGAACTTTTCCGGCTGGAGCGCCTGGGTGCTGACGCCGGATCTGAAGCTGCCGGGCAAAATGCGGCTCAAGGAAACGCGCCGCGTCCCGCTGTGGAACGGCCCGATCGAGTGCCGGCTGTTTCGCTTTGATATGGTGGCCGGCAGAATGGCGCCGGATCAAAAGCGGTCGGGCTGACGTGGGCACGCTGCGCACGCCAGTGGTTCTGGACAGCAACGTCGTGCTCGACGTTTTTGTCTTCAAGGATCCGCTTGCACAGGCTTTGGCGCTGGCGCTGGCAGCAGGCACTGTCGAGTGGCTGGCAACCCCGGCGATGCGCGACGAACTGGCGCGTGTGCTCGGCTACCCCAAGATCGTGGCGCGTCTGGCGTTACGAAAGCTCGACGCTTCTGAAGTGCTGGCGCAGTTTGATGCGCTGGCCCGGCTGGTCGCGGTGGCGGGCAAGGCCGGCGTCACCTGCCGCGACCCGGACGACCAGAAATTCATCGATCTGGCGGTCGCGCATCAGTGCCTGCTGCTGAGCAAGGACAACGCGCTGCTGTGCCTGACCAAGCGTCTGGCCACGCTCGGCGTGCGAGTCTCAACCACGATGCAAGCGCAACCATGACGCGCGCCTGTTCCGATATGCCAGCAATGAAGCAGCCGGGCCTGGGTGCCGCCGAGTACCGCGAACTCGACGCCATTCTGGACGACTTGCGCAGCCGCTATGACGAGACGCCGCAGTGGGAGTTTTGTGAGGGCTTTATGGTCGCGCTGCTGTGTTGCCGGCGCATCATCGAGCCGGGTGAGTACTGGCCAGTGCTGCTGGCGATTGGTGACGAAGCCGGAGCCGAACAGGGCACGTTTGGCGGCCCTGCACAAGGGCAGCGCTTTGTCGAACTGTGGACGCGGCGCTGGATTGAAGTGGCGCAGGCGCTGGACGCCGACGTTGATTCACTGGACGAACCGGCCGCCTACCAGCCCGAGGTGCTGGACGTGCGCGGCGCGGTGGCCGCGCTACCCGAAGACGAGCGCGCCGCTATGCCGGCCGCTACGCTGCCGGCCTTTGCGCAGGTTTGGGCGCTGGGCTTCATGTTTGCGGTGGAGGCCTGGCCCGATGACTGGTCGGCAAGCGGCGACGGCGAGCTCGCCGCCTGGCTCGACCGCAAACTGCAAGCCGTGATTGCGTTGACCGAGGACGATGGCGACGAGCCGACGCTGTCGATGTATGACGCCGACGGGCCACCGAGCCTGAGCGTCAACCGGCTCAATGCCTTTGCCGACGCGGTCTGGGCCGCCTACGAGTTGCGCCGCGTGGGTCGCAGCTATGCCGGGTAGCGCTCGCGCATCACACGCGAGTTCAGCAGCAGTCCGCTGACCAGAGTGAACAGCGCGACGGTGGTCAGAATGATGGCCCCGACGGTCCAGGACCGGCCACTCATCTGACGTGCGCTGATCAGCTCAAAAGCGGTTTGCAGCCAAACCAGCGCACCTGCGTAAGCGGTGATCTGCAACACGATCAGCGACACCCGATTGCGATACAGGAACAGCAGCGGCAGCGCCAGGCACAACGCCATTGGAAGGTACTGGCTGGCGCGCAGAAAATGCGCTGCCAGCAACACGCTGGCAAGAATGAAAAGAACAATGCGGGTGATCATGATCGTGCGATGGATGGGTAATGCCAAAGCCCAGAGCTTATATGACCTGTGGCAAAGTCTGCGCCAGATAGTCAAATACCGCGCGTATGCGCTGGCTGGTGCGGATTTCGCGGTGCACCGCCAGCCACATCGGCAGTGGCGGTATCTTCAGTAGTCCTGCCAATACCGGTAGCACGTCAGGGTCGCTGCGCGCCATGTAGTTGGCACAAAAGCCGATGCCCAGGCCGGCACGCACCGCCTGCCATTGGACGATAAAGTCGTCGCTGCGCAGCGCAAATAGTTCGCGCTTGACCGGGTAGCCCATGGCCGCAAAGCCCTGCAGGATGGCCGGGTCGCTGTCGCTGCCAATCAGATCGTGCTGCAGCAGCTCGGTGACTTTGCGCAGCGGGCCGCGACGCGCCAGGTAGTTGCGGTGCGCCCAGGCGCCCAGCCCGACTTCGCCAATCTTTTTGGCAATCAGCGACGACTGATCGGGGCGCACCATGCGCACGGCAATGTCGGCCTCGCGGCGCAACAGGTTATTGACCTGGTTGCTTGACACCAACTCAATCTGAATCTCGGGCAACGCCTGGCGCATGCCGGCCAGCAGCGGCGGCAGCAGGTACGTGGCCACCGGCACGCTGGCGGTGATGCGCACCGTGCCGGCGCTTTGCGCCTGCACGCCAGTCAGCGTGCGCGTGAGCTGCAGCGCACCGGCCTCCATGCTGCGCGCCGCCTCGGCCAGTTGCAGCGCGGTGGCGGTCGGCACCAGGCCACGACCAGTGCGCTCGAACAGCACCACGTCCAGTTGACTCTCCAGCTCGGCGATATGACGCCCCAGCGTCGGTTGGCTGGTGTGCAGCGTTCGGGCGGCGCCGAGCAGACTGCCGTGGTCCAGCGCTGCCAGAAAGGAGCGCACCAGGCGCCAGTCAAAGCCGCGTTGTGCGGTGGTATTCATAAATGCATTCCTGTTATCGCCATTTATGCAATTGTGGTGCAAGTCAATTGTTTCCACAATCTTCCCATCGATTCACTTTAATGGAGAAAACCATGCAATCCACGATTCTGATTTTGGGCGCACGCGGTCGCTTTGGGCTGGCGTGCGCGCGGGCCTTCCGTGCTGCCGGCTGGCGCGTGGTGGGGCAGGTGCGCCCCGGGGCCAGCGTTGCGACGGAGCAGGGGATTGAATGGCTGGCCACCGACTTGCACGACACCCAGGCGCTGGCGGCAGCGGCCCGAGCCGCCCAGGTCGTGGTGCATGCGGTCAACCCGCCGTACACCGAGTGGGAACAACAGGCGATGCCGGCGCTGGAGCAAGCCATTGCGGTGGCGACCGAACTCAAGGCATTGCTGATGCTGCCGGGCAACGTGTACAACTTCGGCTCCAACATGCTTGCCGTGCTGCGCGAGGACACGCCACAGCGTGCCGATACGCGCAAAGGCAAGATTCGCATCGCCATGGAGCAGCGCATGCGCCAGGCTAGCGCGGAAGGTTTGCGCAGCGTCGTAGTGCGCGCCGGGGACTTCTTTGGCAGTGGCAAGGGCAGTTGGTTTGACCTGGCGCTCGCCAAAAATATTCAACGTGGCAAGCTGAGCTATCCGGGTGGCTGGGAGGTGCCCACCGCCTGGGCCTATCTTCCCGATCTGGCGGTCGCCTTTGAACAACTGGCCAGTCGCGCGCTGGCCGAGCCGCAGCGCTTCCAGCCGTTTGACGTGTTTCATTTCAAGGGCTACAGCCTGACCGGCGCCGACTGGTTGGCGGCGCTGGCGCCTGTTGCGCGCCAGCAGGGCTGGCTGCGGGGGCAGACGAGCCTGCAGCGCGCTGCCATGCCCTGGTGGCTGTTCAAGGCGCTGCGCTGGGCGGTGCCGCTGTTTCGTGAACTGGCCGAGATGCAATACCTGTGGCAGACGCCGCACGCGCTGGCCAACGACAAACTCACTGCCATGATCGGCGCCGAGCCGCACACGCCGCTGGCAGTTGCGGCAGCGGCTGCGCTGGCTGATCTTGGTTTGCTGGCGCCAAGCCCATTGCCAGGCATGAAACTGAGCGCGGCGAGGTGATGGCCATGCAGCGCCGCAACTTTGTTCGCATTGCCGGTGGTGGCCTGGTTGCTGCCGCCGCGGTCACCACTGCTGGTCTGTCTGGTCGCAGCCAGAGCATGCCAGCCGAGGCCATTCAGGCATGGCAAGGGCCTGACAGCGCCGCCAGCTCGGACCCCGATGTGCGGCGCTGGCTGCTGAGCTACGCGATTCTGGCGCCGCATTCGCACAATCTGCAATCGTGGATTGCCGACCTCGGCAAGCCCGACGAAATCACGCTGCGTTGTGATTTGTCGCGCCTGCTGCCGCAGACCGACCCGCAGTCGCGCCAGATCATGATGAGTCACGGCACTTTTCTGGAGTTGCTTGATCTGGCAGCGCGCGAACGCGGCCTGCGCGCCGACATTGAGCTGTTCCCGCAAGGCGTCTTTGCTGCCGACAAACTCGACAACCGCCCGGTCGCGCGCATTCGCGTGACTGCGGATGCCAGTGTTCAGAAAGACCCGCTATTTGCACAGATTCTGCGCCGTCACACGAACCGCAGCGCCTATGACATTCAACGCGCTGTGCCGCTTGCAGCGTGGCAGGCGATGAGCCAGGCGGTGAAACCCAATGCACTGCGCTTCGGTTACGCCGGCAAGCAAAACTCCGATGCGCTGGCGGCCCATCGCCGCATTGCGGCCGAGGCCTGGCGCATTGAACTGACGACGCCGCGCACCATCATGGAGTCGTTCGATGTGCTGCGCGTTGGCGCCGCCGAAATAGCCAAGCACCGTGATGGTCTCAGCCTGCTGGACCCTACGGTGGTGTTGTTGAATCGCGTCGGCCTGTTTGACCGCAGCAAGGCGCCGGGACCGGATGACTATGCAACGACCAGCCAGATCAAGGACTTTGGCGCCAAGCTGGACTCGACGCCGGGTTTCTTGTGGATGACCACCGACGGCAATGACCGGGCCACGCAAGTCAATGCCGGCCGCGCCTATGCCCGTGTGCAACTGGCAGCAACGGCGCAGGGCCTGGCGATGCAGCCGCTGTCACAGGCCTTGCAGGAATACACCGAGCAGCAAAAACCCTATGCCGACATCCACACGCTGGTCGGCGCCGCGCGCCCCGGCCAGACGGTGCAGATGTGGGCCCGAGTCGGTTACGCTACGCCAGTCCAAGCGGCACCGCGCCGGCGCTTGCAGGATTTCATCAGGAGTTGAAAAGTGTCAGACCAGCAACTCCACCAGTCGACTGAAAGCATGCTGCACGGTTGCAGCACGCACCGCCGCGCGGTCACCGTCAAAGTGACACTTTTCAGTAACCACCTGGCCCGGCACGGCAAAGCCGAACCAGACGGTGCCGACCGGTTTGGCCGGGCTGCCACCGGTGGGGCCGGCAACGCCGGTCACGGCCACTGCGACTTGCGCGTGTGAGCGCGCCAGAGCCCCCAACACCATGGCGCGCGCTACGCCCTCGCAAACGGCGCCGGCCCGGCGCAGAATTCGTTCTTCAACGCCCAGCAACTCGGTCTTGGCGTCGTTTGAGTAGGTCACAAAGCCGCGCTCAAACCAGGCGCTGGATCCAGCCAGATCGGTACAGGCAGCGGCAATCAGGCCACCGGTGCAGCTTTCTGCAGTGACCAGTTTCAGCTCTTTCTTTAGCAACAAGTCGGCCAGACCAGCAGCCAGTGGGGGTGATTGCGTCATAGAAAGAATCTCCATCCGGCGATCACCAGCAGGGTGCAGGCAGCGGCCACCAGGTCGTCGAGCATGATGCCAAAGCCGGCCTTGTGCCAGGCATGGCGGTCGTTCGCAATATCGACGCCATGAAACAGCGCGTCGGCCCAGCCGACCGGGCCCGGCTTGACCGCATCGAAGAAGCGAAACAGCGCGAACGCCACCAGTTGGCCCCAAAAGCCGGCGGGCGTGATCAGCCACAACACCAGCCAGAAGGCTGCAATCTCGTCCCACACCACGCAGCTCGGGTCCAACACGCGCAGGTTTTTGGCGGCAACGCTGCAGGCCCACCAGCCCAGCGCCAGCGCGAATGCAACCAGCAACGCCCAGCGCGTGTCGTTCATCGCCGGCTGCAGCAAATAGAAAGTCAGCCAGGCCCATAGCGTGCCAGCCGTGCCGGGTGCCCACCGGCTCAAGCCGGAGCCAAAACCGAGCGCAATATAGTGCGCCGGATGCGACAGCATGAAGCGCCCACTGGGCCGCACCGGACCAGTCGGCACAGGCGTGGCCGGCACCAGTGGTTCGGGTGAATGCGGGCTGTCAGGCATGGGGTGATTATCAGGCCGGAGCTTGGCCAGTGCGCCTTGCGCGCGACGCGGACCCAGCCTGGCGCTTCAGGCGAAGTGGTCGAACGAGGTGTAGCTGTTGGGCAGCGCCTGGCCGGCGTCGTCTTTCAGGCGCACGCCGAGCTGGGACTCGATCTGGCCGATGCGCGTCACCGCCGTCTGGCTGGCGGCACCGGCGGCGGCGACAGCCTCGCGCTGTGATGCCGGCGCAGTGAACAGCAATTCGTAATCGTCACCACCAGCCAGTGCGAATTGACGCCACTGGGCATGCGAGATGGGGCACTCGGGCAGCGTGCCACCGTGCACAAAATGCTGGCGGGTAGCGATCAGGCTGACGGCCGCATCGGCTTGCACGCTGGCGCCGACGCCGGACTGCCGCAAGATGTGGCCCAAGTCCCCGAGCAGTCCGTCGCTGATGTCGATCGCCGCGCTCGCAATGCCGCGCAACCCCTGGCCCAGCGCGACGCGCGGGGTCGGCATCTCCATGCGCAGTCGGGCGGCCTCAAACAGCGCCGGCGCCAGTTCCACGCTGGCGCGAAACACCTCCAGCGCGAGCCGCGCGTCACCCAGCGTGCCGCTGACATACAGATCATCGCCAGAGCGCGCTCCGCTGCGCAGCAAGGCCTGCGAGTGCCCGTTGACGACTGGCACTTCGCCAAACACCGTGATGCAGATGTTGAGCGGGCCCTTGGTGGTGTCGCCGCCGATCAGTTCGCAGTCGTGTGCATCGGCCAGCGCCAGCAAGCCGTGCGAGAACGCTGCCAGCCAGGCTTCGTCGGCATGCGGCAGCGCCAGTGCCAGCGTAAACGCCAGCGGTTTTGCGCCGCAGGCGGCCAGGTCGCTCAGGTTCACCGCCAGCGCCTTGTGGCCGAGCCGCAGCGGGTCCACCGTCGCAAAGAAATGGCGCCCCTCGACCAGCATGTCGCTCGAGATTGCGAGCTGCGTGCCAGGCGCCGGCTGCCACAGTGCACAGTCGTCGCCGACGCCAAGCGCGGCGCGCCGGGTGGCTCGCGTGAAGTAGCGCGCGATCAGATCAAATTCACCCATGGATCAATGCAGTGTGCGGCTGCCGTCACCGGCACTCAGTGCGTCCAGGACAAAAATCGGCACATCGGTGTCGAACTTCTCGCCATCTTCGGCGACGCAGAAAAAGCTGCCGTGCATGGTTCCGGTGGGCGTGCGCAAGCGCGCGCCGCTGGTGTACTGAAACGCCTGACCGGGTTGCAACAGCGGCTGGTGGCCGACCACGCCCAGACCCTTGACCTTCTCGGTGTGGCCGTTGGCGTCGTTGATGTTCCAGGTGCGCGCGATCAACTGCGCGCCGATCTCGCCGGTATTGGTGATGGTGATGGTGTAGGAAAACGCATACAAGTCCTGCTCCGGGTCGGACTGCTCGGCCAGGTAGCGCGGTTCTACTTCAATGCGGAATTGATACTTGGACATGCTGCCATGCTACCTGCGAAAATAAGCATTCTGTCAAACCTCACCTTTATAAGCCCCTGCCATGATCTATCGCCTCGCTCCGTCTATTCTGTCTGCCGACTTTGCGCGCCTGGGCGACGAGGTCAGGGATGTCATCGCCGCTGGCAGTGACTGGATTCATTTTGACGTGATGGACAACCATTATGTGCCGAACCTGACTTTCGGGCCGATGATCTGCAGCGCGCTCAAGCCGCACGCCAAAACCGCTGCCGGTGTGGCGGTGCCGATCGACGTGCATCTGATGGTGCAACCGGTCGATGCGCTGGCCGGCGCCTTCGCTGCCGCCGGGGCCGACCTGATCAGCTTTCACCCGGATGCGTCCGGCCACGTGCACCGCAGTATTCAGGCGATCAAGGCCAGCGGCTGCAAGGCCGGACTGGTGTTCAACCCGGCCGAGCCGCTCGACGTGCTGGACTGGGTGATTGACGACATCGACCTGGTGCTGATCATGAGCGTCAACCCCGGCTTTGGCGGCCAGTGTTTCATCGACTCGGCGTTGCGCAAGATCGAAGACGTGCGCGCGCGCATCACCGCCAGCGGCAAGGACATCCGGCTCGAAGTCGATGGTGGCATCAAGGTTGACAACATCCGCCGCGTGGCTGACGCCGGCGCCGACACCTTCGTCGCCGGCAGCGCCATCTTTGGCCAGCCTGACTACCGCTCGGTGGTGGACGCGATGCGCCGGGCGCTGGCCTGACGAACTGGCGCTGTGCCGGCGCTGGTGCCGGCGCCAGCGCTGGGCAGCTCCAGTGTGAACGACACTGGCCCATCGAGAGCCGGCGCCAGCGCTGCGCTGCGCGGCTGCACCGACTGCAGCACAAGCGCGTCGCCGACCTGGCTGCCAACCCGGTAGGAGCGCGGCGGCTGGCCGTCGATGGCGATGATCGCGTAACCATTCTTGCTGCGCCCGGCGATCACGCCGGTCAAGGTGAAGCGGTTGGCCGCGCTCGCCACCGGTGCCGCTGCCGCCGTGCTCAGGCCACCGCCGAGCAGACGCGCCACGCGCTGCGGATCGATCTGGCGCGCCGGCGTGGCCGGCGCGCCGGCGCCGGCCTGGGGCGCCGGCGTGGCACCCGCGTTCCACTGCCACGCCCAATAGGTGGCGCTGGCGGCCGCCAGGGCGGCGATCAAAAAAGTAACAATTCTTAGCCACCAGAGGGAAAGCAGGGAACTTTGCATGGGTCGATTATCATGGATGCGCTGTAGTTTAAAAAGTGATGCAAGCCCATGAAAACATTTGTTGCCAACTTCAGGCGTCGCGTCCAGGGCGGCTTTACGCTGATCGAACTGATGGTCGTGCTGCTGATCATTGGTGTGCTGGCGGCGCTGATCGTGCCCAATGTGCTGGCCCGGGCCGACGACGCGCGTGTCACCGCCGCCAAGACCGACGACAACAATCTGATGCAGGCGCTCAAGCTCTACAAGCTCGACAACCAGCGCTACCCAAGCGCCGAGCAGGGCCTGCAGGCGTTGCGGACCAAGCCAGCCACCGCACCGGTGCCGCCGAACTGGAAGTCCTACCTCGACCAGTTGCCCAACGATCCCTGGGGCAAGCCCTATGTGTACATTAACCCGGGCGTCAAGGGCGAAGTCGATGTGATGTCATTCGGCGCCGATGGCCAGGCCGGCGGCGAGGGCAAGGATGCGGACATTGGAAGCTGGCAGCCGTAATCAAGCCGGATTCACGCTGCTTGAGTTGCTGGTGGTGGTGGCCATTGTCGCGGTCGTCTCGGCCGGCGTTGGCTTTGCGTTGCGCGATGCGTCACAGGTGCAACTGGAGCGCGACGGTGAGCGGCTGGGAGCCTTGCTCGAGTCGGCGCGTGCGCGCTCGCGCATGACCGGCGTGCCGGTGCGTTGGCACGCCACGCCCACCGGCTTTGTGTTCGAGGGTCTGGCCGATGCGGAGTTGCCGCAACAGTGGCTCGACGAAGACACCGGCGGCGTCGGTGCCAGCGACACAACGCAACCCGTCACGCTGCTGCTCGGGCCGGAGCCGATCATCGGCCCACAGGAAGTGCGCCTTCAGTCGCGCAGTCAACCCGGCAAAACGCTGCGCCTGGTGACCGACGGCGTGCGCCCGTTTGCCGTGCAGGCGCCATGAAGCAGCGCGGTTTTACGCTGGTTGAAGTGTTGGTCGCGTTGGGCATTGTGGCCGTGACGCTGACGGCCGGCTTGCAGGCGACGGCGGCGCTGACGCGCCAGGCGCAACGCCAGTCCGACCGCCTGCTGGCGCAGACTTGCGCCGAAAACGAACTGATCAAGGTCCGGCTCACCAAACAGTTGCCCGGCGTTGGCGACAGCCGCATCGACTGCGAGCAGGGCGGCCAACTGTTTAGCGTGGCGCTGGCGGTGCGCGGCACACCGAACCCGAATTTCCGCCGCGTTGACGCCCAGGTGTTTCGTGCCGACGACCCGATCTTGCGGCTCTCGACCGTGGTGGGGCGCTACTGATGGGCCGGCGCCTGGTTCGCGGCTTCACGCGGTTCGAGTTGTTGGTCGCCGTCGGGCTGATGGCGCTGATGGCGGGCCTGAGCTGGCGCGGGCTGGACGGCATGATTCGCGCGCAGTCACAAATGCGCCAGCACGCCGATGAAGTGCTGACCCTGCAGGCCGGACTGGACCAGTGGGGCGCTGATCTGAACGGCTTGAGCCTGCAGCCCAATCTGACCAGCCTGGACTGGGATGGCCGGGCGCTGCGCATCTTGCGCCGCAGCGCCAGCACACCGGCCGAAGGTTTGAAAGTGGTCGCGTGGACGCGCCGCGTCATCGACGGCCAGGGCCAATGGCTGCGCTGGCAGTCGCCGGCGTTGACCACGCGCGGCGAAGTGCAGTCGGCCTGGCAGCAAGCCGCGTTATGGGCGCAAACGCCGAGCGCCGACGACACCAGGCGCGAGGTGCGCATTGCGGCGCTCGATCAATGGCAGATCTATTACTTTCGCGGTGACGCCTGGAGCAACCCGCAGTCGAGCGCCGGCAATACACTGATTCCGGACGCGGTGCGCTTGGTGCTGACGCTGGCGCCGGGCCAGGCCATCAGTGGCAGCGTCACGCGCGACTGGCTGCGCGCCACCGTGGGAGCCGACAAATGAGCCGCCGCATTGAGCAAGGCCAGCGCGGCGCCGCCATATTGACCGCCATGCTGACGGTGGTGCTGGTGGCGACGCTGGCAGCCACGGCACTGTGGCAGCAGTGGCGCGGGGTGGAAATCGAAGCCGCCGAGCGCACCCGTTCGCAAGCCAGTTGGGTGCTCATCGGCGCGCTCGACTGGGCCCGTCTGATTCTGATTGAAGACGCGCGCAAGGGCGGCGCCGACCATCTGGCCGAGCCGTGGGCGGTGCCGCTGGAGCAGGCGCGGCTGTCCACTTTTTTGGCCGCCGACCGCACCGACGCACAGGTGCCCGACGACGCGATCGAGGCTTTTCTGTCGGGCCAAATCATCGATTTGCAGTCGCGCCTGAATGTGACCAACCTGGTGCTGCAGGACGGCAAGGTGCACGAGCCGAGCCGGCTCGCCTTTGAGCGGCTGTTCAAACTGTTGAATCTGCCACCCGACGAGTTGGCGCAGATGGTCGATCAACTGGTGCTGGCGCAAACTGCGGCAGCACCGGCGTCGCCAGCGTCGGCGCCGACGCCTGCGGGCAGCGAGCGCGTGTCCGCTGCGCTGTGGCCGCAGGAACTTGACCAACTGGCCTGGGTTGGCCTGTCCGGGTTGACCATTGCGCGCTTGCGTCCCTTTGTGACCGTGTTGCCGGTGCGCACCCCGGTCAACCTCAACACCGCCCCGTCCGAGGTCATCTATGCCTGCGTCCAGGCGTTTGATCTGGCCAACGCGAACCGCCTGGTGCAGTCGCGCAGCCTCACGCACCTGAGATCGCTGGCCGATGCACCCAAGGCCGGTGCCAATGCCGCCGCCCAGTTCAACGACGGCCAGCACAGCGTGACCACGCGCTTCTTTGAGGTGCGTGGCCAGTTGCAGATCGACCAGACCACGGTGCAGGAATACTTCGTCGTGCAGCGCGAAGGACTGCAGGTCAAGACCCTGTCGCGCCAGCGTGGCATGCCGGCGGCGGGTGCCTCGCTACAGTGAGACGCGAGACTTGTCCAGGAATACCCTTGGCGTTACTCTTGCCGGCGAGCCGGCCGATGCGGGCGCCTTGTACGCCTACCTGAGTAGTGAGGTCAACTATCTGAGTCAGTGTTTACAAAAACTCAGACCCGAGTAGCATGAATCGGTTCCGCTTGGCCTCATAACACCCCTTCCTGCGGAAAACTCGGCACTGTTGAGGTTGAGGCCAACCAAGGGAACAGAGAGGAAAATTATGAAAAAGCAAGCCATTAGTTCGACACGGCGGCAGGTTTTGCGGGCCGGGGGTGCTACGCTGGGCGTGGGGGCGTTGGCGCAATTCTCCGTCCTCGACGCGTTCGCGCAGAAGGCCACCGTAACCCGCAATCCGCTGCGGATTCCGCCCGTGGTTAGCCCGGTTATTAGCAATGATTTCCCAGCCGGCCTCTCCCTCACTTGTGCACCGGCCACAGTCGATCTTGGCGGCAGTCGGCTCTCAAACGTGCTGGCCTATAACGGAACTTTCCCCGGTCCCACCATCCTCGCGAAGAGTGGGGACAGGGCGACGATCGCTCTCCACAACGGGCTGAACGAGCACACCATCACCCACTGGCACGGCATGCACGTGGATTCAGCCAACGATGGCGGTCCGCTCATCTCCATCATCCCGGGCCAGACCTACAACTACAGCTTCCCGATCATCCAGCGGGCGTGTCTGAACTGGTACCATCCGCACCCGCACCATCTGACGGGCAAACAGGTCAACCTCGGCCTGGCCGGGGCGTTCATTCTGCGCGACGACGAGGAAGACGCCCTGAATCTGCCTTCAGGTCGGTATGAAGTTCCCCTGATCATTCGCGACGCCAGCGTAGATAAGAACGGCAACCTCATCTACAACCCGACGGCCTCCGGCTTCACCGGCAAGTTCCCGCTGGTCAACGGCACCCGCGATCCAAAGCTGACTGTGGACAAGGGCGACTATCGTTTGCGCGTGCTCAACGGATCAAATGCGCGCGTGTTCCGGATTGCGTTGAGCAACGGCGCGCCGTTCACGGTGATCGGCAACGACGGCGGACTGCTCGAAGCACCGGCCACGGTTTCTCAAATCGAGCTCGGCATGGGCGAACGGCTCGATCTGCTCGTGAACTTCAGCGGGCTGACGGCGGGCGCTTCCGTCATGCTGCGTTGCCTGGATGCGCGCTGGGACTTGCTCCAGTTCGTCGGCACCGGCGTCACGGGCGTGGCTTACAGCCTTCCGAATCGTCCGCTTTCGACCATCGAGCGCCTCGTGGGGCCCACGGTGCCAACGCGGACGTTCAGCTTCGATGGGATGAGCCGCATCAATGGCCAGACCTACGACATGAACCGGTTCGACTTCCAGGTGAACCATGGCGTCACCGAACGCTGGCGCTTCACCACTGGCGGCAATGCGCCGCACCCGGTGCATGTGCATGGGGCCTCGTTTCAAGTTGTCTCGCGCACGGGCGGGCGGGGAGTCGTCTTCCCGTGGGAGCGGGCCTGGAAAGATACCGTGCTGCTGAACGACCAGGAAGTAGTGGATGTGCTGATCCGCTTCGACGCTTATCGCGGAGATTACGTCATCCATTGTCATCAACTGGAGCATGAAGACCACGGCATGATGTCGAACTTCAGGGTGGTCTGAGAGCGAGGCGAGCCTGTCCTGTCTTCGGTTGCCGCTCCAGCGGCAACCGGAACAACCCGGAGGGCACGGCTGATGTCACCGCGGCTGCACACTGCCGCCCGGATCGATTGGGTGGTGAACACCATTACCGTGTGAGGCGGGCTTGGCGCCGAGTATGGTGGCCCGCCAGCGCGTCCCTCACGCGTCACCCTGGCGGTGGAGTTCGACGCCTCGCGCCGCGCCAAATTTGCGCTGGCGAAGATGGGCTTCATCTATGACTACCGGGGCGACGCCTGGAGCAACCCGCAGTCGAGCGCAAGGGCCTCACTACAATGTGACGCGAGACCTGTCCATGAATACCCTTATCGTTACTCTTCCTGGCGAGCCGGCCGATGCCAGTGCCTTGTACGACTACCTGTTGACGAGCGATGGCAGCAGCATCGCCGAGCAGTCGCGCGCGCCGCTGGCGCTGTTGCCGCAGCTAGGTCATGGCGGCGTGGTGGTAGCGCTGGTGCTGGCGCGCCAGTTGTCGTGGCATCAGGTGCAATTGCCCAAAGGCAGCCTGGGCCGCAGTTTCTTTCAGGACGGCAGCACCGTGCGCCTGCGCGCCGTGCTCGAAGGGGTGATGGAAGACCAGTTGCTCGACGACACGGCGCAACTGCATTTCGCGCTGCAACCCGATGCGCGCGACGAGGCGCCGGTGACGGTCGCGGTGTGCGACCGCGAGTGGCTGCACGCGGCACTGCAGGCGCTGGAGAAAGCCGGGCGCGCCGCCAGCCGCGTGGTGCCCGAGTTCACACCCGATACGCTGCAGGACACGCTGTATGTGGCAGGCGAGCCGGAGCAGGCCACGATGGCCTGCACGGCAGGCGCCGGCGTGGCGCTATGGCCGCTGTCGGCGGCCTCGGTGGCGCTGCTGAAATGGCCGGACACGCAGCCGATTGTGGCCGAGCCGGCGGTGGCGGCCCTGACCGAACAACTGTTCAAGCGCAATGTCACTTTGCAGCAGGTCGGGCAGCGCCGGCTGCAGGCGGCCACCTCGGCGTGGGATCTGGCCCAGTTTGATCTGGTGAATTCGAACCGCGCCAAGAACTGGCGCCGCCTGTCCGAGGCCGCTGCCAGCCTGTGGCGCGCGCCGCGCTGGCGTGCCGCCCGTATCGCGGCGCTGACGCTGGCGCTGGTCAACCTGGCCGGGCTCAACGCCTGGGCCTGGAAAGAGCAGAGCCGGCTTAAGACCACGCGCGCCGCGATCAACGCGGTGCTGACCACGACCTTCCCCAAGGTGCAGGTGGTGGTCGATGCGCCAGTGCAAATGGCCAAGGAAGTGGCGCTGTTGCAGCAGTCCAGTGGCGTCGCCAGCAATCGAGATATCGATGTCATGCTGGAAGTATTTGCCACGGTGGCCGCGCCCACCAGCGTGCCGTCGGCGCTTGAGTTCGCGGCCGGGGAGCTGCGTTTGCGCGGGCTCAAGCTGGCGCCGCCCGATGTCGCTACGCTGTCGTTCAAACTCAAGCCACAGGGCTATCAAGCCAGCGCCGAGGGTGACGCGGTGCTGATCAAACAGGTGTCCCCACCATGAAATTGCCCGCACCCCTGCAGCAGCGCTGGCTTGGCGCGTCAGCCCGCGAGCGCCAACTGCTGCTGGGCGCGGCGGCGCTGGTGCTGGGCGCCTTGCTCTGGTGGGTTGGCGTGGCTCCGGCGTTGACGACATTGCGGCTGGCGCAGAACCAGCGCCAGCAACTCGAAGTCCAGTTGCAGCAAATGCAGCAGCTGCAGGCCCAGGTCAAGGCGCTGCAGGCGCAACCCGCCGTCACGCAGGAAGAGGCGCGCCGGCTGCTCGATGCGTCGCTCAAATCGCTCGGTAGCGGCACGCAGTTGACGCAACTCGGTGAGCGCTTCACGGTCACGCTCAAGGGCGTACCCGCCGATGCGCTGGCGCAATGGCTGGCCCAGTTGCGGCTGACGGTGCGCAGCGTGCCGACAGAAGTGCGACTGGCACGCAACAGCGCCGGCAGTTGGGACGGCACGCTGGTGCTGAGCATCAAGTGAGCAAAACCGGCACCAGCCCGTGGTCGTGGGCGCTGGCCGGCACGCTGGCGGGTTTGCTGCTCGCCGGCGTTCTCAACGCGCCAGCGAGCTGGCTCAGCGTGCTGGTGCAGCAGGGCCTCAATGGCCGGCTGGTATTCGAGGACCCGCGCGGCACGCTGTGGAACGGCTCGGCCCGGCTGCTGCTCACCGGAGGCGCCGGCAGTACCGACAGCGCGGCTCTGCCGGGCCGACTGAACTGGGCGATTCGTCCGGTCTGGTTCGGCCTGCAGGCCGACCTGCACGCCGATTGCTGTACCCAGCAACCGTGGCGCTGGCGTGTCACGCCGCAGTGGGGCGGCGCCGAGCTGGTGCTCGGCGACAACCTGTCGCAATGGCCGGCGCAGTGGCTGACCGGGTTAGGGACGCCGTGGAACACGGTGCAGGCCGAAGGTCAACTGGTGTTATCGACGCAGGCGCTGAACCTGCAATGGGCAGCCGGGCGGCTGGCGCTGAGCGGACGCGCGCAGCTCGACGCCACCCACATTTCGTCGCGCCTGTCCACGCTCAAGCCGATGGGCAGTTACCGCATCACGCTGAGCGGCGGCGCCAGCACCGGCTTCACTCTGGAAACGCTGGAGGGAAGTTTACAATTGAGCGGCAACGGACAATGGGTGGGATCAAGACTCAGGTTTGACGGGGTTGCCAGCGCCGCTCCCGAGAGGCTGGACGCCTTGTCCAATCTTCTCAATATCATTGGCCGTCGCGATGGTGCACGCGCCATCATCAAAGTAGGTTGAATCCGTATGACATATTGTTTTTTTCGGCCTCAATCCAATGCCGCCCGCTTGCTGGTCATCAGCCTGCTTATGGCTGGCGCGGCAAGCTCCTACGCGCCCGACTTGCAGGCCCAGCCGGCCGGCGTAACCCGATCCGGCGAGCCGGTGACGCTGAACTTTACCAACGCAGAAATTGAAGCTGTGGCGCGCGCCATGGCCAACATCACCGGCTTCAACGTGGTGGTGGATCCGCGCGTCAAGGGCACGCTGACGCTGATCACCGAAAAGCCGGTTGGCCGGCGCGCCGCGATGGACCAGTTTCTGGCGGCGCTGCGGCTGCAGGGCTTCACGATGGTCGAATCCGCGGGCTTGTACAAGGTGGTGCCGGAGGCCGATGCCAAACTGCAAAGTGGCGCGGTGAGCGTCGCTGACGATGCCGCCCAGGGCGGCACCATGGGCAACCAGATCACGACCCAGATCTTCCGGCTCAACTTCGAGTCGGCGACCAGTATGGTGGCCGTGCTGCGTCCGCTGATCAGTCCAAACAACACGATCAACGCCAATCCGGGCACCAATTCGCTGGTGATCACCGACTATGCCGACAACCTGCGCCGCATCGCGCGCATCATTGCCGCGATGGACGTCTCGAATGCCACCGACGTCGAAATCCTGCCGCTGAAGTACGCGATTGCCAGCGATCTGGCACCACTGGTATTGCGACTGGTCGAGTCGTCTGGCACCGGCGCCGCCGCCGACGGCTCGTTCAAAACTACACTGGTCGCCGAGCCGCGCTCCAATACGCTGATTTTGCGCACCGCCAATCCGGCCCGCATGGCGCTGGTGCGCTCGCTGGTTGACAAGCTCGATCAGCCGCCCGCTGTCGGCGGCAATGGCGCGGCCGGCAACATCTACGTCGTTTATCTGAAGAATGCCGACGCCACCAAACTGGCGGCGACCTTGCGAGCTGCGCTCAGTGGCGAGGCGCGTCCGGCCATCAGCGCCGCGCCAACGGCGCCCGGTGCCGCTGCCGCCGCTGCCGCGCAGGCGCCGACTACCGGTGGCCAGATTCAGGCCGACGTCGCCACCAACGCGCTGATCATCACCGCACCGGAGCCGCAATACCGCCAGTTGCGCGCCGTCATCGACAAGCTCGATGCGCGGCGGGCCCAGGTGTTTGTCGAAAGCCTGATCGCCGAGGTCAGCGCCGACCGCGCGGCAGAATTCGGCATCCAGTGGCAGGGCGCACTGGGCAAATCGGGCGACGCCAATATCGGCTTGCTCGGCACCAACTTCGGCACCAGCATTGCCAACATCATCAAACTGTCAACCGCCGTCGCCAGCGGCACGCCGTCGCTGCCGCGCGGCGCCAATTTTGGTGTGGCGCACCAGACCGGTGGCGTCTATGTGCTGGGCTTTCTGGCGCGCTTTCTGGAAGACTCGGGTACCGGCAATGTGTTGTCAACGCCGAATCTGCTGACGCTCGACAATGAAGAAGCGAAGATCGTGATTGGTCAGAACGTGCCCTTTGTCACCGGCCAGTTCACCAACACCGGTGGCACCAGCGGCTCGGTCAATCCGTTTCAGACGATCGAGCGCAAGGACGTCGGGCTGACGCTCAAGGTTAAGCCGCAGATCAGCGAGAACGGCACCGTCAAGCTGACCATTTACCAGGAAGTGTCGAGCGTGGACGCGTCCACCAAGAACAGCACCAACGGCCCGACCACCAACAAGCGCACGATTGAATCGAGTGTGCTGGTGGAAGACGGCGCCGTGGTGGTGCTCGGTGGCCTGCTGCAGGACGAATATTCCGGCAACCAGGAGAAGGTGCCGGGCCTGGGCGACGTGCCGTTTTTTGGCAACTTGTTCAAGAGCGAGTCGCGCACGCGCAAGAAGACCAATCTGATGGTGTTCCTGCGCCCGGTGGTGGTGCGCGACGCCGCGGCCACAGACCGCCTGTCGATGGACCGCTACGAGTTGATGCGCTCCGGCCAGAAAGAGGTGCAGCCGGCGCCGAGTCTGATGCTGCCGATCAACGAGGCGGCGCTGTTGCCGCCGCTGCCTGGTTCGGTGCCGGCAATGCCGTCGGCGCCAGCCAGACAACCCTGAGCCGGGACCAGCTCGTCATGCGCTACCCCTTGCCCTACGCGTTTGCCCGCACGCATCAACTGCTGCTGGAAGACGAAGCCGGGCAGCTGACCCTGTGCCTGCACCCCGAGTCGGGCGCCAGCGCGGTGAGCGAGGTGCTGCGCAAATACCCGGTGCAGCGCGTCGAGTCGCAGAGCGCGGCGCTGCTGATTCAGCGCATCAGTTCGGCCTATGCGCAGGGGGAGTCGAGCGCCGCCGCCGTCGTCAGCGAAGTCGAGAGCGATGCCGACCTCTCAAGGATGATGCAGGAGCTGCCAGCGATCGAGGACTTGCTGGAGACCTCGGACGACGCGCCCATCATCCGCATGCTCAACGCACTGCTGACGCAGGCCGCACGCGACGGCGCCAGCGACATCCATATCGAGCCGTATGAGCGCCACTCGAGCGTGCGCTTTCGCGTTGATGGCACCTTGCGCGAGGTGGTGCAACCGAACCGCGCGCTGCACGCGGCGCTGATTTCGCGCCTGAAGATCATGGCCGATCTGGACATTGCCGAGCGCCGCTTGCCGCAGGATGGCCGCATCTCGCTGCGCATTGGCACGCGCGCCGTCGATGTGCGCGTGAGCACACTGCCCAGCGCGCACGGCGAGCGCGCGGTGTTGCGCCTGCTCGATAAATCCGAGGGGCGCCTGAGCCTGGAAAGCTTGGGCATGCAGGGCGACGTGCTGGCGCGCTTCGAGAAGCTGGTGACGCAGCCGCACGGCATTGTGCTGGTGACCGGTCCCACCGGCTCCGGCAAGACCACCACGCTGTATGCGGCGCTGAGCCGGCTCGACGCAGGGCGCGCCAATATCATGACGGTGGAAGACCCGATTGAATATGAGCTGGCAGGGGTTGGCCAAACTCAGGTCAACGCCAAGATCGAACTGACGTTTGCGAAAGCCTTGCGCGCCATTTTGCGGCAGGACCCGGACATCATCATGATCGGCGAGATTCGCGACTTCGAGACCGCCCAGATTGCGATCCAGGCCTCGCTCACCGGCCTTCTTGTGCTGGCTACCTTGCACACCAACGACGCCGCCAGCGCCGTCACGCGTCTCACCGACATGGGGGTTGAGCCGTTCCTGCTGAGTTCCTCGCTGCTGGGCGTGCTGGCGCAGCGCCTGGTGCGCAAGCTGTGCATCCATTGCCACGGCAGCGGCTGCCAGCAATGCGGTCAGACCGGCTACTCGGGGCGCTCCGGCGTGTTCGAGTTGCTGGTCACCGACGACGCGATCCGCGCCCAGATCCACAACCGCGCCTCGGAGGCCGACATTCGCGCCGCCGCGCTGGCTGCCGGCATGACGTTGATGCGCGATGACGGTGAACGCCTGGTGCAAATGGGCCTGACCTCGCGCGAAGAACTGCTGCGGGTTACACGCGACTAGCGCGATGCCGGTCTATTCCTTTGAAGCGCTGACCGAGCAGGGGCAATCCCGCAAAGGCGTGATCGAGGCCGACTCGGCCAAGGCCGCCCGCAGCATGCTACGCACCCAAAGCATGGTGCCGTTGAAAGTTGAACTGGTTGGTGCTGACACTGGACTGGTGCCCGGCAAGGACGGCCAATTGGCGGCTACCGGGCGGCGCCGGCGCCGCGTATTCAACGCGACCCGGCTCGGCATCTGGACGCGCCAGTTGGCCGGGCTGGTATCGGCCGGACTGCCATTGGAGCGGGCGCTGACCTCGCTGGCCGACGAGTCGGAGACCGAGCAGCAACACCACTTGCTGGCGTCGCTGCGCTCCGAGGTCAATGGCGGCTCCACGTTCGCCCGCGCACTGGCGCAGTACCCGCAGGAATTCTCCGGCATCTACTGCGCCGTGATTGGCGCCGGCGAGCAAAGTGGCAACCTGGGCCTGGTGCTGGAGCGCCTGGCCGATGACCTGGAGGAGCAGCAGGCACTTAAGGCGAAACTGGTTGGCGCCGCGCTGTACCCGGCGATCGTGACACTGGTGGCGATTGCGATCGTACTGTTCCTGGTCACCTACGTCGTGCCTCAAGTGGCCCATGTGTTTGCCAGCAGCAAGCGCGCGCTACCCCTTTTGACGGTGATCATGATCGGCATCAGCAGCTTTGTGCGAAGTTATGGCTGGCTGATGCTGCTGGCGGTCGTGTTCGGGGCCATTGCGGCGCGGCTGGCGCTGGCCAATGCCGTGTTGCACGAAAGGTTCGACGCGTTCTGGCTGACGCTGCCGATCCTGGGCAAACTGTCGCGCAGCTTCAACGCGGCGCGCTTTGCCAGCACGCTGGCGATGCTGGCCGCCGCCGGCGTGCCGATTCTCAAAGCGCTGCAGGCGGCGGCCGAGACGCTGTCGAACCGGGCCATGCGCACCGATGCGCTGGACGCGCTGGTGCTGGTGCGCGAAGGCGCGCCGCTCGCGTCGGCGCTGGCGCAAAAAAAACGCTTTCCCGGGCTGCTGGCGATGTTTGCGCGCCTGGGCGAACAGACCGGTCAACTGCCGCTGATGCTGCAGCGCGCCGCGCGCCAATTCGGCACTGAAGTAGCGCGACGCGCGATGCAGATGGCCACCATTCTGGAGCCGCTGCTGATCGTCGCGATGGGGGTTGTCGTGATGCTGATCGTGCTGGCCGTGCTGCTGCCGATCATTCAACTCAATCAGTTGGTGAAGTGAGGCCGGTGTTCGAACGGTTTGCGGTGGATGCCGTGGTGCTGGACCTGGACGGCACGATGATCGACACGCTGGGCGACTTCGAACTGGCGCTGAACCGCATGCTGGCGGATCTGCCGCCGCCGCATCCACAGCATCGGGTGGATCGCTCAACGGTCGCGCGCATGCTGGGCAAGGGCTCGGAGCATCTGATCCGCAACGTGCTGAGCCTGGTAGCCGTGGCAGCCGCAGCGCCTGAACCAGGGGCCGAGCAGTTGGAGAAACTGCATCTGCAGGCCTGGACCAGCTACCAGCGCCACTATCTGGCGCACAACGGAGAGCACTCGGCGGTCTATCCCGGCGTGGTGGCGGCGCTCACCCAACTCAGGGACGATGGCCTGAAGATCGCCTGCCTGACCAACAAACCTGGCGCGTTTGCGTTACCTCTGCTCAAGATGAAGGGGCTGGACGAATTCTTCCAGCAGGTGTTTGGCGGAGATGCCTTTGAGCGCAAAAAACCCGACCCACTTCCGCTGCTCAGGACCTGCGCGGCGCTGGGTACTGCACCGCAGCGAACGCTGATGATTGGCGACTCCAGCAACGACGCCCAGGC
>JANNUE010000095.1:0-2441 GCA_031394895.1 Betaproteobacteria bacterium
GCGTCGGTGCGCCTGGAAGCCGCCTACACCGAAGCCTCGATGCGCCTGGCACAGGCCCGCCGCGAGGCCGCCGAGGCGCAAACCCGCGCCCACGGCCTGCACGTGGAGCTGCTGCGCCTGAGCCAGCAGGCCGAAGCCGCCAGCTCGCGGCGCGAACAACTGGCCGGCGAACTGGGCGAAATCGAGGCCCAGCTCGAATCCCTGGAAGAGCGCAAGGCCACCGGCGAGGCCCGCTTCGAAGAGCTCGACTTCGAGCTGGCCACCACCCAAGAGCGCCACGCCGAACTTGAAGACACCGTCATCGCGGCCGAGCGCAGGCTGGCCGATGCGCGTGAGCAGCAGCGCACGCTGGAGCGCCAGGCGCAAGAAGCGCGCTTCGAGGCGCGCTCGCTGGCCGCCCGGCGCGACGAACTGCAGCGCGGCATCGAAACCGCCGCCGCACAGGTGGCGGCCAATCTGCAGGCCGGTGAACAACTGCAGCTCGAGCTGGACAACTTTGACGACGCCGCCGCGCAGTCGGGCCTGCAGGGTGCGCTCTCGCTCAAGCTCGAGCGTGAACAGGCCCTGGGCCTGGCGCGCAGCGAGTACGACGACCTGAGCGCGCAACTGCGCCGCGCCGACGAGCAGAAGCTCGGCTTCGAGCGCAGCCTGGAGCCGCTGCGCGAACAGATCACCAAACTGCAGCTCGAACTGCAGGCCGCGCAACTGGGCGGGGCGCAGTACCTTGAGCAGCTCACGGCGGCCGAGGTGGATCTGGCGCTGCTGGCTAAAGGAATCGAAGACGGCGCCGTCAAGCTGTGGGGCCTGCAGACCGAGATCGACCGCATCACGCGCGACATCAACGCGCTGGGCGCCGTCAACCTGGCGGCGCTGGACGAGCTGAACGTGGCGCGCGAGCGCAAGGGTTTCCTGGACGCCCAGAACGCCGACCTGCTGGAAGCCATCCACACCCTGCAAGACGCCATCCACAAGATCGACCTCGAAACGCGCGACCTGCTGGCCAGCACCTTCAACCAGGTCAATGAACATTTCGGCCGCATGGTCCCGACCCTGTTCGGGGGTGGCAACGCCCGGCTCGTGATGACGGGCACCGAGATCCTGGACAGTGGCGTGCAGGTGATGGCGCAGCCGCCGGGCAAGAAGAACAGCACCATCCACCTGCTGTCTGGCGGCGAAAAAGCACTGACAGCGATTGCGCTGGTGTTCGCGATCTTCCAGCTCAACCCGGCGCCGTTCTGCCTGCTCGACGAAGTGGACGCGCCGCTGGACGACGCCAACACCGAGCGTTACCGCAGCCTGGTCACCGAGATGAGCAAGGGCACCCAATTCCTCTTCATCAGCCACAACAAGATCGCCATGGAGATGGCCGAGCAGTTGATCGGCGTGACGATGCAGGAGCAGGGGGTGTCGCGCATCGTGGCGGTGGACATGCAGGCCGCGGTGGGTCTGGTCGAGGCGGCCTGATGGCGGAGCCCGCGTGACGCTGACCACCGCACTCTGGCTGCTGGGCGGCGTGGTGCTGCTGGCGCTGGCGCTGCACGGCTGGTGGACGACGCGGCGCGCTGGCGCCAACCGGGTGCACGAATCGCTGCCGCCCGCCGACCGTGTGGAACCGAGCCTGGACGGGCTGGCGGGCGCAGCAGAGGCGGCGGCCGACGCCGCCCTGGCCGCACCCCGCGCCGCGCCGCGCGGCCAACCGCCGGTGGACGCGCTGATCGACGCCATCGTGTCGATGGCGCTGGACGCGCCGATCAGCGGCGAGCTGGCCATCGCGCACCTGCCACCGTCGCGCCGCGTCGGTGGCAAGGCCATGAGCATCGAGGGCCTGGACACCGAAACCGGCCTGTGGGAGACGCTGGCGCCCGGCCGCCGCTACAGCGAACTGCAAGCGGGTGTGCAACTGGCCAGCCGCAGCGGGCCGCTCAACGAGATCGAGTATTCCGAGTTCGTGCAGAAGGTGCAGGTTTTTGCCGAAGCGGTAGGCGCCGCGCCCGACGCGCCCGACATGCTGGACGTGGTGGCCCGCGCGCGTGAGCTCGACGGCCTGGCCAGCCCGCTGGACGCGCAGCTCGCGGTGCATCTGCGCGCCAACGGCGTGGCCTGGAGCGTGGCCTATGTGCAGCAGGTGGCGCACAAACTGGGTTTCGTGCCCGGCGCCGTGCCCGGGCGCCTGGTGCTGCCTGCGCTGCAAGACGAAGCGCCGCCTTTGCTGGTGCTGGCGGTGGACGCCCAGGCCGCGCTGGCCGACGAACCCCAGGGCAGCGCGGTGCGCGAATGCACGCTGATGCTCGACGTGCCGCAAAGCCCCGAAAGCGCCGAGCCTTACCCTGCCTGGCACCGCGCCGCCACGCAGTTGGCCAACGACCTGGACGCCACCGCGGTCGACAACGAAGGCGAACCCCTCACGCTGCACGCCTACGTCTGGGACATGTTTATCATTA
>JANNUE010000235.1:0-5359 GCA_031394895.1 Betaproteobacteria bacterium
ACTGCGCTTCGACCCCGAATTCGGCAAGATTTCCAAACGCTCCCACGACGACCCGCAATCCTTCGCCGAAGCCTTTGCCCGCGCCTGGTTCAAGCTGACCCACCGCGACATGGGCCCGAAGGCGCGTTACCTTGGCCCCGAAGTACCGAAGGAAGAGATGATCTGGCAAGACCCCTTGCCGGCGGCCACTCACAAGCCGAGCGCAGCCGATATCGCCGACCTCAGGGACAAGATTGCTGCAGCTGGCCTCTCGGTAGCTGATCTGGTGTCCGTGGCCTGGGCGTCTGCCTCCACCTTCCGTGGTGGTGACAAGCGCGGCGGCGCCAACGGTGCGCGCCTGGCCCTGGCCCCGCAGAAGGACTGGCCGGTCAACAGAATAGCCGTCCAGGCACTGTCCAAGCTGGTGGAGATCCAGAAGGCATCCGGCAAGGCCTCGCTGGCCGATGTGATCGTGCTGGCCGGCAGCGTCGGTGTCGAGCAGGCGGCACAAGCTGCCGGTGTCGCGGTGCAAGTGCCGTTCGCGCCGGGCCGCGTCGATGCCACGCAGGCGCAGACCGATGTCGAATCTTTCGCGGTGCTCGAACCTCTGGCCGATGGCTTTCGCAACTATAAGAAAGGCACGATCGGCGCAACCACCGAAGCCCTGCTGATCGACCGGGCCCAGCTGCTGACCCTGACCGCGCCGGAGATGACAGCGCTGGTCGGTGGCCTGCGGGTGCTGGGTGCCAACTTTGATGGTAGCAAGCACGGCGTGTTTACCGACAAGGGGGGCGCACTCAGCAACGACTTCTTCGTCAACCTGCTCGACATGGGCACGCAGTGGAAGGCCGTTGACGCTGAGGCACAAACCTTCGAAGGCCGGGATCGCACCAGTGGCAAGCTGAAATACACCGGCACGCGCAGCGACCTGATTTTTGGCTCCAACTCGGTGCTGCGTGCCTATGCTGAGGTCTATGCCAGCACCAATGGCAAGGAGAAGTTCGTCCAGGACTTCGTGGCGGCCTGGACCAAGGTGATGAACCTTGATCGCTTCGACCTGGCGTGATCTAAAACCCGGCACGTACTACGTGGTGCACGTCACGGTCGCTGCCCTGGTGGCTTTTGCCGTCACCGGCGATCTGATCGTCTCGCTGACCCTGAGCCTGCTGGAGCCCACGGTCCAGGCGTTTGTGTACTTTTCCCACGAAAAAGCCTGGCAGCGCGCAGCCCGCAGACTGCCCGCGGGTTTGCAGGCCAACTGAGCTGGCTGACGCCGCAGGAGGTGAGGCTGGCGCCCGGCGCCCGCCTCAGATCGCCAGCGGATCGACGTCGACCGCCCAGCGGATCAGGCCCTTGCCAGCGGGCTGCTGCCGCGTGCTGTGCAGCACCGCTTGCCAGGCGGTCAAAAAGCGCTGCAGCGCCGCGCGCGACTGGCTTTCGATCAGCATCTGGGCGCGTTCCACGTTGGCAATACGCTGCATGCTCATCGGCACCGTCGGATAAATCGTGATGTGCTGTAGCAACTGCCCGGCGTCAGGCATCGTGGCGCTGGCCGCGCTGGCGGCCTGCAAGAAACCTTGGGCGCTTTCCTGGGTGCGCGCTTCGGCGCGCACCAGCGCCTGAAAACTCCAAGGTGGCAGGCCGGCCCGCTCGCGTTCCTTCAGTTCTGCAGCGGCAAACGCCGGGTAATCGTGCTGTTTGAGGGTCTCGAACAGCGGGTGTTTGGGATGAAAGGTTTGCAGCCACATTTCGCTGCCGGCGCTGACGCCGGCATCGCGCCCGGCACGGCCGCCGGCTTGCATCAGCAGGCTGAAAAGGCGCTCGGGTGCCCGAAAGTCGCTGGAAAACAGCGCGCCATCGGGGTTCACCGCCGCCACCAGCGTGATGCGGCGAAAGTCGTGCCCTTTGGCAATCATTTGCGTTCCGACCAGCACATCGATTTCGCCCGAATGAACCCGCCCCAGTTGTGCGACCAGTTCGCCTTTGAGCTTGGTGCTGTCGGCGTCGATGCGGGCGATGCGTACCGGCTCGCCGTCGGGCCATTGTTCGCAAACCGAGTTGGGACGGCGCACCTGCGCCAGTAGCTCGGCCAGGTGCTCTTCCAGCCGCTCGGTGCCGCGCCCCAACGGTGCGATGTCGGGATTGCCGCAGGCCGGACAAGCGCGCGGCACCCGCTCGGTAAATCCGCAGTGATGGCAGCGCAGCGTGCGGTCAATCTTGTGAAACACGCGGTAGGCGCTGCAATGCGGGCATTCGCTCTTCCAGTCGCAGTCGCTGCAGTGCAACACCGGCGCGTAGCCACGACGATTGAGGAACACCATGCTCTGTTCACCTCGCGCTACCCGCTCGGCAATGGCGTTGATCAGCGGGGGGGAAAGTACGCACTTTTTCGGTTGATGGTTCATGTCAACCCGGCGTACCAGCGGCAAGCTGGCATGGCTGCCGATGCGGCTTGGCATCTCCAGCCGGACGTAGCGCCCTCCCTGGGCGGCCGATCGACTGTGATGCCAGCTTTCCAGCGACGGCGTGGCGGATCCCAGCATCACTTTGGCCCCCTCCAGCCGTGCCCGATAGACGCCCAGATCGCGGGCCGAATAGCGCGCGCCCTCCTGGCTTTTGTAGCTCGGGTCATGCTCCTCATCAATGATGATCAGTTTGAGCCGCGCCAGCGAAGCGAAGATCGCCATACGCGTGCCCAGCACGATGCGCGCCAGGCCGCTATGGGCGCCCAGCCAGCTTTGCAGGCGTTGCGCCGGTGTCATGCCGCTATGCAGGCAGACGATGGCGTCGTCACCGAACAGCGGGTTAAAGCGTGCCATAAAGCGCGCCTCTAGCTGCGGCGTCAGGTTGATTTCCGGCACCATGACGATCGCTTGCGCGGTTGCGTCGCGGCTCAGCAATTGCTGAACTGCGCGCAAATAGACTTCCGTCTTGCCGCTGCCGGTCGCGCCAAACAGCAAAAAGGGACCGTCTTCACGCTCGAAGCGCTCCAGCGCCAGTGCCTGCTCGCTCGTCAGTGCCACCTCGGCAGCAGGGGTGGACGTGGGTGCCGGGCCGGCCCCGGCGTTTTTGGCGTGCCGTTTCAGGCGTCTTGCCAATTGCAAGTTGCTCAGCTCGCGCAACTGCGGCGGCAATGCCGCGAGCGCCACTTCGCCCACCGAGCGCTGATAGTAACTGGCGGTAAAAGCGACCAGTTGCCGCCAGGCCGGACTGAGCGGCGCAATGCCGTCCAATGATCCTGTGATGGGGCGCAACTTGTCGGGCGTGATGGGGTGGTCCACACCGCCCCCGGACGCGGGGTCCGCTTCGTCCCAGACGACCCCCAGCAATTCGCGCTTTCCCAGCGGTACGCGCACAAGGGTGCCGGGCGCGAGCGCGACGTCACAGATATAGGTCAACGGCCCGGCCATTTGACTGTGAACAGGTGTCTGAACCAGTACCGCAAGCCGGTGATTCATGCCAGAGTCCGAGATGCAATCATCAGTTGATGTGAAGTTGCGGAAACGCTCTTAAGCCATTGATTCATAAACAATTTACACTGTATTCAGAGCTTCTGTGGATAACTTTGTTGATAGATTCCTTCCAGTGTCTCCAAAGCCTTGCAAATCAAGGCTTCCGCTGGAATGCCCATAAAAAAAGCAAAAAATTAAATCTATATAAATCAAACAGTTACGGTCGCTATTGGTTTCGTAGCAGGATAGCCCTTGCAAATGTATGTTTTGCGCAGTGCAACAAAAATATTGTGCATAAGTCAGGATTCACTAACCCTTTTCAGGCAAAAAAAGTGTTACGTTTTCGGCGTTGACACCACAAGGGACGCTCTGCATTACTCGCGCCGCGCATGGCGGGAGTTATGCAGAGCATCCCTACGCCCGCATCCTGCGGGAGTGCTGATGAACGGCCTGCACCAGCGCCGCCACGTGATCCGGAGGTGTGTACTGACTTATACCGTGGCCGAGATTGAAGATGTGCGTGGGACCGGCGCCAGAGCCGGCGTGCGGCGCGCCAAAGCTGTCGAGTACCTTGGCAACTTCGATTTCAATTTGGGCCGGACTGGCAAACAGCACGTTCGGGTCAATATTGCCCTGCAGTGCCTTGTGCGCTCCGACCAGCGCGCGCGCCTTGGACAGATTGACAGTCCAGTCCAGGCCGAGCACGTCGCAGTCGAGTTGTCCCATTTCTTCCAGCCACGGTCCGCCGCCCTTGGTGAACACAATTCGGGGAATGCGCACTCCGTCGTGCTCGCGCTTGAGTTGGGACAATACGCGGGCCGTGTAGGCCAGGCTGAACTGCTGAAATGCGCCGTCTGCCAGCACACCGCCCCAGCTGTCGAAAACCATCACCGCTTGAGCGCCGGCCTCAATCTGCGTGTTCAGGTAGAGCGCCACCGCGTCTGCGTTGATTTGCAGGATTTTGTGCATCAGGTCGGGCCGACTGTAAAGCATGGTCTTGACCTGGCGGTAGTCGTCCGAGCCAGCGCCTTCGACCATATAGCAGGCCAGCGTCCAGGGGCTGCCGGAGAAGCCGATCAGGGGCACGCGGCCATTGAGCGCCTTGCGAATCGAGGTCACGGCGTCAAACACGTAGCGCAGCTTGTCCATATCGGGCACCGCCAGCTTGGCGACCGCCCCTTCGTCACGCACGGAGTGCGCAAATTTCGGGCCTTCGCCCAATGCAAAAGACAGGCCCAGCCCCATTGCGTCCGGCACGGTCAGGATGTCACTGAACAAAATGGCGGCGTCCAGCGGGTAACGATCAAGCGGTTGCAACGTCACTTCGGTGGCGTAGTCGGTGTTGGTTGCCAGTCCCATGAAGCTGCCCGCTTTGGCCCGGGTGGCGCAGTATTCGGGCAAATAGCGCCCGGCCTGGCGCATCAGCCAGACGGGAGTGTGGTCAGTGGCCTGGCGCAGGCAGGCACGAATGAAACTATCGTTTTGGAGGGGCGCAAAGGCGCTGGTTTTGGCGGGTGTATTCATAACCCGATTGTCGCAGCAACCGGCGCGAGGGTTTCGCGCTGCGGCTCGCCAGCTACAGCGCAGAGTGCTCCACCATCAGGCACTTGTTCTGCACCGTGTGCAGCCCGGCCGCCTGCGCGGCACTGCTCGCCTGGGCGTCGGCGATGCCCAATTGCAGCCACAACGCCTTGGCGCCGATGGCAATGGCGTCGGCAGCCACCGGCGGCACATCGGCACTGTTGCGAAACACATCGACCAGTTCAATGCGCTCAAAGCGGGCCGCTTCAAGCAGGCTTGGATAGGCCTTTTCACCGAGTATTTCGGTGGCGTTCGGATTGATCGGGATGATGCGCCAGCCGTGCTGTTGCATGTAGCTTGCCACCTCATGGCTGGCGCGGTGTGGCTTGGGTGACAGCCCAACCACG
>JANNUE010000255.1:0-10960 GCA_031394895.1 Betaproteobacteria bacterium
CCGTAAAGGCGGCGCCGCTGGCACCGGCAGCCGCGCTTGGCAGCTACCGGCATCCCATCGAAATCAACGGTTGGCGCGGGTGCCGACCACCTCGATCTCAACCCGGCGATTCTTGGCGCGGCCTTCGCCGGTCTTGTTGTCAGCGACCGGCTGCTTCTCGCCCTTGCCTTCGGTATAGACACGGTTCTTTTCGATGCCCTTGCTCACCAGATAAGCCTTGACGGCATCCGAGCGTTTCACTGACAGCTTCTGGTTGTAGGGATCGTCACCCACCGCGTCGGTGTGACCGACAGCAATGATGACTTCCAGGTTGATGCCCTTGACCTTGGCCACCAGGTCGTCCAGCTTGGCTTTGCCTTCAGGCTTGAGTACCGATTTGTCAAAGTCAAAGAACGCGTCAGCGGCGTAGGTTACCTTGGTCGCTGCTGGGGGTTGCGGTGCTGGTGCCGGGGCCGGTGCGGGTTTTGGTGCCGGAGCAGCCACAGGCGCTGGTGGCGGAGGTGGTGGCACCACTACAGGAGCAGGCTTGGGCGCCACAATGGCACCGTCACAACCGACTGCGGCGGTAGCCGGAGTCCAGAAGTTGTCGCGCCAGCACAGTTCGTTGGAACCGTTTCTCCAGATCATTTCGCCGCTGCCGTTCTTCCAGTTGTCAATGGTCTGTGCACCGGCAACCGTTGCAAATGCTGCGGCAGCAATCAGCATTGCCACTTTATTAAATTTCTTCATGATTCTCCTTAAGGGAAAAAACCGCAGCAGCGCTGCGAATGGTTATAAGACGCCCCAGATGCCCATCACCTACAGCGTTCGGCACATTGTGCCACAGGCCATCAGAGCATAAGTGACCCAAACTTGATGGTCAACAAGCGCATCTGCAAATCCGGTTGATAAATACTTCTAGTCGTTGCCGCAAAGCCACAAGATCAGCCGACTGGGCGCCCGTCAGGCCCATTAGAATTGCATGTTGCCCCTGACACCAGCCCTCGCCTGCATCGCCACATGACCCAATTCGCCAAAGAAACCCTGCCCATCAGCCTTGAAGAGGAAATGCGGCGCAGCTACCTCGATTACGCGATGAGCGTGATTGTCGGTCGCGCCTTGCCTGACGCGCGCGACGGCCTGAAGCCGGTTCATCGGCGCGTCCTGTTTGCGATGCATGAACTCAGCAACGACTGGAACCGGCCCTACAAAAAGTCAGCGCGCATCGTTGGCGATGTGATTGGTAAATACCACCCGCATGGCGACCAGTCGGTCTATGACACCATCGTGCGCATGGCGCAGGATTTCTCGATGCGCCACATGCTGGTGGACGGCCAGGGCAACTTCGGCTCGGTCGATGGCGACAATGCCGCGGCGATGCGCTACACCGAAATCCGCCTGGCCAAGATCGCGCACGAACTGCTGGCTGACCTGGACAAGGAAACCGTTGACTTCGGTCCCAATTACGACGGCTCGGAGAAGGAGCCGCTGGTGATGCCGACCCGGCTGCCCAATCTGCTGGTGAACGGCTCCGGCGGCATTGCCGTCGGAATGGCCACCAATATTCCGCCGCACAACCTCAATGAAGTGGTCGATGCCTGCCTGCATTTGCTGCGCAATCCCGAGGCCTCGATTGACGAGTTGATGGAAATCGTGCCGGCGCCCGACTTCCCGACCGCCGGCATTATTTACGGCATCAATGGCGTCAAGGACGGCTATCGCACCGGGCGCGGCAAAGTTGTGATGCGCGCCAAATGCCATTTCGAAGACATCGACCGCGGCCAGCGCCAGGCCATCATTGTTGACGAACTGCCGTACCAGGTGAACAAGAAGACACTGCAGGAACGCATGGCCGAACTGGTGCACGAGAAGAAGATCGAGGGCATCAGCCACATCCAGGACGAGTCCGACAAATCCGGCATGCGTCTGGTCATCGAGCTCAAGCGCGGCGAGGTGCCGGAGGTGGTGCTCAACAACCTGTACAAGCAGACCCAGTTGCAGGACACCTTTGGCATGAACATGGTGGCGCTGATCAACGGCCAGCCCAAGCTGTGCAACCTCAAAGACCTGATCGAAGTCTTTCTGCAGCACCGCCGTGAGGTGGTCACGCGGCGCACTGTATTCAATCTGCGCAAGGCGCGCGAACGCGGCCATGTGCTCGAAGGCCTGGCCGTCGCGCTGGCCAATATTGACGACTTCATTGCCATTATTCGCAACGCGCCAACGCCGCCGGTGGCCAAGCTGGAGCTGATGTCCAAACCGTGGGACAGCAAGCTGGTACGCGAAATGCTGACCCGCACGCGCGCCGATGGCGGCGTGGTCAACGCCGACGATTACCGCCCCGATGGTCTGGAAAAGGCATTCGGCATGGGCCGCGACGGCCTGTACCGCCTGTCCGACACGCAGGCGCAGGAAATCCTGCAGATGCGCCTGCAGCGCCTGACCGGGTTGGAGCAGGACAAGATCGTCGCCGAGTACAAAGAGGTGATGACCGAGATTGACGATCTGCTTGACATTCTGTCCCGGCCCGAACGAGTATCGACCATCATCAGTGAAGAACTCACGGTCATCCGGACCGAGTTCGGCCAAACCAAACTGGGCGCGCGTCGCAGTCTGGTCGAGCACAGTTCGTTCGATCTCAGCACCGAAGACCTGATCACGCCGACCGATATGGTGGTGACCTTGTCGCACAGCGGCTATATCAAGAGCCAGCCACTGAGCGAGTACCGCGCGCAAAAGCGCGGCGGGCGCGGCAAGCAGGCGACCGCCACAAAGGAAGACGATTGGGTCGATCAACTGTTTATTGCCAACACGCACGACTACATCCTGTGCTTCAGCAACCGTGGCCGCCTGTACTGGCTCAAGGTCTGGGAAGTGCCCCAAGGTGCGCGCGGTTCGCGCGGTCGCCCGATCGTCAACATGTTCCCGCTACAAGAGGGCGAAAAGATCAATGTGGTGCTGCCACTGACCGGCGACAAGCGCACTTTCCCGGCCGACCAGTATGTATTCATGGCGACGAGCATGGGCACGGTCAAGAAGACGGCGCTCGACGAATTCAACAACCCGCGCAAGGGCGGCATCATTGCCGTCAACCTCGACGAAGGCGACTATCTCATTGGCGCCGCGCTGACCGACGGCCAGCATGACGTGATGCTGTTCAGCGATGGCGGCAAGGCGGTGCGCTTTGATGAGAACGACGTGCGTCCGCTCGGTCGCAACGCGCGCGGCGTGCGCGGCATGATGCTCGAAGACGGCCAGGGCGTGATCGCCATGCTGGTCGCAGAAGACGAGCAGCAAAGCGTGCTGACCGCCACCCAGAACGGTTACGGCAAACGCACCAGCATCACCGAGTACACGCGCCACGGGCGCGGCACCAAAGGCATGATCGCCATCACCCAGTCGGAGCGCAACGGCAAGGTGGTGGCGGCAACGCTGGTACATGCCGATGACGAGATCATGCTGATCACCGACAAGGGCGTATTGGTGCGCACCAGGGTTAGCGAGATTCGTGAACTCGGTCGCGCGACCCAGGGCGTTACGTTGATCGGGCTGGACGAAGGTTCCCAGCTCAGTGGCCTGCAGCGCATTGTCGAGAATGATGCCAATGCGACCGCAGACGAAGCGCCGGGTGACGAGCCTGATGAAGCGGCCGTTTAACTTTTCCGCCGGGCCGGCGGCGATGCCGCAGGAAGTTCTGACCCAGGCCGCGCACGAGATGCTGGACTGGCACGGCAGCGGCATGAGCGTGATGGAGATGAGCCATCGCGGCAAGGAGTTCATCTCGATCTATGAGCAGACGCAGGCCGACCTGCGCGAACTGCTGGAGGTACCTGCGCACTTCAAGATCCTGTTCATGCAGGGTGGCGGCCTGACCGAGAATGCCATTGTTCCGCTCAACCTTTCACGGGGTGGCGTAGTCGATTTCGTGGTGACCGGCAGTTGGAGCCAGAAGTCGCAAAACGAAGCGCGCAAATATTGCAGCGTCAACGTCGCCGCCAGCAACGAAGCCGATGACCACGCGACACTGCCGGAGCCTTCCAGCTGGCAACTCAGCGCCAACGCCAGCTACGTGCATCTGTGCAGCAATGAAACCATCCATGGGGTCGAATTCCACGAGCTGCCTGACCTCAAGGCACTCGGACACGACGCTCCGCTGGTGATCGATTTTTCGTCGCATGTCGCGTCACGGCCGGTTGACTGGACGCGTGTCGGCCTGGCGTTTGCCGGCGCCCAGAAAAACCTTGGACCCGCCGGACTGACACTGGTCGTGGTGCGCGAAGATCTGCTCGGGCGCGCATTGCCGATCTGCCCGAGCGCAATGAACTACAGATTAGTGGCCGAGCATCAATCGATGTTCAACACGCCGCCAACATTTTCCATCTACGTCGCCGGCCTGGTGTTTCAGTGGCTCAAGCGCCAGGGTGGCATGGCCGCGATGGAGCAGCGCAACAAGGCCAAGGCCGACCTGCTGTACCGCACTATCGACAACTCGCAGCTTTACCAGAACAGAGTTGCCAGCAACTGCCGCTCGCGCATGAACGTGCCATTTTTTCTACGCGACGACAGCCTGAACGAGGCGTTCTTGAATGGTGCCCAGCAGCACGGGCTGCTGCAGCTCAAGGGCCACAAATCGGTCGGTGGCATGCGCGCCAGCCTCTACAACGCGATGCCGCTTGAAGGCGTGCAGGCGCTGGTGACTTATATGCTGGAATTCGAGCGAACCCGGGCCTGATCATGACCAAGCCAATACCTGACTTGCCAAGTTTGTCTGAACTTCGTGTTCAGATTGACGCGATCGATCAACAGTTGCTGACGCTGCTCAATGACCGGGCTCTGGTGGCCGAGAAGGTCGGGGAAGTCAAGAAGCGCGAAGGCACCGCCTTCTTCCGGCCGGACCGGGTCGCCCAGGTCATTGAGAAGATCCAGTTGGCCAATCCGGGGCCGCTGAAAAACCCGCACGTGGCCGCCATCTGGCGTGAAATCATGTCCGCCTGTCTGGCGCTGGAAGCGCCACAACGAGTGGCGGTACTGGGGCCGGCCGGGACTTTTTGCGAGCAGGCAGCGATCGAGTTCTTCGGCGGTGCCGCCGACCTGATTTACTGCGCCAACTTTGACGAAGTGTTTCACGCCACCGCCGCCGGCAGCGCGCAGTACGGTGTGGTCGGCGTTGAAAATTCGACCGAAGGCATGGTGACACGCTCGCTCGACCTGTTCCTGCATTCGCCCACGCACGTGATCGGCGAGGTCACGCTGCTGGTTCGCCATAACCTGCTGCGAATGCAAAACTCGCTCGACGGCATCGAGGCCGTGCTGGCCCATCCGCTGGCACTGGCCCAATGCCAGGCCTGGTTGTCAAAGCACCTGCCCCACGCCGAACGGCGACCGGTGTCGAGCAACGCCGAAGGTGCCCGGCTGGCGACCACCAACCCGGCCTGGACCGCACTGGCCAGCGAGCGCGCGGCCACCCAGTTTGGCCTGCATATCGCCGCCCACGCGATTCAGGACGACGCCTACAACCGCACCCGCTTTGCCATCATCTGCCTGCCGCAAACCATGAGCACGCCGCCGCCATCGGGCAACGACTGCACCAGCCTGATTGTGTCGGTGCCGAACAAGCCCGGCGCCGTGCACGACCTGCTGGTTCCGCTGAAAACGCACGGCGTGTCGATGACCCGGTTCGAGTCGCGCCCGGCCCGCACCGGCCAGTGGGAGTACTACTTCTACATCGATATCCAGGGTCATCCGTCGCAGGCGCACGTCGCCGCAGCGCTGAAGGAGTTGCAGCAACTCAGCGCTTTCTACAAGGTGCTTGGCACCTATCCAGTGACACCATGATGTTTGAACAACTTGGCATCATCGGTTGCGGTCTGATGGGTGGCTCATTCGCGCTGGCGCTCAAACGCGCCGGTCTGGTCAAGCGCGTGGTCGGCTACAGCAAATCGCCGTCCACGACCGAACACGCCAGACAGATGGGTGTCATTGATATCGAAGCCCCGTCTGCGCTGCTGGCGGTGTCGGGTGCCGACATTGTGCTGATCGCGGTGCCGGTGGCGGCCACCGAAGCGACGTTCAAGGCGATCAAACATCTGGTGACGCCGCAAATGCTGGTGATGGACGTGGGCTCCACCAAGTGCGACGTGATCGCTGCCGGCCGGCGCGCGCTGCGCGAGCAAATCGGATCCTTTGTGCCGGCGCATCCGATCGCCGGCCGCGAGGTCTCCGGTATTGCGCATGCCGACGCCGACCTGTACAACGGCAAGCAAGTTATTCTCACGCCGATTGAGCGCACGCTGACCGTCCAGTTGCAAAAGGCGGTCGATCTGTGGACTGCTCTGGGTTGCCGTGTCGTCCAGATGTCGCCCGAAGCGCATGATGAGGCGTTTGCCGCTGTCAGCCATCTGCCGCACTTGCTGTCATTTGCCTTCATGAGTGCCATCATGGGCCAGCCGCAAGGCAAGGACTTCATGGCGCTGGCCGGACCCGGTTTTCGTGATTTCACCCGCATCGCCGCCAGCGATGCGACGATGTGGCGCGACGTCATGATGTCGAATCGTGAGCAACTGCTGGCCCAGTCAAGGGTGTTCCAGAACAGTCTGCAGGCGCTGGAGAAAATCATCGCCAGTGGCGACGGTGACGCCCTTGAGGCCTTGCTCGGTCAGGCCAGCCACACGCGTGCCCACTGGCGCATGGGCCAGCAGCCAAAGTAATGTTTAGCTGCGCGTTTCTTGATATTCCAGCGCTCACCACGGCCGGCGGGCGCGTCGTGCTGCCTGGCTCGAAAAGCATTTCCAACCGGCTGCTGCTGTTGTCCGCGCTGAGCGAGGGCACGACCACGCTGCACGACCTGCTGGAGTCGGACGATACGCGCGTCATGCTGGCCGCCTTGCGTGCGCTCGGCTGCGGCGTGCGCCAGAGCGGCACGACGACCGAAATCGATGGCCTGGCCGGCCAACCTGCCAACCGAACGGCGCGCCTGTTCATGGGCAATGCCGGCACCGCCATACGCCCGCTGACGGCCGCGCTGGCAGTGATCGGCGGCGACTATGAGTTGCACGGCGTCGCGCGCATGCATGAGCGTCCGATTGGCGACCTGGTCGATGCGCTGCGCCAGCTCGGCTGTCACATCGATTACCTGGGGCAGGTTGGTTTTCCGCCGCTGCACATCGGCACGCCGACGCTGTCGTTGCAGGCACCGATACGGGTGCGCGGTGATGTCTCAAGCCAGTTTCTGACTGCGCTGCTGATGGCATTGCCGCTGGTGGCAAAGCAGGACATCGTCATCGAAGTCGTTGGCGAATTGATCTCGCGCCCGTATATTGACATCACGCTCAAGCTGCTGGCACGCTTTGGCATCCAGATCCGGCGCGATGGCTGGCAGCGCTTTACCATTCCCGCCGGCAGCCGCCTGCACTCGCCCGGCACGATGCATGTCGAGGCCGATGCCTCTTCGGCCAGCTATTTTGTCGCACTGGGCGCCATTGCGGCCGGCGCCGAAGGCGACCAATGCGTGCGCATTGAAGGCGTCGGCGCTGACTCGATCCAGGGTGACATCGAATTCATCAAGGCCGCGCAAATGATGGGTGCCCAAGTGCGCAGCGGAGCCAACTGGCTGGAAGTGTCGCGCGGCAGCTGGCCGCTCAAGGCCATCGACCTGGACTGCAACCACATCCCGGACGCAGCGATGACGCTGGCGCTAATGGCCCTGTATGCCAAGGGCACGACCACGCTGCGCAACATTGCCAGCTGGCGCGTGAAGGAAACCGACAGGCTTTCCGCCATGGCCTGTGAATTGCGCAAATTGGGCGCCACGGTGCAAGAGGGTCCGGACTTCATCCGCGTCACGCCGCCCGCCACAACGTCGGACTGGAAGGCGGCCACGGTCCACACCTATGACGACCACCGCATCGCCATGTGTTTTTCTCTTGCAGCGTTCAATCCGGCGCAACTGCCGGTGCGCGTCGAAGATCCGAAGTGCGTGGCCAAGACCTTCCCCGATTACTTTGAAACGCTGTTCTCTCTGGTGCAGGCGGCGCCGCAAGCCATTCCCGTTGTTTGCGTCGATGGCCCGAGCGCTTCGGGCAAGGGCACGCTGGCCGCCGCCCTGGCAGCGAAGCTGGGTTACCACTTGCTCGACTCCGGCTCGCTGTACCGTCTCACCGCACTCGCCGCTTTGCAGGCCGGCCTGGCACTGGAGATCAGCCACGAATCCAGGATTGCCGATTTGGTGGCCCGTCTGGACATCCGTTTCACGCCGGACGCAATTTTGCTCAATGGCACCGATGTGACCGACGCGCTGCGCTCCGAAGCGATGGGCATGAATGCTTCGCGTGTCTCGGCGCTGCCCGGGGTGCGGCGGGCACTGATCGAACTGCAACATGGTTTTCGGCGCTTGCCGGGTCTGGTCGCCGACGGGCGCGACATGGGGACGGTCATCTTCCCGCAGGCGCCGCTCAAGGTGTTTTTGACCGCGAGTGCCGAAAAGCGCGCCGAGCGACGCCATAAACAATTGATTTCAAAGGGAAATTCAGCTACACTCCACGCTCTTCGCGCTGATCTGGAAGCACGCGATGCGCAGGATTCGTCCCGCAGCGTCGCACCTCTCAAACCAGCCGCAGATGCCCGGTTGCTGGACAACTCGGATTTGACGATTGAAGAATCGGTCGATCTGGTGTTGCACTGGTGGCAGGAGGCACAGCCGTTCAGAGCAGTCTGAACGGGAACGGCCCACACCAACCCTCTCGCGCAGCATTGCGCACTGTTGGAGTGGTTCAACAAACCAACCCACGGGTCACACCGTGAAGTAACCTGCGGTTCATGCCGCATTAAAAAATGTCAGAATCTTTTGCCGCCCTGTTTGAAGAGTCCCTGCAACGCACTGAAATGCGTCCGGGCGAAGTTATCACCGCCGAAGTGGTCCGCATCGAGCACAGTTTCGTGGTCGTCAATGCCGGCCTCAAATCCGAAGCCTATGTGCCGCTGGAAGAATTCAAGAGCGACAAGGGCGAGATCGAAGTCCAGGTTGGCGACTTCGTCTCGGTGGCCATTGGCTCCATCGAAAACGGCTACGGCGACACCATCCTGAGCCGTGATACGGCCAAGCGCCTGGCGTCGTGGATGAGCCTCGAAAAAGCACTGGAAACCGGCGAGTTCGTCACCGGCACCACCAGCGGCAAGGTCAAGGGTGGCCTGACCGTTCTGGTCAACGGCATTCGCGCCTTCCTGCCCGGCTCGCTGGTTGACACCCGTCCGACCAAAGACCTGTCTCCGTACGAAAACAAGACGATGGAGTTCAAGGTCATCAAGCTCGACCGCAAGCGCAACAACGTCGTGTTGTCACGCCGCGCCGTGGTCGAAGCCAGCATGGGCGAAGAGCGCGCCAAGCTGATGCAGACCCTCAAGGAAGGCTCCGTCGTGCAAGGCGTGGTCAAGAACATCACCGAATACGGCGCGTTTGTCGATCTGGGCGGCATCGACGGCCTGCTGCACATCACCGACATGGCATGGCGTCGTGTGCGCCACCCGAGCGAAGTGGTGACGGCTGGCCAGGAAATCACCGCCAAGATCCTGAAGTTTGATACCGAGAAAAACCGCGTGTCGCTCGGTCTCAAGCAAATGGGCGACGATCCCTGGATGGGCGTCAACCGCCGCTACCCGCAAGGCACGCGCATGTTTGGCAAGATCACCAACATCGCCGACTACGGCGCATTTGTCGAACTCGAACCCGGCATCGAAGGCCTGGTGCACGTCAGCGAGATGGACTGGACCAACAAGAACGTGGCGCCAAGCAAGATCGTCGCACTGGGCGATGAAGTCGAAGTCATGGTGCTGGAGATCGACGAGGACAAACGCCGCATCTCGCTGGGCATGAAGCAATGCAAGGCCAACCCGTGGCAGGAGTTTGCGCAAAACACCAAGCGCGGCGACCGCGTCAAGGGCCCGATCAAATCGATCACCGACTTCGGCGTGTTTGTCGGCCTGGCTGCCGGCATCGATGGCCTGGTCCATCTGTCCGACCTGTCCTGGAACGAAGCCGGCGAAGCCGCCGTGCGCGAGTACAAGAAGGGCCAGGAAGTCGAAGCCCTGGTGCTGGCGGTGGACGTTGACCGTGAACGCATCTCGCTCGGTATCAAGCAGCTCGATTCCGACCCATTCACAACCTTCGCCTCGCTCAACGACAAGGGCCAGGTTGTGACCGGCAAGGTCAAGACGGTCGATGCCAAGGGCGCCGAGATCGATCTGGGCTCCGACATCATCGGTTACCTGCGCGCGTCCGAAATCTCGCGCGACCGTGTCGAAGATGCGCGCAACGTGCTCAAGGAAGGCGACGAAGTCACTGCCGTGGTCGTCAATGTGGATCGCAAGACGCGCAACATCCAGCTGTCGATCAAGGCCAAGGATGCCGCCGATCAGAACGAGGCAATGGCCACCTTGAGCCAGAACTCGGCGCGTGAAAACGCCGGCACCACCAGCCTGGGCGCATTGCTGCGCGCCAAGCTCGACAACAGCGAGAAGTAAAACGGAGAACAACCGTCATCGCGGATGCACTCCGGGATGACGTGTGCCGACCATGACCCGCTCTGATCTTGTCGAAGAACTGGCCGCCCGCTTTGGCCAGCTCACCCATCGCGATGCAGAATTCGCCGTCAAGGCGATTCTGGACGCGATGAATGACGCATTGGTGCGCGGCAACCGGATCGAGATCCGGGGCTTCGGCAGCTTCTCTGTCAACTACCGTTCGCCACGCATTGGGCGCAATCCGCGCAGCGGCGCCAGCGTTGCTGTGCCGGAAAAACGGGTACCCCACTTCAAACCTGGCAAAGCACTGCGCGAGGCAGTCGATCAACGTACCGCAGAACTTGAAGGCAAGCCTGGCCGTTAGAATTAACCCGTCACTGGGGAAATCGATGAATAACTTCGTATGGTTGCTTAAGTGGGTACTTAAGGCAGCCATTTTTTTTACCCTGTTTGCGTTCGCGCTCAA
>JANNUE010000251.1:0-3789 GCA_031394895.1 Betaproteobacteria bacterium
ACCCGCGCCGGGAGGCTGCGTGTGCAACTGGCCATAAACCGCCTGGTTGGCGCTAACCGCATGCTGCGCCTTGACTTGGGCCAGCCGCGCCCTGGCAGTATCGAAGAGGTTCCTGCGGCGCTCGTAATCGGCGAGGCTGATGAATTTCTTTTCCAGCAGATCGGTGTAACGCTTGAGATCGCGCTCGGCCAGCTCGAAATCCGCCTTTGCGGCGGCCAGTTGGGCGCTGCTTGCTGTTTCGGCCAGCCGGAGGTCCTGGGGATCGAGTTCGGCCAGTATCTGGCCCGCCTTCACGAGGCTGCCCACCTCGACATGGCGTTTGGCGATCTTGCCGCCGACGCGAAATGCCAGCGCGGTTTCAAAACGTGCGCGCACCTCGCCGGAATAATTGGCCTGATGCGATTGCACGCCCAGCGCCACCTTCACTACCCGCGCCGGCCGGATACCTTCCACGGGCTGTTCCGTTTTGGCACAACCCAAAATAAGCAAACTCAAAAAAAGAAGTGCAATTGCATTCCGATTCACTATGATTCCCTCCACGACACCCGAAGAATACCGCTGCGCGGCACATTCCGCCACATTGCCATGGCTGGGGGCCGTATTTTTTTATCAGTTCTTGATAAATTAACTTTAATCTTAGGTTGAATCAGCTTAGCCAACATCAGTAGAATGATCAAATAAGCCTCTCGCCGAAATCATATGAATTATTGGCGCACTAAACGCAAACTGGAATACCCGGCTTCTTACCCACATTCGTTGTGACAATCCTTTACACGCCAGGGAGTATCCATCATTCATACTGAACCTCTAATCATCAGCAAGCCCGTACCGGGGATTGCCGAGCTGCCTGCTCTGGGCATGGACGCCGAGAGCATCGTCAACGATTTCCGCCGCTATTTCAGCCATACCCTGGGGCGGGACAGGATGTGCATGGCGGCTTATCACGTTTATACCTCGCTCTCGCTGTCGCTACGCGACCGCCTGGTGGAGCGCTGGAAGAACACTCAGTACGCCTATGAGGAACAAAACTGCAAGCGCACCTATTATCTGTCGCTGGAATTCCTGATGGGGCGAGCAATGGGCAATGCGATGCTGAATCTGGAGGTGGACAAACCCACCGAGGAAGCGTTGCGCAAGCTAGGCCTGATGCTGGAGGAAATCGCCGACCAGGAACACGACGCGGGCTTGGGTAATGGTGGCTTGGGCCGGCTGGCGGCCTGCTTCCTGGATAGCTGCGCAACGCTGCAATTGCCGGTGATGGGTTACGGCATCCGCTATGAGTACGGCATGTTCCGCCAGAAAATCGACAACGGCAACCAGCTGGAAGAACCCGACCACTGGCTGCGCGACGGCAATCCGTGGGAAATCGAGCGGCCCGAACACATGGTTCGGGTTAAATTCGGTGGGCACAGCAAATACTATCACGACCGCGACGGTTGCATGCACGCCCGCTGGGCGGATGCCCAGGAAGTAATGGCGGTGCCCTACGACATCCCCATTCCCGGTTACCGCAACGGCACCGTCAACACGCTGCGCCTGTGGAAATCGGCGGCTACCGACGAATTCAACCTGAGCGAATTCAATGCCGGCAGCTACACCGAAGCGGTGGCGGCGAAGAACGGCGCCGAGAACATCACCATGGTGCTCTACCCCAACGACGCCAGCGAGAACGGCAAGGAGCTGCGCTTGCGCCAGCAGTACTTCCTGGCATCCGCCAGCTTGCAGGACGTGATGCGCAACTGGATCAACGCCCATGGCAGTAATTTTGAAAACTTTGCCGAAAAGAACTGCTTCCAGCTCAACGACACCCACCCGACCTGCGCGGTGCCGGAGCTGATGCGGCTGCTGATGGACGAACACTGTCTGAACTGGGATCAGGCCTGGGATATTACCCGCCGCACAGTCGCCTACACCAACCACACCCTGCTGCCGGAAGCGCTGGAGAGATGGCCGGTAGGCATGTTCGGCCGACTGCTGCCGCGCCTGCTGGACATCATTCACGAGATCAACGCCCGCTTCCTGGCTGAGGTGGCACAACGCTGGCCGGGGGACACCGAGCGGCAGCGACGCATGTCGATCATCGAGGAAGGGGGAGAACCGCAAATACGCATGGCCTATCTGGCGGTGGTGGCCAGCGCCTCGGTCAACGGCGTGGCCGAACTGCACTCGCACCTGCTGCAGCGACATTTGTTCCATGATTTCTACGAATTGTGGCCCAACAAGTTCAACAACAAGACCAACGGCGTCACCCCGCGCCGCTGGATGGCCTGGAGCAACCCCGGCTTGAATGACCTGATTACCCGCACCGTCGGCGACGGCTGGGTTACCGATCTGACCCGGTTGCGCAAGCTTGCTCCCTACGCTGACAAGGCTAAATTTCGCGCCGAGTGGCGCGCCGTCAAGCAGGCCAACAAGACGCGTCTGGCGGAGATGGTTGAGCGTGACTGCGGCATCGTCTTCGATATCAACGCCCTGTTCGACGTGCAGGTGAAACGCATCCACGAATACAAGCGCCAGCTGCTCAACGTACTGCACGTGATTCACCTCTACGACCGCATCAAGCGCGGCGACACAGCTGACTGGACGCCGCGTTGCGTGCTGATCGGCGGCAAGGCTGCCCCCGGCTACATGATCGCCAAGCGCATCATCAAACTGGTTGCCTCGGTGGCGAAAGTGATCAATGATGACCCCGACACGAATGGCTTGCTGAAATTGGCCTTCTTCCCCGACTACCGGGTGTCGGCGATGGAGGTGATCTGCCCCGGCACCGACCTGTCGGAGCAGATTTCCACCGCCGGCAAGGAAGCCTCCGGCACCGGCAACATGAAATTCATGATGAACGGCGCACTCACCATCGGCACTCTGGACGGCGCCAACATCGAAATCCGCGAGGAAGCGGGCGCAGAAAACTTCTTTCTGTTCGGCCTCACCGCCGAAGAGGTGGACGCAACAAGAGGGAATTACAATCCCGCCGCGATCATCGCCGCCGACGAAGACCTGCACCGCGTCATGCAACTGCTGGAAAGCGGCCATTTCAATCTGTTCGAGCCGGGCATCTTCGACCCCATCATCCACGCTGTGACCAGCCCTCACGACCCGTGGCTGACAGCAGCAGATTTCCGCGGCTACGTCGATGCGCAGCAGCAAGTGGCGCGAGCCTACCGTGACCAGGAAAACTGGACGCGCATGAGCATCCTCAACTCCGCAGCGAGCGGCAAGTTCTCCAGCGATCGCACCATCCTCGACTACAACCGCGACATCTGGCACTTGCCGCAAGTACCGGCATGGCCGGTGAAATGATGAACTAACTTCAATTCACCGCAGAGGACGCGGAGGACGCAGAGGAATTCAAAGGCTTTTACGAACTTTTATGTCATTGTGCATTCACCAAGAGGGGTAGTTGGCACAAAACATTAACGCCTTGTTTTTGCGAGTTGGGCGACAAGTCGCCCATCCCTGCCTACCCCGTGTCCTCCGCGTCTTCTGCGGTTCGATAGCTTTTTCCGGGATGAAAGGAGCGAATATGAATATGGAAGAAAAACGCGCGCTGGCCGAGCAGGCCTATGAAAAAGCGCAACAATACGAGCTGGATTACGGCTGTTGCCCGCAATGCGTGCTGGCCACCGTGCAGGAAACCGTCGGAATCATAGACGACAGCACCATCAAGGCCAGCCACGGGCTTTCCGGCGGAGGCGGACTGATGGCGCAAGGAACCTGCGGCGCATTGACCGGTGGCCTGATGGCGCTCAGCGCAAAATTCGGCCGCGACCGGGACAAGCTCGACAAGGG
>JANNUE010000252.1:0-11759 GCA_031394895.1 Betaproteobacteria bacterium
CTGGACCGCAGCAGCAAGACCAATGTGGGCGACTTGATGCTGCAGTATGGCGGCGGCGGCCACCACGCGGCCGGCACTTGCCAGATCGACAACGAGCGGGCACCGGTCGTGCTGGCGGCACTGGTGCATCAGATCAATCTCGACGGGTGATTGCTGTGTGCCGGGTGCCGCGCAGATGCGGCCCGGTGGCTAATTCGGCCGAATTGTCAGGCCCTAGAATGGCTGGCATAAGGAGAGGGCATGACGCCAGAACAAAAAGCCAGAGTCAACATCGACGCCCTGCTCACGCAAGCCGGCTGGCGCGTCTGCAACATGGCAGATGCCAACATTCACGCCGCCCGTGGCGTGGCGCTACGTGAATTCCTTCTCAACTCCGGTTACGGCTTTGCCGACTACCTGCTCTACATCGACGGCAAAGCGGCCGGTGTGATCGAAGCCAAGAAAGAGGGCAGCACCCTCACTGGCGTCGAGATTCAATCGGCCCGCTATGCCCAAGGCCTGCCGGCCAGTCTGCCAGCGTGGCGCCGGCCTTTGCCCTTCAGCTATGAGTCGACCGGCATCGAGACCCACTTCACGCAGGGGCTGGACCCGCAGCCCCGCGCCCGAGCCGTCTTTGCCTTTCACCGGCCCGAAACTTTGGCTGCTTTCTTGAAGGAGGTACCGGCCAGCAGCGCCATCCACACCGGCAGCGCCAGCCCACAGGTGATGAGCGACGCCGGCTTTGCCAGCCCCACTTTTCTGGCCCGCATGCAAACCCTGCCGGCGCTGATTGAAGACGGTTTGTGGCCGGCGCAAATCATCGCCATCCGCAACCTCGAAGCCTCGCTCAAAGCCAACAAACCGCGCGCGCTGATCCAGATGGCCACCGGCAGCGGCAAGACATTTACCAGCATCAGCTTCATCTACCGCCTGATCAAGTTTGCCGGCGCCCGGCGCGTGCTGTTTCTGGTGGACCGTGGCAACCTGGGGCGGCAAACCAAAAAAGAATTTGACCAGTACACCTCGCCCTACAACAACTACAAGTTTGGCGAGGAATACATCGTCCAGCACCTCACCAGCAACCAGCTCGACAGCACGGCGCGCGTCACCATCTGCACCATCCAGCGTTTGTTCAGCATGCTGAAGGGGCGCGAGCTGGCGCCCGAGGACGACGAGCAAAGCGCCGCTGGTCTGGGCAGCCTGTTTGCCAAACCCGAGCCGATTGCCTACAACCCCAACTTTCCGATCGAGACCTTTGACATCATCGTCACCGACGAGGCGCACCGCAGCATCTACAACCTGTGGCGTCAGGTGCTGGAATATTTTGACGCCTACCTGATCGGCCTGACCGCCACGCCCAGCAAGCAGACCTTTGGCTTCTTCAACCAGAACCTGGTGATGGAATACGGCCACCAGCAGGCCGTGGCCGATGGCGTCAATGTGAACTACGACGTGTACCGCATCCGCACCCAGGTGAGCGAGCAGGGCGCGCAGGTGGAAGCCGGCTACTCGGTCGGTTACCGCGACCGCCTGACGCGCAAAACCCGCTGGCAGGAACTGGACGAAGACATGACCTACGACGCCGACGCGCTGGACCGTGCGGTGCAAACGCCGGACCAGATTCGCACCATCGTGCGCACCTTTCGCGACAAGCTGCCGACCGACATCTTCCCCGGCCGCACCGAGGTGCCCAAGACGCTGGTGTTTGCCAAGGACGACAACCATGCCGAGAAGATTGTTGAAATATTGCGCGAAGAGTTTGCCAAGGGCAACGACTTTGCGCAGAAGATCACCTACCGCACCACCGGCGAGAAGCCCGAGAACCTGATCAGCGCTTTCAGGAACAGCTACTTCCCGCGCATTGCCGTCACGGTGGACATGATTGCCACCGGCACCGACATCAAGCCGGTGGAAATTGTGATGTTCATGCGCGCCGTGAAAAGCCGCAACTTCTTTGAGCAGATGAAAGGCCGCGGCGTGCGCATCATAGCGCCCGACGACCTGCAGGCCGTCACGCCCGACGCCAAAGCCAAAGACCACTTTGTCATCGTCGATTGCGTTGGCGTTTGCGAGCAGGACAAAACCGACTCTGCGCCGATGGAGCAGAAAAAGTCGGTGCCGTTTGACAAACTGCTGCAAGCCGTGGCGCTGGGCAATGTGGAGCCCGAAGTGCTGTCCAGCGTGGCCGCGCGCCTGGCCCGGCTGGAGCGCGCGCTGACCGAACCCGACAAGCAGCGCATCGTAACGGCCGCCGGCGGCGCGTCGCTGAAAGACCTGGCGCGCGGCATTGTCGATGCGCTGGACCCCGATCTGGCTGATGATCACCCGGAACTGGTCGAAGCGCGCATTGCCAGCGCCGTCAAACCCCTGTGCGACCCGGCGCTACGCAACTTGCTCATTGACCTGAAGAGAAAAGCCGAGCAGATCATCGACACCGTCACCCAAGACAGCCTGCTGCAAGCCGACTTTAGCGAAGCGGCCCGTGAGCGCGCCAAAGGCACGGTGGAAAGCTTTGAACGCTTTATTGCCGAACACAAAAACGAGATCACCGCGCTGCAAATACTCTACAACCGACCGCAACGGCTGCAAGGCAAGGCCACCGAGCCGCTGACCTTTGAAGCGCTCAAGACCCTGGCCGACGCGCTGCAAGCGCCGCCGCACTTGTGGACCGAGGGCCAGCTTTGGCAAGCCTACGCAGCGCTGGACAAAAGCAAGGTCAAGGGCGACAACCGCCGCCGCATCCTGACCGACCTGGTCAGCCTGGTGCGCTTTGCCATGCACCAGGACAACGAGCTGGTGCCCTTCCCTGAGCGCGTCAACGCCAACTTCAAAGCCTGGCTGGCTCAATCCCGTCATTCCCGCGAAGGCGGGAATCCAGTGGACTTCACCGCAGAACAACTGCACTGGCTGGAAATGATCCGCGACCACATCGCCGCCAACCTGAGCGTAGTGCCCGACGACTTTGAATATTCCCCTTTCGCGCAAGAGGGCGGCATGGGCAAGGTGTACCAGTTGTTTGGCGCGGAACTGCCCAAGGTGCTTGAAGAAATGAATCGGGAGTTGGCGGCGTGAGTGAAGGGTTGGACATCGCTTCGCTGAACTTGCCTGCGCTCCCAAGTGGGTGGCACTACAAAGCTGTGAGTGAGATCGGCGCGACTGGCGAGCAACCCGTGCTCACCGGCCCATTCGGCACGAACCTTGGGCGCAGCGATTTCGTGGAATCTGGCGTTCCCCTTTTGACGATTGGCTGCCTTACGCAAGGTGGCATCAATTTGGACAAGGCTTTGTTTGTCTCCGAAGAAAAGGCGAAAGAGCTGTCGCGCTACCGCCTAAAGGAAGGCGACTTGCTTTTTTCTCGAATGGCGTCGGTTGGGCGCGCTGGCCTCGTTCCGAAGTGGCTTGAAGGTGCACTGTTCAACTACCACATCATGCGATTGCGTCTTGATGAGGCGCGCATCGACACGCGATTGTTCATCAACTACGTTCGCGGCGCAAAGCAAGTTCGCGACTATCTCAAGGCGGTAAATCACGGCGCAACCCGCGACGGGATCAACACCGAGCAGCTTCTTGGTTTACCAGTTGCTGTGCCACCAGTAGCGGAGCAGCGCGAAATCGTCGCCGAAATCGAAAAACAGTTCTCCCGCCTCGATGAAGCAGTCGCCAACCTGAAGCGCGTCAAAGCCAACCTCAAACGCTACAAAGCCTCCATCCTCAAAGCCGCCGTCGAAGGCCGCCTCGTCCCCACCGAAGCCGAACTCGCCCGCCTCGAAGGTCGCAGCTATGAAACCGGCGAGCAACTCCTTCAACACATCCTTGAAGCGCGGCGGCGTGAATGGAATGGGCGGGGGAAGTACGAGGAGTCTGCGTCAGTGAATGCAGCAGTTCCCGGAAAGCTTCCGGTCGGCTGGGTGTGGGCAACGTATGCTCAACTGGGTGAAGTGACAACGGGTTTCACGCCGCCTACGGGGAATGCAGCCAACTTTGGCGGAGAAACACCATTTTTTAAGCCGACCGACCTGGATGCTGGGGAAGACGTCCATGTCGCACGCGAGTACCTTAGCGATATGGGTTTGCAAAAGGGGCGAAAACTCCCTGCGGGCTCTGTGCTTGTTACGTGCATTGGCGCGACGATAGGTAAGACCGGCTTAGCCAGCGTTGACTGCGCAACCAATCAGCAAATCAATGCAGTGTCACCAGCGGTGGTCGGCATAGATTGCCGCTATCTCTTTTGGTGGACCACAAGCCCTCACGGGCAACGGCAGATAGTGGACAACGCATCTGCCACGACCCTGCCAATTTTGAATAAGTCAAAGTTTGAAGCGTTGCCAGTTGCACTTCCACCCGCAGCAGAGCAACACCGCATCGTCGCTGAAGTTGATCGGTGCCTGTCCATCGTCCGCGAGGTCGAGGCCGAGGTCGATACCAATCTCAAGCGCGCGCAGGCGTTACGTAGTTCGGTATTGCAACGCGCATTTTCCGTAAGTGCGTAGAGAGAGGAAACAAGATGTACCTTCGTTCGATTCAGTTGAAGAACACCGGGCCCATTAAAGAACTGAACTTGAGTCTTCCGTTTGAGGGTGAAAATCCAAAACCTTTGATCTTGGTCGGGCGCAATGGAAGTGGCAAATCAACGGTCATTTCATTTGTTGTCAATGCCCTCGTAGCTTTGAAGCAGCAAATTTACAAGGACGTTGAGATAGATAAGGACATGGTCTATCGCATTCGCTCCCCTCTCGGGATTCATGGTGATGCGAAGTTCTATTTCGCGAAATTGGAATTTGAAAAGGGAGTTTCACTGATTGAGTGGCAACTCAACAATGCACGGGAAACCATGACGGAATTTTCGGAGTTGCAATTGCTGGACGGCAGTTGTAATGAGATTCCGGTAACAGAAACGAATCTTTTCAAGTTGCCGCTGGGAGAGCTTACGGCTCCTCATTTGCTTGAAGCGATGTTGCAAAAGACCAGCCTATTGTTCTTTCCCGCAGATCGCTTCGAACCGCCCGATTGGTTGAATGCGGAGAGCTTGTCTTCCGAATTGCGGTTGCCAGAACCGTCGCGAATGAAAGGCCGGACGTCGCGACGAATTTTTTCGCGCAACCGTTTAAAACCCACCTTGGAATGGCTGCACTCAGTCGTGTTCGATGTATTGGTCGCTGAGCATCGACAAACCACTGCACTTTCGCTACATCAGATGATGCCGATGGCCGTTCGCGTTGCCGTACCAGGTAAGGCCCATGCGGTTTTTGACGCGGTGCGAATGGTCTTGCAATACGTGCTTTGCGAACGGCCAGAGGATCAGTTGCAACTGGGTATGGGCCACCGCAACCAACGGATCATCACCGCCACTGTCCGCCGAAACGGTGAAATCGTGCGCACCGTTAAAGACTTGTTGAGTTTGTCCGCCGGTGAAAGTGCACTTTTTTGTCTGTTCGCATCCATCATTCGAGATGCTGACCTATCAGAAATGGAGTTTCAAAACCCGGGGCAAATTGCGGGGATTGTGCTTATTGATGAAGCGGACCTGCATCTTCACTTGGGTCTGCAGTTTGATGTACTGCCGCAATTGATTCGATTGTTTCCGAAGGTCCAGTTCATCGTAAGCGTGCACGCCCCTCTTGTGGCACTTGGCATGGAGAAGGTCCTCGGAGGCAGCGGTTTTGAGTTGAGGGAAATGCCTTCTGGTGAACTGGTGTCACCCGAAAGTTATTCAGAATTTCAGGCTGCATTTGACATGTTTGCCGAAACTCGGGCGTTCCAAAGTGCGGTGCTGAGTCAAGTAAAGGCGGGAACGTTGCCAGCCTTATTGGTTGAGGGTAAGACTGATGCGACACTCATTTCCACAGCTTGGGAAAAGCTTCATGCGGGCGTTACTGTCCCTTTTGAAGCAATTGCCTGCGGTATTGAGCCTGACTCTGACAAACGGGAAGGTGGCGCAGACATGCTTCGACGTTGCACGGAATTTTTGTCAATAGTTTCTGATCGAAAGGTCACAACTGTTTTTGACAATGACAGCGCTGGTTGTAATAGCTTCAACTCTTTGCAGGCAAAAGCCGGATTCAATGTTGGGGCAGACAATTCACATAAAAAGCACACCGTGAAACCGATGCAGGCGATAGTCTTACCAGTACCAACCTGCAGGGCAGACTTCGCTTCGTCTCCGAGGGCTGACAGGCGACACTTCTCCATTGAGCATTATTTTTCTGACACGGTGTTGGCAGAAAATGGGCTGAAGGGAGATCCTGTGGCGGTTGGCTCAACGGTTTTTGATATTGAAGCGAGCGCTAAACAAAAGGTGGCTTTTGCAGAGGCTGCGAAGATGCTCGACGCATCTGAATTTACTAACTTCCAGCTACTCTTTGATCGAATTGCGGCCTTGCCACTGTGACTCGCTTAAAACCGAATATGAACACCGCCGACCTCACCGCCCTGCTGGACCGCCTGCGCGCCGAGCCACGTGAATCAGAGTGGCTGGAATTCAAGGCGACACGGCTGGAGCCACAGCCGCTGGGCGAATATCTGTCGGCGCTTGCCAATTCGGCCTGTCTGCTGGGTAAGCCACGCGGTTATCTGGTGTTTGGCATTGAGGATGCCAGTCACACCGTGGTGGGCACGGCGTTTGATCCGCAGGCAGAGAAGGGGCATGGCAACCAGTTGTTGCCGCTGTGGTTGTCGTTGGGCCTGCAACCCAATGTGGGTTTTGAAATTCACAGTTGGCTCTATCACGGTCAGCGCGTGGTGCTGTTTGAAGTGCATCCGGCGTTTGACCGGCCCGTCAAGTTCTACAACGTGGCCTATGTGCGCAACGGCACCAGCAAAACCGAACTGGGCAAATATTCTGAGAAAGAGCGCGCCATCTGGAACCGCCGGTTGGACTGGAGCGCGCAGGTGTGCGAGCAGGCCACGCTGGCCGACTTGGACCCCGCCGCCGTTGCCAAGGCGCGGCAGGAGTTTGCGACCAAATTTTCACATCTGGCGGATGAGTTGGCTGGGTGGGACGACGCTACGTTTCTCAACAAAGCCAAGCTCACCATTCGCGGCAACGTGACCCATGCGGCGCTGTTGCTGCTGGGGAGGCCTGAGTCGTCCACGCTGCTGGCACCTGCAGTGGCCCGTATCAGTTGGCTGCTGAAGAACGAACGCAATGAAGAGTTGGACTACGAGCACTTTGGCCCACCGTTTTTGCTGAGTGTGGACCAGGTGCTGGCCCGTGTGCGCAACCTCAAGGTGCGCGAGCTGCCCGACGGCACGCTGTTCCCGGTGGAGCTGACGCAGTACGACCCATGGGTGATTCGCGAGGGTTTGCACAACTGCATCGCGCACCAGGACTACGGCTTGCGTGGCCGGGTGCAAGTGGTCGAGACGCCCGATACGCTGCTGTTGACCAACGTGGGCGGCTTTTTGCCGGGACGGGTGGAAACTGTGATTGAGCAGGACGCACCGCTGGAGATTTACCGCAACCCGTTTTTGGCGGAAGCCATGGTCAACCTGAACATGATCGACACGCAGGGTGGCGGTATCAAGCGCATGTTCATGAAGCAGCGCGAGCGTTTTTTCCCCATGCCCGATTTCGACTTGTCGCAGCCTGAGCGGGTCATGGTGACGCTGCGCGGTCGCATTCTGGACGAGCGCTACACCCGGTTGTTGATGGTACAAACGCATCTGGACCTGGGCACCATCATGCTGTTGGACAAAGTGCAAAAGGGCCAGCGCATTGAGATTGATGACGCACGCAAGCTCAAGGCAGCCAAGCTGGTGGAAGGACGTTATCCCAATTTACTGGTGGCATGCAGCGTGGCTACCGTGGCGGGCGATAAAGCCCAGCACATTCGCAACCGGGGTTTTGATAGCCAGTACTACCGCGACATGATTGTGGCGTTGGTGGCGGAGCATCAGCCCGTGTCGCGACAGGACATTGACAGGCTGCTGTTGAACAAGCTGCCGGAGGTGCTGACAGAGGAGCAAAAGCTCAATCGCATTCATAACCTGCTACGCCAGTTGGCCGACACGGAACGCATTCATAACGCCGGGGGCCGACGTTGGCCTAGGTGGGTACTTGGTTCGCAGAAAAACCCAATTGGGAATCAATAGAAACCATCGTGGCTTGAGCCGGCTGCTGACTTTTGACGCGCTAAGCCTTTGATTTGAATGAGTTTTTCTTTTGATCAAACGGTAGTCTTCCGACTGCAATACCAATAGAACTATCAATAGAGCGCACTTTTCAGGCTTTAAGAGTATTGCTATGAAAAGAATAGCTGTTTGCGCGACACGGACGGTGGATAGAAGCCATTTTTTCTTGGGAGGGTGCCGATGAAAGAACTGCACGCGCTGGTGGACCTTGAAAACGTCCAACCGACTTTTGAAGAGCTTGCCAAGCTGGCGCCGGGGTTCACCGATGTCTGGCTGTTCCATGGCCCGCATCAGGTCAAGCAGGCGCAGCAATTTGCGACAGGTCATGACCGGGTGATGCTGGTGCCGCGTTCTGGCAAGGGTCCAAACGCGTTGGACTTTCATCTGTCGTTTTACCTGGGCTACGTCGCGGCTAAACACCCGGATGCCCAGCTGGTGGTGGTTGCCAATGACAAGGGCTACGACCCCATGATTGCCCATGCCAAGGTTTTGGGCTTCGCTGTCAAGCGCGTAGGCTTTAAAGCCACGAAGGTACCGGCGCTGAAAAAGGTCATACCGGCCAAGGTTCCTGCAGTGGCAAAGATAGCAGCGCCAGCGGCCAAGCCAGCATCTGCCAAAAAACCAGTGACCGCAAAAACACCTGTTCCGGCAAAGAAGGCCCCGGCCAAAAAAGTGGCTGCGAAGAAGACACCTGCCAAGACAGTGCCTGCTGCAAAAGCAGTGGCGATTGGCTCACCCACCAGGAAGCCCGCAGCCAAAGCGCCTGTACCAGCCAAAAAGGCGGCTTCGCCCAAACTCGCCCCTGCAACTACCGCAGCCAAAGAGTTCGCCCGCATCAAGATGGCCCTGGCCAAAATGGGCGACAAGGCGCCGCACAAGCTAAAACCATTGCTACGGGCGCTGCAGTCCATGCTGGGTGAAGGTGGCAGTGCCGAAGCGCTGGATGCGATTGTCCAAAAGCTGGAGCAACAGGGCGTGGTGCGCGTGGCGGGGAATTTGGTTGTGTATGGCTGAGGCGCATACAACTTTGAGATCACAAGCTGTGGCATCAAGTTGGGGTGGGCGCCGTCATGGGCCCACTGGCCTTTGACGGCGCTATTTGAAAGAATTATCGAGCGATCACGGCAGCACGCTGCTGCCAGTAGGCGATGAAAGATTCTTTGCTGGTAGGGGCCTTGTCGGTCTTTGTTTCGTCAAAAGGCGCGCGAATGCCTTCCACCGCTGAGGAAGTTTTCGCCGACACCCGCAGCACCGCTTTGCGAGCTGATTCTGTGCGGTTGCACAGATAGGGGTTGGATTCTTTGAGCGTCATGTGGCAATGGTAGTACTGCCAAGCAAACCGTGGAAGGATATTGCCATCGACTCGGTCAGCCCTATATTCACTTTACTTGAAGCGCAACAATTCTCACCGGAAAGGAATTTATGCGCTTACAAGGTAGTAAACCCGTTTTTTCAGGCCTTGAGGCTGGCTCGCATACGCGCTTGGCCAAATGTGGCGGGCAACCCATGGCACGGTGACTGTCTGCGTTTGCATTTGCGTGAGCTCGACCGTCCATGTTATCCTTACCAAAACGTAAGGAAATTCCATGCAAGCCACTCTGACATCCAAAGGGCAAATGACGCTACCCAGCGCGGTGCGGGTGCGCCTCGGCCTGGAAGCCGGTGACCATTTGCTGGTGACCGTGCAGGATGACGACACCATCATTTTGAAGCGGCCACCAAGTGCCAGCCTTACCGCTTTGCGCGGGCTGTTGCCTCGGCCCAAGCGTGCCATGACCGTGGAACAGATGGACGCAGGCATTGCGGCTCACCTGGGCGCCAAGCACAGGCCCGGCAGCAAGCCATGATTGCGCTGGACACCAATCTGTTGGTGCGCCTACTCACCAACGACGATCCGCGCCAGGCCGCCAAAGTGGAAGCTTGGCTGAAGGGCAACGCCACGCCGAAAGCGCCGGCCTATGTTGACCATGTGGTGCTGTGTGAACTGGGCTGGGTGTTGGAGCGCAGTTATGGCTATACCCGTGCCGAGGTTCATGCCGCATTGGCCGCTCTGTTGGAGCAAGACCATTTGAAAGTGGAATCTCCCGGCCTGGTGCGGCAGGCCTTGCTGCTGTACGGTGACGGACCCGCCGACTTTTCGGATTACCTGCTGGCGGTGCGTGCTCAGGCAGCGGGCTATTCGCCGGTGCTGACGCTGGACAAAAAAGCGGCCAAGACGGCCACGCACCAGTTGCTGCGCTGAAAAGACGGCCGGATTGCTGAATTGCTGCAATTCAGCTAAACTGCAATCATGCAAGCCACTCTCACCATCAACAGCCGCGGCGTGGTCACGTTGCCGGCCAAACTGCGCCAAGCCATGGGCCTGAAGACTGACGATCAACTGATTGCAGAAACAACGCCGCAAGGCCTCTTGCTGCGACCGGCAGTCACGCTGCCGCTGGAGATCTACACACCCGAGCGTGTGCAGGAGTTTGACGCGGCCGAGGCCGAACTGGCCGCCGTGCTCTCGAAGCGCTGAGGCTCGCCTTTTCATGCGCATTTTTCTGGACGCCAACGTCCTGTTTTCTGCAGCCAAGTCGGCCGGTGCCATTCGTCAGTTGTTGTACGAATTGCATGCAGTAAATCACACGCTGGTCGCCGATGAATATGTGGCCACCGAGGCGCGTCGCAATGTGGCAGCCAAGGCCAGCGGCGATGCGTTGGGCTACCTGCAAGCCTTGCTGACGCGCATTGAAGTCAGCGCGGTGCAATTTCCGGCGCAGGCCAGTGTGCTTTGGTTGCCAGAAAAGGACAGACCGGTTTTGATAGCCGCCATGACGTTGAAATGTGACGCACTGGTAACGGGTGACCGAACGCATTTTGGGCCGGGTTATGGCAAGACGTTTGATGGCGTTACCGTCCATTCGCCAGCCCAGCTCGCGCAGGCTGTTCTACTCCCACCGCGAGACAAACCATGAACTCAGCCACCATCGTCCAGAAACTCTGGAACTACTGCAACGTGCTGCGCGACGACGGCATGAGCTATGGCGACTACGTGGAGCAGCTCACCTACCTGCTGTTCCTCAAGATGGCCGACGAGCGCAGCCAGCCGCCGTGGAGTCAGTCCAGTCCGATTGCCAAGGGCTTTGACTGGCCGTCGCTGTTGGCGCGCGATGGCGACGATTTGTTTGACCACTACCGTCACACGCTGGAGACGCTGGGCGCCGAAAAGGGAACGATTGGCCTGATCTTTGGCAAGGCGCAAAACAAGTTTCAGGACCCGGCCAAGCTGCGCCGCTTGGTGGTTGACTTGATTGATGGCGAGAACTGGTCGGCCATGGGCGCCGACGTCAAGGGTGACGCCTACGAGGGACTGCTGGAGAAGAACGCGCAAGACACCAAGAGTGGCGCCGGCCAGTACTTCACGCCGCGCCCGCTGATCCAGGCGATGGCCGATTGCATTGCGCCCAAGCCGGGCGAGACGGTGTGCGACCCCGCCTGTGGCACCGGCGGCTTCTTGCTGGCGGCGCACAACCATGTGGCACAGCACAACGCTAATCTCACGCGCGAGCAGAAGAAGCACCTGAAAGAGAACGCGCGAATGTATCGGGGTCGAATGTATCGGGGTCGGAGTCATATTAGCTCGCTCGATCTTGCAACGGACTTCGGCC
>JANNUE010000304.1:0-6556 GCA_031394895.1 Betaproteobacteria bacterium
TAGCCCTTTTGCGTCAGAACGCGGCTAAAGCTCTTGCCAACCACCGGGTCGTCATCGACGACTAGAACCTTACGTAATGCAACCATGATATTTCTCCTTCTTAAAACTGGCTCAGTGAGCGAAATCGCCACCTAATTGATACTGAATAGCCACTGCATGTCGTTTAGTGAAGCGTGGCGCGCTGCGTCGTGGTTTCGCATCGCAGTGCCCACTTCTTATGCAACATGGCGCCATTCGCCGCATTGATCACATCGTCCGGACCGGCCGGTTTCGCGAGGTAGTCGTAGGCACCCAGCGTTACCGCCTGCTTGGCAGAATCAACGCACGGATAGCCAGTGATGATGATGACTTCGCTTTCGGGCCATCTCTCCTTGATGATCTTGAGAACCGTCATGCCATCCATTCCCGGCATCCTCAGGTCCAACAATACGACGTCAAAGGAATGCGCACCCATGAGCCGTAGTGCGTCTTGTCCGTTATTGACGACATCGACATTACAGTGTTCGCCCGCCAGGGTCCGCACATAAGCCAAGCGAACGTCCTCTTCATCGTCAACAACCAGAATTTTGGCTTTCTCATTCATTTTGCTTACCTCTTCGCATCTTGCCAGCAGTTGCATGCAACACTTGTGCCATCATTGAAGCAATATAACTATTTTGTTTGTTATCAACATGTTACGGCGATGTGCAGCCAATAAAGCGCGATTAGAGTTGAGTATCCGTCTGCGGCGAAGTACATTTTTATTAGACATATTTGTCGTTTTCAGCCATTGCCGCTGCAGATCCGCCCCTAAAGTCGCAGCAGAAGTAGAGTATGTTTTTTATATACACCAAAAACAAGTCATAAACAACCCTTCTTTGGCGCTAGAGGCGCCTTTGCAACATGACAACACTGAACGTTTGATAAGAATCAGCCGAAGCCCAGATCCCGACACCACTTCTGGCCACGCCAAGCAAAATAACCCTGTCCGCTGGCCGGGTAATGACCACTGCGCCTTTGACATCCACTTGAATGCGCGCCTTTACGGTTGTGTGCGCTGATGGTGGGAGTTGAAGCTTGTAACGCGTGGTTGTTCCGGCCAGCGGACGCTTAACAGTGTCCATATGGAAATTCATCCATGCACTTATGTAGGCGAAACTTCAAAGGAGAACCTTCGCAATGAAACTTATGACCCCCAGTCAACTGGCCACCCTTTCCGTCCTCGGCATTGCAGCGGCCGCATTTTCCGGCGCCTCCATGGCAGCGGTCGATGCCGACGCGGCTGCAGCGTCGGCCAAGAAGAGTGGTTGCATGAAATGCCACGCCACTGACAAAGACAAAGCAGGGCCTTCGTTCAAGTCAGCCGCCGCAAAATGGAAAGGCAAGGCTGATGCTGAAGCGAAGCTGTCTGACTTTCTTAGCAAGACCACCAAGATCAAAACAAAAGACGGCACCGAGGAAGAACACAAGGGACTCGACACCAAGGATGCCAACGAAGTCAAGAATGTGGTTGGATGGGTCCTCGCACAGTGATTGCGTGACTCTGCCGCTGACGCCCGGGTTCAGGGTGGCGTCAGGGGCGCACTGGCGCGACAACTGCTGCGCAATGCGCGGACGTTGAGCACCTGTGCGGTCTCCGCAGTTCAGTTCGGCGGCTGACTGCGGAATTGGCGACTGGTAGACTGCTGCGCATGAAACAAATTCTGTCGTTGCTGCTGGTCTGTCTTGTCGGCCTCACGACTCTGGCGACTGCGAAAACACCGGGCGAAGTGGAGATCGGCGCGACGTTGCGCGAAGCGAATATGCAGGGTCTGTCTGGACCCTCCCGAAAATTGTCGGAGTTTCGCGGCAAGCCACTGATCATCAACGTCTGGGCGAGTTGGTGTGGACCGTGCCGCCTGGAAATGGGGTCGCTGGAAAGACTTGCGCGGAGCAAGGCCGGCAAACAGTTCACGATGATCGGCATTTCGACCGACGATTATCCGCAAGCGGCCAGGGGTTTCCTGCAAACGACAAAAACCAGTTTCAGCCACTTCATCGACTCCCAGCTTTTGCTGGAGAACATGCTGGGGGCAGACCGTCTGCCCTTGACCTTGCTGGTCGATGCGCAGGGGCGCGTTCTTGGCAAGTACTATGGCGCCAAGGAATGGGACAGCCCCGAAGCGATGCAAGTGATTGCCAAATCCTTCCGCATCGCGCTCTGATCATGCGGGCAGTGACGACAAACTGCCCGTGCGACAGCGGTCAGCCCTATTCGACTTGCTGTGGCCGGTGGCATGCCGGTTTCGAGGCTGGCATTCATGCGGCTACGCCAGAAGCGTTGATGCGCTCACGCTACTGTGCCTACGTGCTGGGCCAAACCGACTACCTGCTGGCGACCTGGCATCCATCGACTGCACCGGGCGAACTGGAACTATCACCGGTGAAATGGCTGGGGCTGGAAGTGCGTCAGGCACAAACCTCGGGTGACGCCGGTGTGGTCGAATACGTGGCGCGTTGCCGCGAAGCCGGTCGCGCCCAGCGCTTGCATGAAACCAGCCGTTTCGTCCGCCAGGCCGGGCGCTGGTATTACATCGACGGTCAGATGACCTAAGCCTAGTACTCCAACGTCAGCTTAGGTGCTTGCCCACAATGCCGGCCAGTTCGAACATGGTCACCTGCGGTTTGCCAAATACGCTCAGCAGTTTGGCGTCGGCGTTGATGGCGCGTTTGTTGCTGGCGTCCTGCAAGCCGTTGGCTTTGATGTAATCCCACAGCTTCTTGATTACTTGCGGGCGCGCCACAGCCTCGCTGCCTATCACAGCCGCCAACGCGGCGCTCGGCTGCAGCCCCGCCCGCACCGCGGTCTTGCGTGCGGCTTTCGGTTTGGCTTCCTTGCTGGCGGCAGTCACAACCGTCTTCTTGGCAACAACCTTTCTTGCCGGGGCTTTGGTCGCAACGGCCGGTTTGGCAACCGGCTTGGCTGCTGCCTTGCGCGGTGGAAACTTCGAAGGCGCAAACTCAAAGCCAACCTTGCCCTCCTGTGCGTCCCAGGCCAGCATGGCTTTAAAGCCGCGACGCGTGCGCATCGAAACAAATTTATCCAGCAGATCGGTCTTGCCGGTGGCCAGCAATTGGCTCATTTGCCGACGCTCAATCGGTTGCTGCAAGATGATCTGGCCGCTTTTAAAGTCGCAGCTTGGCATGGCTTGCGCGAGGGTGGGCACTGACTTCTCGCACACATAGCTCTTACCGTGTTCAAACACTGCAGCGCCGCATTTGGGACAGGCGCCGAGCGGCTCCTGGCCGGAAAAATCAATCAGTTCCCCGCTCTCTTCGGCCTTCTTGTCATCACCAAAGTCAAACTCCAGCTTGTAGTTCTTGCTTTCTTCATCGAACTTGATCACCATCTCGGCGCTGAACGGCCAGCCCGCTTTGGAGCGAAAACCGTCCAGCGGGCCGATCTTCTTGTCGCGCAAGAACTGCTCCACCTCGGCAATCTCGAAGGTCCGCCCGGCCGGCGTTTTGCCAAACGAAAAACCGCAACCGTCTTCGGTGCCGGACTTGCCGGTGCAGCTATAGCGCCGGTAGTTTTCTTTCACCACACCGCCGCAATTCGGGCACGGCGCCACCAGCGTGGTGTAGTCACCCGGAATATTGTCGCGATCGTATTCCTTGGCTTTTCTGACCATGCGTTCGGTCATGGCGGCGATCTCAGCCATGAAGGATTTGCGGCTCAATTTGCCGTGTTCCATCTGCGCCAGCTTGTATTCCCATTCGCCAGTCAGCTCTGCTTTGGACAGCTCCTCGACGCCCAGCCCGCGCAGCAGCGTCATAAGCTGGAACGCCTTGGCAGTGGGAATGAGCTCGCGGCCTTCGCGTAGCATGTACTTCTCGGCAATCAGACCCTCGATGATGCTGGAACGGGTGGCGGGGGTACCCAGGCCTTTTTCGTGCATTGCAGCCCGCAATTCGTCGTCTTCAATGGTTTTGCCAGCGCCTTCCATGGCGCCCAGCAAAGTCGCTTCCGAGTAACGCGCAGGAGGCCGTGTTTTCAAGGCTTTGGGATCCACCGACTCGGTCGCAACCAGTTCGCCCGGCTGCACCGGCACCAGATTGGCCGGGTTGCGGTCCTCGCCGTCTTTGACCTCGTCTTGCGCTTCTTTGCCATAAATCGCCAACCAGCCAGGTTTGACCAGCACCTTGCCTTCGGTTTTGAAACTATGGCTTGCGCTCGCTGCAGCAGTGCCGGTTTTGGGCATTACAGTGGTGATGCGGGTTGTGATCTGGTATTCGGCACTCGGAAAGAACACCGCCATGAAGCGGCGCACCACCAGGTCATAGATCTTTTGCTCGGTTTCCGACAGGCCGCTGGGAGCGAGCAGGGTCGGGATGATCGCAAAGTGATCACTGACCTTGGCGTTGTCGAAAATCCGTTTGCTCTTGACAATGTAGTTGCCCTTGAGCGCTGTGGCCGCGTGCGGCGCCAGGTGCCGCATCCCGCTATCAGCCAGCATTTCGAACGTTTGCTTCACCACCGGCACGTAGTCTTCCGGCAAGGCACGCGAGTCGGTGCGCGGGTAAGTCAGTGCCTTGTGACGCTCGTACAGACTCTGCGCGATGGACAGCGTCGTTTTGGCCGAGAACCCGAACTTGCCGTTGGCCTCGCGCTGCAGACTGGTCAAATCAAACAGTAACGGCGACGCTTGTGTGGTCGGCTTGCTTTCCTCTGTGACGCTGGCCTGTTGGCCGCGCACGGCGTCAGCAACGGCCTGCGCTTCACGCCGACTCCAGAGGCGGTCAGCCCTCAATTCGGGGTCTGACTCTTCGTTTGCGGCGGCGGCGTTGGCGCTGGCTTTCTTCCACTTCGGATCGAACCATTTGGCGTTGTAGTCGCCGGCCTGTGCCCCAAAGGTGGCGTGCACTTCCCAGTAGTCGCGACTGATGAACTTGCGGATCTTTTCTTCGCGTTCCACGACGACCGAAAGGGTTGGCGTCTGCACCCGACCCACAGTGGTCAAGAAGAAGCCTCCATCGCGTGAGTTGAATGCCGTCATCGCGCGGGTACCGTTGATACCAACCAGCCAATCGGCCTCGCTGCGGCAGCGTGCCGCGTCGGCCAGCGGCAGCATCTGCTGATCGCTACGCAAAGTGGCAAAGCCGTCGCGGATGGCCTGCGGCGTCATCGACTTCAACCACAGCCGCTGCACCGGTAGCTTGACCTTGCTGTACTGCTGGATCAGACGAAAAATCAGTTCGCCCTCGCGCCCCGCATCACAAGCGTTGATCAGGGCGCCGACGTCTTTGCGTTTGGCCTGTTTGACGATGGCGTTCAGACGCGTCTTGGTCTTGTCCATCGGCTTGACATCAAAGTGCGGCGGAATCACCGGCAAGTGGGCAAAACTCCACTTGCCGCGCTTGACGTCGAATTCTTCCGGAGCCTGTATCTCGAGCAAGTGACCGACGGCACTGGTCACCACATATTTCTCATTTTCGAAATGCTCGTCGTGTTTTTCAAATTTGCCAGCCAGTGGCGTGAGCGCGCGCACGATGTCCTGGGCGACTGAAGGTTTTTCCGCAATGACTAAAGTTTTCATCTGACTACAATCCGGTTCTCGCGTGCGCACAGGCGCACACACATGCACGTGGGCGCGCACACACGCGCCCATACGAGTTCACCATACCAAATTTTTCAACCGTGTCAAAAAAAGCCACCCCCGCAACCCGCCGCCGCATTCAAACACGTCGCTCCGGTGTGCACGGAAAAGGCGTGTTTGCGCTGCAGGATATAGCCGAGGGCGAGACTCTGATCGAGTACGTGGGCGAAGTCATTAGCTGGCCCGAGGCGCTTGAGCGCCACCCGCATGATCCGCAGCAACCCAACCACACTTTCTATTTTCATGTCAGCGAAACTCACGTCATTGACGCGCTGGTCGGTGGCAACTCATCGCGCTGGATCAATCACGCCTGCTGCCCGAACTGCGAAGCCGACCAGCAAAACGGCCGCGTCTTCATCAAGGCCCTGCGCAATATCCGGGCAGGGGAAGAGCTGAGCTATGACTACGGTCTGGTCATTGACAAGCGCTACACAGCCAAATTGAAGGCAGAGTATCCGTGCTGGTGTGGCGCAGGCGACTGCCGCGGCACGCTACTGGCGCCCAAAGGCGGACACCGCTAATTCGTATGAGCCGCACAATCGATTGGCCGGCACAGGAAATCTGGCAAGCGGTTGTGACGCGATTGCCGGACTTCAGCGTCGAAATAGTGCCCCAGATTGACTCGACCAACAGCGAACTGATGCGCCGTGCCCGCGCCGGCCGCCTTGAACCGGTGCTGCTGGTGGCCGAGCAGCAAAGCGCTGGGCGTGGCCGCCTGGGCCGCCACTGGTTCAGCGGGGCAATGGCAAGCGTGGGGGCAGATGTCGCCGCCGGGGCGCCCCAAGGCGACACGGCCCCCTCGGGGGGCAGCGCAGCACATGCAATGACAAGCGGGGGGGCAGATGTCGCCGCCGGGCCGACCCAAGGCGACACAGCCCCCCCGGGGGGCAGCGCAGCACAAGCAATGGAAAGCGTGGGGGCAACACCGAGCTGCCTGACTT
>JANNUE010000314.1:0-15855 GCA_031394895.1 Betaproteobacteria bacterium
TGAGCGCCATCTTGCGGGCCGACACGGCGACCTTGCCGGTTTTTGCCGGAGTTGATTTGGGCGCCCAGGGGTATGCTGTCATCAAGGTCAACAAGATTGTGGCGCGCGAGCAGCCCGCACCAGAAGCGCTGCGGCAGGACCGCTCGCAGTATGCACAGGCGTGGACCAGTGCCGAGAATCTGGCTTATTACGGGCTGCTCAAAGAGCGCTTCAAGGCCGAAATCATGACCGCACGCCCGACCCGCGCGGGCGCCGATTTGCCAATGACCGCCGAGAAGTGAATTGCAGCCGGTATAATCAAACTCGACGGTGGCTGTAGCTCAGTTGGTAGAGTCCAGGATTGTGATTCCTGTTGTCGTGGGTTCGAGCCCCATCAGCCACCCCAAGTGAACATTGAAGACCTTGCTATATTAGATGTAGCAAGGTCTTTTCTTTTGTGCGTCCGGCAGGGGCGTGCGGGTGCAAGCTCCGTCATTGCCAGCGCTCCTTGCTGTCCATGCGAGCCCGGCGCGGCAAACGATGGCCCTGCCGCGCCCTGGCAACTCAGTTAACCAGCACCAGCTTGCCCATCACCCCTCTGGAGCCCATGCGCTCAAACGCGGCCGGCAGGTCGGCCATCGGCATGGTGCGGTCAATCACCGGTTTGATCTTGCCCTGGCCGTACCACTGCGCCAACTCCATCATCATGGCAGTGTTGGCCTTGGGTTCCTTCTTGGCAAATGCACCCCAGAAGACGCCGACGATGGAGGCCACTTTGAGCAGCGGAAGGTTCAGCGGCAGCGCCGGCACGGTGCCGGACGCAAAACCCACCACCAGGTAGCGGCCGCGCCAGCCAATCGAGCGCAGGGCGGGTTCGGCCAGGTCGCCACCGACCGGGTCGTAGATCACGTCGGGACCCTTGCCGTCGGTCAGCTTCTTGATCGCCTCACGCAGGTCTTCGCTGGTGTAGTTGATGGTGGCGTCGGCGCCGATTGATTTGCACAGCGCGCATTTCTCGTCGGTCGATGCGGCGGCGATGACTTTGGCACCGCACAGCTTGGCAATCTGGATCGCGGAGGTGCCCACGCCCCCGGCGGCGCCGAGCACCAGCACGGTTTCACCGGCCTTGAGCTGAGCCCGGTCGATCAGCGCGTGGTGCGAGGTGGCATAAATCATGATGAAGGCGGCCGCATCGACAAAAGGAAACGCCGTGGGCAGTGGCATGCACAGGGCGGCCGGCGCCAGCGTATGCGTGCCAAAACCGCCGGTGCCGGACAGACAGGCAACATGCTGGCCCACTTTCAGATGGGTCACGCCTTCGCCCACAGCCTGGATCACGCCGGCGTACTCGGAGCCGGGCACGAATGGCAGCGGTGGCTTGGTCTGATACTTGTTCTGTACGATCAGCAGATCCGGGAAATTCAGGCTGGCCGCCTTGATTTCAATCAGCACTTCGCCGGCCTTCGGCTGCGGCGTCGGGATTTCTTTCCAGGTCAGGGCATCAACGCCCACGGGGTTTTCACAAAGCCAGGCATGCATCGGGAGTTCTCCAAAGAAGTTGAGGCAATGATAGAGGCAAGCAGTTTTGCCACATGTCTCACGCTGTCTCAAGTGTGACCGAAGGCGCCGGTTCTGTCAGCCACCTACAATGCAAAACAACTCTTGCCCCCTATGAAAATTCTTATTTCCAATGACGATGGTTATCAGGCGCCGGGCATCGTGGCGCTGTATGAGGCGCTCAAGGATGTGGCCGAGGTCGAAGTAATAGCGCCGGAACAAAACAACAGCGCCAAATCGAACGCGTTGACGCTGCATTCGCCGCTCTACGTGAACCGCGCCGCCAATGGTTTTCGCTACATCAACGGAACGCCGGCCGACTGTGTGCACATTGCGCTGACCGGACTACTGGGCTACCGCCCTGACCTGGTGGTCTCGGGTATCAATGATGGCGCCAACATGGGTGACGACACGATTTATTCGGGCACGGTCGGTGCTGCGATGGAAGGTTATCTGTTTGGCATTCCGGCGATTGCATTCTCGCAAGTAGAAAAAAAGTGGGGCCAGTTGCAGGCGGCTGCGCGCAAGGCGCGTGAAATGGTGTTGCAAATGTCGAGCCAGAACCTGATCGGCAGCAAGCCGTGGCTGCTCAACGTGAATATCCCGAATTTGCCGTACGAGAAGTTGGGTCATGTCAAACTGTGCCGATTGGGCCGGCGTCATGCCGCCGAGGCGGTGATTACCCAGGTCAACCCGCGCGGCGACACCATGTACTGGATCGGCGCTGCTGGCGCGAGCAAGGACGATGCCGACGGCACCGATTTTCACGCGACCACGCAGGGCCATATTTCGATCACGCCGCTGAAGGTGGACCTGACCGATCATGAGAGCCTGAGCTACTGGGCCCAGACGGCGGCCAGGCTGGCCACCGCGCCATGAACAGGCGCCCAACGTTTCCGGCACAGATGGATTTGTCGCCTGACAAGGCGGGCGCCGGGCGCGCCGGTTCGGGGCGAACTCACGCCGCAGTACGCCCAGGCGCCGCCGCGCCAGCGAAGATGCAGTCGCAAGGGCTGGGGCTTGACTCCAGCGCGGTGCGCATGAATATGGTGCGCAAACTGGCGCAGCAAGGCATTAGTGACCGCAGCGTGTTGACGGCCATGGGGTCGATTGAGCGCCATCGTTTTGTTGACAGCGCGCTGGTCAATCAGGCCTATGAGGACACCAGTCTGCCGATCGGCCTGGGGCAGACCATCTCCAAGCCTGGCGTGGTGGCGCGCATGATCGAGTTGTTGCGCAACGGCTCTGGCGGCAAATTGGGCCGTGTGCTGGAGATCGGCACGGGTTGTGGCTACCAGGCGGCGGTGCTGAGCCTGCTGTGCAGCGAGGTTTACAGTATCGAGCGGCTGCGCGGCCTGCACGACAAGGCGCGTGAAAACCTGCGCCCTTTGCGGCTGCCCAATTTGCATCTGCTGTTTGGCGACGGCATGCTGGGTTTTGCCCAGGGCGCACCTTATGCTGCGATCATCGCGGCGGCCGGCGGTGAGGCGGTGCCGCAGGAATGGCTCAGCCAGTTGGCCGTGGGCGGGCGGCTGGTGGCGCCGGTTGTCACCGGTCAAGCCAAAGCGGGTGGGCAGGCGTTACTGGTCATTGACAAGACCGAGCACGGACTGCGTGAGACCGTGCTGGAGGCAGTTCACTTTGTCCCCTTAAAATCGGGGGTCGCATGAAGGAAAGTCATATGTCAGGTTTGAATGCTCGCTGGAACTCAACATTCGCTTTGCTGGCCGTTGTTTTGGTGCTGGGCGGTTGCAGCTCCCGGGTGCTCAATCGCGCACCGGTGGAAGATCGCGCGCCAACGGCTGGCGTCACAGCGCCGGTGGTGATCGAGGTTGCGACGCCCGCGGTCAAGCAAGCACCCGGCTTCGAGAATGCCGGTAAGCCGGGTTACTACACCGTCAAGCCGGGCGACACGCTGATCCGCATCGGTTTGGACCACGGGCAGGGTGCCAGGGACATTGCGCGCTGGAGCGGCGTGGAAAACCCGAACCGGATCGAGATCGGACAGGTGTTGCGCGTCGCGCCACCGGTCGAGACCGGCGTAGTGACCAAGCCGGTGACGACGGCCAGCGTGACACCGATCGCCCCTGGCCCGGTGCGCAGCGCCAGTGCGGACAAACCGGCGCCACCCGTTGCCACGGCAGTGGTGGCAGCGCCGCCAGCTCCGCCCGCAGCGGGGGTGGAAGACGAGATCAGTTGGGTCTGGCCGACCAACGGCCCGCTGTTGGCCGGGTTTGACGAAGTCAAAAACAAGGGACTCGACATTGGCGGCGTCGCCGGTGAGCCGGTGCTGGCCGCAGCCGACGGTCGCGTGGTCTATGTCGGCGCCGGTTTGCGCGGCTACGGCAACCTGATTATTCTGAAGCACAACAACACCTATCTGACCGCCTACGCCCACAACCAGACCCTGTTGATCAAGGAAGACCAGTCGGTGCGCAAGGGTCAGAAGATCGCCGAAATGGGCAGCAGCGACGCCGACCGGGTGAAACTGCATTTTGAAGTTCGTCGCCAGGGCAAGCCGGTCGATCCCGCCAAGTACCTGCCAGCCCGGTGATTGAGACACCCGATTTCCCGCCTGACTGGCTGTTGGTAGAGTCGCTGGACCTGGAAGCCCAGGGGGTGGCGCACCGGGCTGACGGCAAGGTTGTCTTCATCGAAGGCGCCCTGCCGTTTGAGCGCGTCAGTGCCAAGATCAATCGGCAGAAGAACAACTGGGAGCAGGGCACGGTGACGGCAATTCATTGCGAATCGTCGCAACGTGTGGTGCCGCAGTGCCCGCATTTTGGCTTGCACGCCGGCGCCTGCGGTGGCTGCAAGATGCAGCATCTGCATGTGGGGGCCCAGGTGGCTGTCAAACAGCGCGTGCTCGAAGACAACCTCTGGCATCTGGGCAAGGTTCGCGCCGACATGGTTTTGCGGCCGATCGAAGGCCCTTCCTGGGGCTACCGTTACCGGGCCCGCCTGTCGGTGCGACATGTGCTGAAGAAGGGCGCCGTGCTGGTCGGTTTTCACGAGCGCAAAAGCCGCTATGTGGCCGACATGAAAGAGTGCCATGTGCTGCCACCGGCGGTCAGTGCCCTGCTGCTGCCGCTGCGCGCACTGATCATGTCGATGGATGCGGTACAGACCTGTCCGCAGATCGAACTGGCGTGCGGTGACAGCGTGATCGCGCTGGTGCTGCGTCACCTTCAACCGCTGACGCCAGCCGACCTGAAGCGCTTGAGCGCGTTTGCCAAAGACCACGCGCCGGTGCAGTGGTGGTTGCAACCCATGGGGCCGGAGACGGTGCACCTGCTCGACGAGGGCGGCGAGCAACTGAGTTATGAGTTGCCCGAGTTCGGCATCAAGATGCCGTTCAAGCCGGTGGACTTCACGCAGGTCAACCCGCACATCAACCGCGTGCTGGTGGCGCGCGCGCTGCGCTTGCTCCAGGTGCAAAAAGACGAACGGGTGATCGACTGGTTTTGCGGCCTGGGCAATTTCACGCTGCCGCTGGCGACGCAGGCACGCGAGGTGCTTGGCGTCGAGGGGAGCGAAACGCTGGTGGCGCGTTCACGTGCAAACTACGCAGCCAATGCGGCCACGGTCATTGCCGGTCGGGCGCTGTGTACGACGCGTTTTGCCGCAAGAGACCTGTTCGAGATGACGCCTGAAATGTTGATTGGAGATGGCGTGGCCGAGAAATGGCTGGTTGATCCACCGCGCGAAGGCGCGTTTGCGCTGGTCCAGGCCCTGGCCGCATTGCATCAGCAAAAATTGGACCCGGCTGCCAACCCTGCGACAGCAGGCGCCAAGAATTGGCAGCCACCACAGCGCATTGTCTATGTCAGTTGCAACCCGTCCACGCTGGCTCGCGACGCCGGTGTGCTGGTGCACCAGGCCGGCTATCGCTGCAGTGCGGCGGGGGTGGTCAACATGTTTCCGCATACGGCCCATGTGGAGAGTATGGCGGTGTTTGATCTGGAGGTCTGATTGCCCGGAGCGGCCAGTCAACCGTCCCTGTTTCGAAACAAAAAAAAGACCCACATGGGTCTTTTTTTTTTGTGGAGGCAGCGGGTTAATCGCGTTCGCCGCCAGCAATGCCGAGCAGTGCCAGCAGGGCCTGGAACACATTCATGATGTCCAGATACAAAGCCAGCGTGGCGCTGATGTAGTTGGTTTCGCCGCCATCGACGATGCGTTTCAGGTCATACAGCATGTAGGCGCTGAAAATGCCAATGACGGCCACCGAGATCGCCATCATGGCGGCAGTGGAGCCGACGAACACGTTGATGATGCCGCCAACCATCACCGCGACGGCGCCGACAAACAGCCATTTGCCCATGCCGGAGAGGTCGCGCTTGATGACGCTGGACAGGCTGGCCATCACAAAGAACACACCGGCTGTGCCGCCAAATGCCGTCATGATCAGCTCAGGCCCGTTCTTGAAGCCCAGCACCATGGCGATCATGCGCGACAGCATCAAGCCCATGAAGAAGGTGAATCCGAGCAGCACAGGCACGCCGGTGGCCGAATTCTTGGTTTTCTCGATCGCGTACATAAAGCCGAATGCACCACCCAGGAACACCACCAGACCGAGGCCACCACCGAGCGAGCGCGTGATGCCGGTGGCAACGCCGAGCCACGCGCCCAGCACGGTGGGCACCAGGCTCAAGGCCAGCAGCCAATAGGTGTTGCGCAATACTTTGTTGCGTTGCTCGGCCGATGCCACATAGCCATAGGCGCGGTCGATCGATTGAATGTTGTCAGTCACAGTAGAACTCCTTCGATGTCTGCGTGCTGCAGATGGGGTGGATTCTAGGGGAAGCAAGGGTTTTGTGTGTGTCTGCCCAAATTCTTTTGGCTGCTGCGGTGTAAAGCTGGTCGCCGACTGCCGTTATGCTTGACGCCTGTTTTATTCAAAGGCGCCCGTATGAAGAGCAAATTCAATCTCGAACTCTCCGATGTCAAGGTCATGGCGGCTGCAGCCGAAGCCGAAGCAATGAAGAACGGCTGGGCGGTCACCATCGCGATCGTCGATGACGGCGGGCATTTGCTCTGGCTGCAGCGGCTCGATGGAGCAGCCGCGATTTCGGCCCACATTGCGCCGGCCAAGGCGCATACGGCAGCGCTGGGCCGGCGCGAGAGCAAGTTTTACGAGGATGTGATTAACGCCGGACGCAACTCGTTCCTGAGCGCACCCGAAATCAAGGGCCTGCTTGAAGGCGGCGTGCCGATTGTGAAAGACGGGCAGTGCCTGGGCGCGATCGGTGTCAGCGGCGTCAAATCGAGCGAAGATGCGCAGGTCGCCAGGGCCGGCATCGCGGCGCTCGGCCTTTGACCCGCTTCAGTAGACCAGCCGTTCCGGCCTGATTTCCTGCAGGATAGTGGTGGCAATCTCCTCGATCGACTTGGTCGTGGTTGACAGCCAGCGAATGCCCGAGCGGCGCATCATGGCCTCCGCTTCACTCACTTCCATTTGGCAGTTTTCCAGCGCTGCGTACTTTGAGTGCGGTCGGCGCTCGTTGCGGATTTCACTCAGGCGTTCGGGCTGAATGGTCAGTCCGAATATCTTCTTGATGTGAGGTTTGAGCGCAGGCGGCAAATGGCGGCGCTCGAAGTCCTCCGGAATCAGCGGGTAGTTCGATGCCTTGAGTCCGTACTGCATCGCCAGGTAAAGCGAGGTTGGCGTCTTTCCGCTACGACTGACGCCGACCAGGATGATGTCGGACTGCTCCAGGTCGCTGTTCGACTGCCCGTCGTCATGCGCCAGCGAGAAGTTAATGGCCTCGATGCGCGACTGGTATTCCTTGCTCTTGCTGGCATCACTGAAGCGGCCAATGCGGTGGTTTGATTTAAGCTGCAGTTCGGTTTCCAGCGGATGCACAAAAGTCCCGAACATGTCGAGCAGCATGCCCTGGCAACCATCACTGATGACCTTGAGCACGTCCTCATTCACCAAAGTCGTGAACACAATCGGCCGGTTGCCATCGACCAGCGCTGCATGGTTGATTTGGCGTACCGCCTGGTGAGCCTTGTCCACCGAGTCGATGAACGGCAGACGCACATGACGCGATGTGGTCTCGAACTGCGCCAGGATCGCGTTGCCAAAGGTTTCTGCGGTAATGCCGGTGCCGTCGGAAATATAGAAGACTGTTCTTTGGGGCATGTTGTTTTCACTGGTAAAGGCCGGCCTGGCCGGTGACCGGCGCGACGCTACACCAGCCGCAGGCGCCGGTGCGCCACCTACAATCCTGCTAATCTAACCGAATTCCTCCACGCGCCGCTCTGCATCACCAGAACAATCACAAGTCAGTCTGCCCGCGTGGGCATGGCCAGGGTCGCCGCAGACCTGGTTCCATGTGCTGAGCCGCTTTTAACTTCTGGAGCTTCCTATGTCTGCATTGTTCAATCCGACCGCGCTGGTGGTCCCGTTTGAAAAACTGAGAATGACCGACGTTGAGTCGGTTGGCGGCAAAAACGCCAGTCTCGGCGAAATGATTTCGAATTTACCGACGGGCGTCAAAGTGCCGACCGGTTTTGCCACGACAGCGCATGCGTTTCGCGATTTCCTGGCACACGGCGACCTGGTCGGCAACATCAACGCCCGGCTGAAAGCGCTCGACACCGAGGACGTCAGAGCGCTCGCGCAAGTCGGCGCCGAAATCCGCGCACTGGTCGAGGCACAGCCGTTTCCGGCCGATCTGGAGCAGGCAATTCGTGGCGCCTTCGCCACCTTGAGCGGCGCCGACGCGCTGGCTTCATTTGCGGTGCGTTCGTCGGCCACTGCGGAAGACCTGCCTGATGCCTCGTTCGCCGGCCAGCAGGAGACTTTTTTGAATGTCATTGGCATCGACGAGATATTGCACAAGATCAAGGAAGTCTTTGCCTCGCTGTACAACGACCGTGCCATCAGCTACCGCGTGCACAAGGGTTTTGCGCATGAGCATGTGGCCCTGAGTGCCGGCATTCAGCGCATGGTGCGATCCGACATCGGCGCGGCCGGCGTCATGTTTACGATGGATACCGAGTCCGGTTTCGCTGATGTGGTGTTCATTACGTCGAGCTATGGGCTGGGTGAGACAGTGGTGCAGGGTTCCGTCAATCCGGACGAGTTCTATGTGCACAAGCCGATGCTCAGGGCCGGCAAGCGGGCCCTGATCCGTCGCAGTCTGGGCTCGAAACTGATTCAGCTGCAATTCACCACAGCCAAGGAGAAAGCGCAAAGCGGCAAACTGGTCAAGACGACGGACGTTCCGACCGAATTGCGCAACCGCTATTCGCTGACCGACGCCGATGTGGAAAAACTCGCCGCCTATGCGCTGGTGATTGAGCAGCACTATGGCCGCGCGATGGATATCGAATGGGGCAAGGACGGTCTGGACGGCGAACTCTACATCCTGCAGGCGCGCCCCGAGACGGTGAAGAGCCAGGCCGTCGGCAGCATCCAATACCGCTACAAGCTCAAGAGCAAGAGCAACGTGATCATTGAAGGGCGCGCCATTGGCCAGAAGATTGGCACCGGCCCGGTGCGCATCGTGCACAACATCAGCGAAATGGACAAGGTGCAGCCAGGTGACGTGCTGGTGACGGACATGACCGACCCGAACTGGGAGCCAGTGATGAAGCGTGCCTCGGCAATTGTCACGAACCGGGGCGGGCGTACCTGCCATGCGGCGATCATTGCGCGTGAGCTGGGCATTCCGGCGGTAGTCGGCTGTGGACATGCGACCGAGCTACTCAAGGACGGCCTGCTCGTCACCGTGAGCTGCGCCGAGGGCGATACCGGTTTTATTTACGACGGTTTGCTGGAGACCGAAGTGACCGAGGTGCAGCGCGGCGAGATGCCAAAGATCGGCGTCAAGATCATGATGAATGTCGGCAATCCGCAACTCGCGTTTGATTTTTGCCAACTGCCCAACGAGGGGGTCGGGCTGGCCCGGCTGGAATTCATCATCAACAACAATATTGGCGTTCACCCGAAGGCCATTCTGGACTACCCGAATATTGATCCGGATCTGAAGAAGGCAGTGGAATCGGTCGCCCGGGGACACGCCTCGCCGCGCGCCTTCTATGTGGACCGGGTGGCCGAAGGCGTGGCCACCATTGGCGCGGCGTTCTGGCCGAAGCCGGTGATCGTGCGGCTGTCCGACTTCAAGAGCAACGAATACCGCAAATTGATCGGCGGCAGTCGCTATGAGCCGGAAGAGGAAAACCCGATGTTGGGCTTTCGTGGCGCCGCGCGCTACATCAGCGCGGAGTTCGGCCAGGCTTTCGCGATGGAATGCGAGGCGCTCAAGCGTGTTCGGCTGGACATGGGTTTGACCAATATTCAGGTCATGGTGCCGTTCGTGCGCACCGTTGGACAGGCCAGAAAAGTGACCGAACTGATGGCGACACACGGCCTCCAACGCGGTGACAACGGGCTGAAGATCATCATGATGTGCGAGATCCCGAGCAACGCCATACTGGCCAGCCAGTTCCTCGAATACTTTGACGGTTTTTCGATCGGTTCGAACGATTTGACGCAACTCACCCTGGGGCTCGATCGTGACTCGGGTCTGGAACTGCTGGCGGCCGACTTCGACGAGCGTGACCCGGCCGTCACCAATCTGATCAGCCTGGCGATCACCGCCTGCAAAGCGCAGGGCAAGTACATCGGCATTTGTGGCCAGGGCCCGAGCGATCACCCCGACTTTGCCCGGTGGCTGATGGAGCAGGGCATTTCTTCCATTTCACTCAATCCCGACTCGGTGATTGCGACCTGGCAAGGACTGGCGACGTAATAGGGATGCTCCCTATGGCGCGCTGCGGCGCGCGACGTCATGATCGGGCGATGCTAAATCGCTCAAGCGGGTTTGATCGGCGCAGTGCGGTGCGGGGTGGTTTTGCCCTGCACGGCTGGCTGCTGGCCGTCTGGTTTGTCGCCTCGTTCGGCATCGTCTTCTTTGCGCACGATCTGCAGATGACGGTGGCTGGCTGGCCGGTTGGCTACTGGTTTGTCGCGCAAGGCAGCGTGTTCATCTTTATCGCCATCGTCGCCGTATTTGCCTGGCTTGCGAACCGGCGCGACAGCGAAGTCACGGCCGATGACGACGCGTATGCCCGCCACAAGCGCGGACTGCACCGCAAATTTGCCAGCTACGTTGGCTGTCTGCTGTTGTTCCTGCTGGCGATGGCGCTGGCCGAGCAATGGGGGTTGAAGAAGGCCTGGGTGGGCGGCATTTTCCTGTTTGCCACGGTGGCCTTGTATGCGGTGATCGGGATCTATGGCCGCACTTCGGACGCCGCCGAGTACTACGTTGCCGGTCGCAGCATTCCGGCCGTCTATAACGGCATGGCGACCGCCGCCGACTGGATGAGCGCGGCGTCCTTCATCAGCATGGCCGGAGGCCTGTATTTGCAGGGCTTCTCCGGCGCCGAGGCGCAACCGGGCGGGCTGGTTTATGTACTGGGCTGGACCGGCGGTTTTTGTCTGGTTGCGCTATTGGTGGCGCCCTATCTGAGAAGAATGGGCCTGTACACGGTGCCGGACTATTTTGGCACCCGATTTGGCGGGCGCTGGCCGCGCGTGATTGCGGCTTGTGCGGCGGTGTTGTGCTCTTTTACCTATGTCGTGGCGCAGATTTATGGCGTTGGCCTGATTACCTCACGGTTGACCGGCGTGCAGTTTGAAATCGGCATCCTGTTGGGGCTTGGCGGCGTTCTCGTGTGTTCGTTCCTGGGCGGTATGCGGGCCGTGACCTGGACGCAGGTCACCCAGTACGTCGTTCTCATTCTCGCGTTTCTGATTCCGGTGTCCTGGCTGGCCTACAAGCAGCTTGGCAATCCGCTGGCGCCCTTTGTCTATGGTCAGCAACTGGAGAAGATCACCGCTCTGGAACAGCAACTCGTGCGTTCGCCAGCCGAGTTCCAGGTCATCAATGAATACGCGCGGCGCGCCAGCATGTTCGAAGTGAAGTTGCGCAATGTGGCCCAGTCTTTGGAGAGCGACCGCGCGGCGTTGAAAGAGAAGATCCGCTTGCTCAACGAACGCCGCTCCGATGAGTCCACCATAGTTGCCGCGCGGCGCGAACTGGCTGCGCTGCCCAAGGACGCGGCGATGGCGACGGAACGCTGGACGCGCTCGATGCGCGACAACCTGGAGCGCGCCAAGCCGCTCGCTGGAATGCCGGCGCATGCCAAGCCGTTTGCCGGTGACCCGGTTGGCAGCGCGGCCGAGCGCGAGGCCTTCGAGCTTTCCCGGCGCAATTTTCTGGCGCTGATGTTTTGCTTGATGATAGGCACGGTCGGCCTGCCTCACCTGTTGACCCGTTTTTATACGACGCGCAGCGTGGCCGAGGCCAGAACATCGGTTGTCTGGTCATTATTCTTTATTGCCCTGCTGTACCTGGCGGCTCCTGCTTTGGCGGTGCTGGTGAAAATGGAGGTAATGACCCATTTGGTTGGCCAGAGTTTTGATAGCTTGCCGGTCTGGATTGCGCAGTGGGCCAAAGTGGATCCGACCCTACTCTCGGTCAGCGATGTCAACGGTGACAACATCCTGCAGTTTGCCGAACTCAGATTGGGCGCCGATGTGGTGATGCTGGCGACCCCTGAAATTGGCGGCTTGCCGTATGTGGTATCGGGGCTGGTTGCGGCAGGCGGCTTGGCCGCCGCGCTGTCCACCGCCGACGGTTTGCTGCTGACGATCGGCAATGCGCTGGCGCACGACCTGTTCTTTCAAGGCGAGGTCAGCAAGGCGGCTGCAGTGCGGCAGGTGATGCTGTCGAAGTTTGCGCTGCTGATGGTGGCGTTGGCTGCGGCCTTTGTTGCCGCGCAGCGCCCGTCCGACATTCTTTATCTGGTGTCAGCGTCGTTTTCGTTGGCCGGTGCGGCCTTTGTTCCGGTCATGGTGCTGGGAATCTTCTGGACCAGAACCACCAGAAAGGCAGCGGTGGCAGGAATGTTGACCGGCCTGGGGCTGACGATCTACTACATGGCGCGCAACGCCGCACCTGTCATATCGGCCCTGGGGCTGACTGGCAACGGTTTATGGTTCGGGATTCAGCCGGTGTCGGCCGGGGTATTTGGCGTCTTTGCCGGCGCGCTGGTGACGATATTGGTCAGTCTTGGGTCTGCGGTGAGCTCTTCGCGGTCTGGCCATGATCGGCGCGACAGCAGTAATGGCATATAATAACGGGCTTCACCTTGCCATACCTCACACGACGCTGAGGGTGGCTATTCGGCCCAAACCCGGGCTACCCACAAGGAGTGTCAATGCGTCATTATGAAATCATTCTCATGATCCATCCGGATCAGAGCGAACAAGTTCCGGCCATGCTGGAGCGTTACAAGGGCATGATCACTGCCGGCGGCGGCAAAGTGCATCGGGTCGAGGACTGGGGACGTCGCCAGCTGATCTACATGATCAACAAGCTTGCCAAGGCCCACTACCTTTGCGTCAATATCGAAGCCGACCAGGTGGTGATGGCAGAACTGGAACACGCGTTCAAGTTCAACGATGCCGTGTTGCGTCACCTCACCGTGCTGAAGAAAAAGGCCGACACCGGTCCTTCTTCGATGATGAAGACCGTCGAACGCGAAGACGCGCGCAAGACCCAACAGGCCGAGTACCAGGCGTAACGGCATTATTGCCAGCGCGGAGCGTGGACCCCGTTGCCAACCAGCTTGTTCTGACTGCCTGTATTGCCGAGCTTGACGCTCTGCGCTACACACCAGCCGGATTGCCAGCACTGAATATGCGGCTCGAGCACGAGTCAGAAGTTCAGGAGGCCGGGCAGACAAGACAGGTCAAGGCAGCAATGAAGGCGGTGGCTTTTGGTGCAATGGCGGAGCGGCTTGTCAAACAGGCCATCGGCAGCACCTGGAGATTCAACGGTTTTCTGGCGACACCCCGCAACGGCAAGCACGTTGTGCTTCATATTCAAGAGTTTCAGCAAGATTAACGAATTCGCAAAAATTTAAGGAGTCCATCATGCCCGGACCAAAACGTTTCAACAACAAAGACAAGCGCCCGAAGCGCCCAGCCCAGAACCTGCTGTTCAAGCGCAAGCGCTTTTGCCGCTTTACCGTGACTGGGGTCGAAGAGATCGACTACAAGGACATCGACACGCTGCGTGATTTCATTGCCGAAAATGGCAAGATCATTCCGGCGCGACTGACCGGCACGCGTGCCATATTTCAGCGTCAACTCAATACCGCTATCAAGCGCGCACGTTTTCTCGCGATGCTGCCTTACAGCGACCAGCACAAGATCTAAGGAGTACGACCATGCAAATTATTCTGCTCGATAAAGTCGTCAACCTTGGCAATCTTGGTGAGGTGGTTCGCGTCAAAGACGGCTTTGCCCGCAATTTCCTGATTCCGTCGGGTCGCGCACGGCGTGCCACGGCGTCGGCCAAAGAGGAATTTGAAGCCAAGCGCGCCGAGCTTGAAAAAGCCGCCGCCGCGAAGCTGGCCGAATCCCAGGCGATTGGCGAAAAGCTGGCCGGCACAACGGTCAAGCTGACGCAAAAGGCCGGTGTCGATGGCCGTCTGTTTGGCTCGGTCACGAATGCCGACATCGCTGAAGAGCTGACCAAGAACGGCTATAAAGTGGTCAAGGCGCAGATTCGCATGCCCAACGGCCCGATCAAGGTGGTCGGCGACAGCACCGTCAGCGTCGCTTTGCATACCGATGTGGTGGTCGATATCACTGTGTCGGTGTACGGCGAAACCGCCTGATAGACCGGGCAATCGTTACCCGATTTGAAAGCCGTCAGGGTGCAAGCCTTGACGGCTTTTTGTCTGGGTCATGCCGGTATCGGCCATATCCCGAATTTCCACAGTTTGTGCACAGGCTTCGTCGTGCTTGTTCACAGCTTTTCACTCGACGTTTGGCAAGCGCTGACGTAGCATCAGCAGCTTGAAGGGAAACCCCATGTCAGCCGTACTTTCTGCCGTGCCAGACGACTTCGGTCAGGATCACCAAGTAGCCCAGTTGCGCATACCGCCGCACTCGATCGAGGCGGAGTCCAGCGTGCTGGGCAGTCTGCTGCTCGACAACGGCGCGTGGGACCGCGTCAACGATTTGTTGACGGAGCGCGACTTCTACCGCTTTGAACATCGCACCGTTTTCGCGGCGATCAGCAGTCTGGTCAACGCTTCCAAGCCGGCTGACGTGATCACGGTGTTCGAGCAACTGCAGAGTCAGGGCAGGGCGGAGGAAATTGGCGGCCTGAGCTATCTCAACTCATTGGCCCAGTACGTGCCCAGCGCCGGCAATATCAGGCGCTACGCCGAGATCGTTCGGGAGCGCTCGATTCTGCGCAAACTCGTCAGCGCCAGCGACGAGATATCGACCAACGCCTTCAACCCCAAAGGGCGGGCGGTGAAGGATATTCTGGACGAAGCAGAGCAGAAGATCCTCAATATTGGCGAGGAGGGCGCGCGCACCAAGCAGGGTTTCCAGGCGATGGACTCGCTGGTCGTGGCACTGCTTGACCGGGTTCAGGAGATGGCCGACAACCCGAATGACGTGACCGGTGTGCCGACCGGTTTTTACGACCTGGACCGCCTGACGGCCGGTTTCCAGGCCGGTGACCTGATTGTGCTGGCGGCCCGCCCTTCGATGGGCAAGACGGCGCTGGCGATCAATATTGCCGAGCACGTCGCGCTCAACGAAGGGCTGCCGGTGGCGGTGTTTTCGATGGAAATGGGAGCCGCGCAACTCGCCGTGCGGATTGTCGGATCGATCGGGCGCATCGACCAGAGTCACTTGCGCACCGGCAAACTGACCGACGAAGAATGGCCGCGTTTGACCGAAGCGATCGAGAAGCTGCGAACTATCTCGCTGCACATCGATGAAACGGCAGGCCTGAGTTCCGGCGAATTGCGTGCCAATGCCAGACGCTTGTCGCGCCAGTGCGGCAAGCTCGGTCTGATTGTGGTGGATTACCTGCAACTGATGAGCGGCTCCGGCAGCGATGGTGAAAATCGTGCCACCGAGTTGGGCGAGATTTCGCGCGGCCTCAAGATGCTGGCCAAGGAGTTGAAGTGCCCGGTGATGGCCTTGTCGCAGCTCAATCGAAGCGTAGAAACCCGGCCCGACAAACGACCGATGATGAGTGATCTGCGCGAGTCTGGTGCGATTGAGCAGGACGCGGACATCATCATGTTCATTTACCGCGACGAGTACTACACCAAGGAAGCCTGCAAGGAGCCCGGTGTGGCCGAGGTCATCATCGCCAAACAGCGCAATGGCCCGACCGGCATGGTAAAACTGGCTTTCCTCAAGCCCATTACCAAGTTCGAATCCCTGGCAAGCGGCGGCGGCGGCGATTTCTGACCGTTACAGGA
>JANNUE010000362.1:0-6808 GCA_031394895.1 Betaproteobacteria bacterium
GTCGAGCTGCAGCCGGCAGCACATCGAGCGGATCATGTTCGGCTTCAGTTCCGAATTGATGAAATTCTGGAAGTAGGGCAGGCCGTACTTGGCCGTCATCTCGAACAGCGCCTCGGCGTTCGGGCTGTACCAGTCGAAGTCTTCGGTGATGTTGTAGGTCGGGATCGGGAACGTGAAGACGCGGCCCTTGGCGTCGCCGGCCATCATGACCTCGATATAGGCGCGGTTCACCATGTCCATCTCGGCCTGCAGCTCGCCGTACAGGAAAGGCATTTCCTGGCCACCAATCACCGGCGTCTGCTCGCGCAAATCTTCCGGGCAGATCCAGTCGAAGGTCAGGTTGGTAAACGGCGTCTGCGTGCCCCAGCGCGACGGCACGTTCAGGTTATAGATCAGTTCCTGCAGGCTCTGGCGCACCTGGTCGTAGTTCAGGTTGTCCTTGCGGACATACGGCGCCATGTAGGTGTCAAACGAGCTGAACGCCTGCGCGCCGGCCCACTCGTTTTGCAGCGTGCCCAGGAAGTTGACGATCTGCCCGACGGCGCTTGACAGATGCCGGGGTGGGCCCGACTCCACCTTGCCGGGCACGCCGTTCAGGCCTTCGTTGAGCAGCGTGCGCAGCGACCAGCCGGCGCAGTAGCCAGCCAGCATGTCGAGGTCGTGAATATGGAACGCGGCACTGCGGTGCGCGGCGCCGACCTCGGGCGGATAGACATGATTGAGCCAGTAGTTGGCAATTACCTTGCCCGAGATGTTGAGGATCAGGCCGCCGAGCGAGTAGCCCTGGTTCGCATTGGCGTTGACGCGCCAGTCAAGCTGCTGCAGGTACTCGTTCATGCTGGACTCGACATCCACCAGCGTCTTGCGGTCGCCGCGCAGCTTGCGGTGCTGCTCACGATAGACGATGTAGGCGCGCAGCGTCTTCGGGTAACCGGCATCGAACAGCGCGGCTTCAACGGCGTCCTGAATCTGCTCGATGTGCGGCGTGACGTGGCCCTGCACCTTGATCTTGGGGCACACCAGGTACTGAGTCAGGCGCTGCGCCTCGGCCGCGTCAAACTCTCCGCTGACCTGCGCGGCACGCTCCAGCGCAGATGCGATCTTGGCGCTGTCAAACGGTTTGATGCCGCCGTCGCGTTTGATGATATGGGTGAGAACGGTGGCGTTTTGTGTAGTCATTCTGTATTGCGTCCAAACACTAGATGTAGTGTAGAACGATATCCTACCCACTAAATATAGTGGTTTATCCTACCCTTGGCGCATTTAATATTTGTTGCGCCAGGAGTTGATTTGGATCAGGCAACGGCTGTTTCAAACACGTAGCGCCACAGCACCAGCACGGCCTCGCGCTGTTCCTGCAGCGCCGGCATGGCGAGCTGGGTTGGCTCTTCGTTGAGCCTGGCCCGGTGCTGCACCCGGCGCAATTCACGGTAGGCACTGGCGGCGCCATGGCCGACGCCGGCTGGCAGCAGGCCGAGCACTTCGGCGCGCTCGAGCAGCGCAATGTTGCCGGTATTGGCAATCAACTCCGGGTGCGCGCCAGAGTGGCACAGCACCAGGTATTGCATGACGAACTCGACATCGATCATGCCGCCGGGGCTGTGCTTGACGTCAAACTGAGCGGGCGTCACCGGGTGCGCCCGGCGCACCCGGTTGCGCATGTTGACAATTTCGTTCTTCAGCTGCGCCGGATCGCGCGGCGCCGCGATGACGGCCTGGCGGATCTGATCAAAGCGCTGGCGCAGGGCGTTGTCGCCGAGTACAAAGCGCGCCCTCGTCATGGCCTGGTGTTCCCAGGTCCAGGCGGTGTTGGAGCCGCGCTGCAACTGGTAGTCGGCGTAGGCGTCGAAGGTGGTGACCAGCAGGCCGGAGTTGCCGTTCGGGCGCAACTCGGTGTCAATCTCGTACAGGTCGCCCTCGCCGGTCTTGACGGTGAGCCAGTTGATCAGCTTGCGCACCAGCGCCGGATAGACCTCACTGGCACGTTCATCGGCGTCCTGATAGACGAACACAATGTCCAGATCGCTGCCATAGCCGAGTTCCTTGCCGCCGAGTTTGCCGTAAGCAATGATCGCAATTTGTGGCGCCTCGCCGTGCCTATTTTTGAGCCGGCTCCAGCACCAGCGGGTGGTGACGCGCAGCACCGCGTCGGCCAATGCGCTCAGATCGTCGGCTACCTGTTCCACCGTGAGTCGGCCCTCCAGATCGCGCGCCAGCGTTCGAAACACTTCGGCATGATGGGCGCGGCGCAGCAGGTTGAGCAGTGTCTCGTCGTCGTCCTCGCCGGTGTTGCGCAGCGCGGCGCGGCGCTGGTCGAGCTCGCGCTCGAAATCGGCCGGCGCAAAGCGCTCTTCGAGCAACTGGGCGCCGGCCAGTTCGTCAATTACACCCGGGTGCAGCATCAGGTAGCGCGCCGGCCAGCGCGCGGCACCGAGCAGGCGCAGCAAGCGCTCATGCACGTTCGGGCGCTCCAGCAGCAGCGCCAGGTAGCTCTCGCGGCGCAGCAGCGGCTCAATCCAGTCCACCAGGCGCACTGCCGCAGACTCCGAGACCCGTGCCTGACGCACCCACAGGGCGGTGCGTGCCAGCAGGCGCAGCAGGCGCATGCGCGCGTCCTCGCGCAGCGCCAGCACTCTCGGGTGCTCGCGCCAGCCCAGCAGCCGGGCGCGCAGATCGACGGGCAACTGTTCCAGCAGTTCATCAAAGTCAGGCGTGCCGGGGCTGGCTTTGGCGCCGTTGCAAGTGTTGCACTTTTCGTCCGACCCGTCGTGCAGCAGCGCGTCGAACTCCTGCGCCACCAGTTCGCGGTGGCGGTCGAGCTGGTGCAGTAACTGGCGCGCGGCGGTGTATCCCATGCTGTTGGCGATCCACTCCAGATCGGCGTCCTGCGTTGGCAGCACATGGGTCTGCTGATCGTCCAGGTACTGGATGCGGTGCTCGACGCGGCGCAGGAATTCATAGGCCAGCGCCAGCGCCTGGGCCGTGCTTTCGGGCATCAGGCCGGCCTTGCTCAGGCGCGTTAGCGCGCTCAACGTGGGACGGGTACGCAGCTCGGGAAACTGGCCGCCGCGCACGACCTGCAGCAGTTGTACGGTGAATTCGATTTCGCGGATGCCGCCGCGCCCGAGCTTGACGTCATTGGCGCACTCCGGATGTCCGGCGCTGCGCTTGCTGGCATGGTCGCGGATTTGCCGGTGCAGCACGCGCAGCGAGTCGAACACGTTGTAGTCCAGGTAGCGCCTAAAGACAAACGGCAGCACCACGCTGCGCAGACTTTGTGCCGTATTCTGGTCAGGCGCGCCGAGGCGGGCCACGACACGGCTTTTGAGCCAGGCAAAGCGTTCCCACTCGCGGCCCTGCACATGCAGGTATTCTTCCAGCGCGCCGAGAGACACCGCAGGCGGGCCCGAGTTGCCGTTCGGGCGCAGCGCCAGATCGACGCGAAACACAAAGCCGTGTTCGGTCGTGTCGCCGATCAGCGTGTAGATCGCACGCACCGCCTTGGCAAAGTACTCCTGATTGGAGATCTGCCCGCGGCCCTGCGCGTTGCCGGCGGTTTCGCCGTCTTCGTCATAGACGTAGATCAGGTCGATGTCGCTCGACACATTGAGCTCGCGCGCGCCGAGCTTGCCCATGCCGATGACCCACAACTGGGCGCGCTGCCCGCTCTGGGCGCGCGCAATGCCGTGGTTCTGGTCGAGTGTCTGCTGCACTTCGCTGCAGGCTGCTGCCAGCGCGAATTCGGCCAGTTCGGTCATCACCCGCGTGACTTGCGCCAGCGTGGCCTGGGCATCGCAGTCCAGGCACAGCAGGCGCTCGAGCACCAGCTGGCGCAGTGTTCGCAAGGCGGCAGCGACATCGTTGCCGTGCCGGCGCAGCGCCTCGAAGGTCTGCGCCAGGCTGGCCCGGTCGGGCAGGCCGGCCGGCAGCAAATGCATTTGATCCTCAAAACGCCGGCGCACGCGCTGCCCGAAGCGCGAGTGCGATGACAAAGCCGGGCAAGTCATAATTCCTGTCCTATCCGCAAGTTATCCGATGATTGACGCGACTCCCGCTCCAGCAGTACTGCCGAAGAAATTGACCCGCTTTGCCAGCTGGTCTTTGGGCTTGACTTTGACTGCGTGGCTGCTCTTTGGAGCGATGTGGGGCGCGTTGCACTGGTTGATTGTGCCGCGAATCGACGAGTTTCGTCCGTTCATCGAGGCGCGCGCGACACAGCTGCTGGGCGCGCCGGTGCACATTGGCGCCATTACCGCCCAGTCCAGCGGCATGAATCCGTCGTTTGAGCTGACCAACGTGCAGCTGTTCGACGCGCAGGGCCGAGAGGCGTTGCGCCTGCCGCGCGTGCTGGCCGCGATGTCGCCGACTTCGCTGCTGTTCCTGGGCTTTGAGCAGCTCTACATCGACCAGCCCGAACTCAGCATCCGCCGCGCCAGTGACGGAACGATCTACATAGCCGGCATCGACTTCTCGAAGCGTGACGGATCGGACCACGGCGCCATCGACTGGTTCTTCTCGCAGGTCGAGTTTGCCATTCATGACGGCACGGTGCGCTGGACCGATGAACTGCGCGCGGCGCCGACGCTCGAACTCAAACAGGTCGATCTGGTGGTGCGCAACAAGTTGCGCCGGCACGATCTGCGCCTGGACGCGACGCCGCCGCTGGCCTGGGGCGAGCGCTTCAGCCTGCGCGGCCTGTTTGTACAGCCGCTGCTGGCGACCCACCGCGGGCGCTGGCGCAACTGGGACGGCCAGTTGTACGCCGCTTTCAGCCGCGTTGACCTGTCCGAGTTGCGCCGCTATGTCGGGCTCGATGTCGATTTGCGTCAGGGCAACGGGGCCTTGACCGCCTGGCTCGATGTCAGCCGCGGACAGGTCACTGGCGGCGTCGCCGACGTGGCCCTGGGCCAAGTCAACGTGACGCTGGGCGCCGGCTTGCAGCCGCTCGAGCTGCAGTCGGTGCGCGGGCGCCTCGGTGGCAAGCGGCAGGCCGCAGGCTTTGAGTTTTCCACTCAGGCGCTGCAGTTCGATACCAGCGACGGACTGCACTGGCCGGGCGGCAACGTCAGCGTCAAGTACCAGGGCGCTGAAGGCAAAACGCCCGAGCATGGCGAACTGCAGGCCGACCGGCTGGACCTGAGCGCACTGGCGCAGATTGCGAACCGCCTGCCGTTTGACCCGGCGGCCCGCGCCGCCGTGCTGGCGCACGCGCCCAAGGGTCTGGTCGAGCGCATCCAGGCCAACTGGGTCGGGCCGCTGCAGGCCTTGAGTAAATACGACGTGAAAGGCCAGGTCAGCGCGCTGGAGGTGCAGGCGGTTGCCGGCATTCCCGGTGTGCGGGGCGCCAGTGTTGAGTTTGACTTCAACCAGTCGGGCGGCAAGGCCAGCGTGAACCTGGCGCAGGGCGCGCTGGCCTTTCCGAAAATATTTGACGAGCCGGTGATCGACGTGACCCGGTTGGTGACCGATGCGCGCTGGCAAATAAATGGCCAGCAGATTGCCGTGCAACTGCCCAATATGAAGTTCAGCAACGCCGACGCCCAGGGCGAGGCCCAGATCAAGTGGGAGACCAGCGACCCGGCCAAATCGCGCTCACGCTCCAGGTTCCCGGGCGTGCTTGATTTGCAGGCCAGCCTGAGCCGGGCCGACGCGGCGCGCGTTTACCGCTATCTGCCGTCCGTTATCCACCGCGCGGCGCGCGACTACGTGCGCGACGCGATCCTGGGCGGCAGCGCCAACGCCGCCCGGTTCAAGGTCAGGGGTGATTTGCACGACATGCCGTTCGCCGACGCCAGGCAGGGCGAGTTCCGCATTTCGGCTGACGTGCAAAACGCGACCTACGCCTATGTGCCGCCCAGCCTGCAGGGCGCCAATGCGTTGCCGTGGCCGACACTGCAACAGCTCAACGGCGAACTGGTGATTGACCGCTTGCAACTGCAGGTCAAGGGCGCGCGCGCCCGCATCGGCGCCAACGCCGGTGTGCTGTTCGGCAAGGTCGAGGCCAGCGTGCCCGACCTGAGCCACGCCACGGTGACGGTCAGTGCCGACGGCCGCGGCGCGCTCAGTGACGCGCTGGCGATTGTCAATGGTTCGCCGCTGGCGGCGCTGACCGCTCAGGCACTGAGCCGCGCCAGTGCCAATGCCAGCGCCGACTACAAATTCAAGCTGGTGCTGCCAATTGCCAGGCTGGACAAGTCCAGCGTGCAGGGCAGCGTCACGCTGAGCGGCAACGACATGCAAATCACGCCCGAGAGCCCGCGGCTGGCGCGCGCGCGCGGCGTCGTCAATTTTTCAGAGAGCGGATTCTCCGTGGTCAATGGTCAGGCACGCATGTTCGGCGGCGACGTCCGGCTCGATGGCGGAAGTGTGCCGCTGGCTGGTGCCAGCTCCACTGCGCCGCGCCTGACGCCGACGATCCAGTTGCGCGCCAGCGGCGTGGCCTCGGCCGAGGGGCTGCGCCAGAGCGGCGAACTCGGGTTTCTGGCGCGCCTGGCGCAGCATGCCAGCGGCAGCACCGCTTACAACGCGGTGCTGGGCTTTCGCCAGGGCGAGCCTGAACTCACGGTGGCCAGCAATTTGCAGGGCCTGGGCCTGGCCTTGCCCGCTCCCCTCAACAAAAGCGCAGAGAGCGCCCTGCCGCTGCGGCTGGAGACGGTGCTGCGCGAGTCCCTGGCGGTCGCGCCGGCGCGCCGGCTGGAGCAGCTCACGCTGACCCTCGGACGCATCGCCTCCATCGTCTATGTGCGCGACCTGGCGGGCGAGCAGCGCGTCACGCGCGGCAGCATCGCGGTCGGCCTGTCGGCGCAGG